>NZ_JAMYRR010000005.1:0-367347 GCF_040321535.1 Mesorhizobium sp. M0340 | reverse complement strand
TGCCGTGAAACTCTGCTGGGCCTGGCGGCCAGCGGCAAATGGAACGGGCCAAGGCAATCCAACTGGCAGCAGTCGCCCGATTAGTTGAGACCGAGTGCCGCTCCTTGCGTACCCTCGAACGGAACTTCGCTGTCGACGATGTCCGCTTTCAGGCAATGGCGAGGGATGCTGAGCGGCTGATATGCGGCGCAAAGCGGCTATTCGCGGCTCGCCATCTGGAGGTCGGGTCACCTTGCATCGTTCCGACTTGCCTTCAATGCCTGAGAAGGGGCTGATCGTTAAGAGTTTGACCGCTCAAAGCCACTCCAGGCGCCGGCCGTCCAGCCTGAGCAGGCGGTCCTGCGGCACGTCCATGCTGACCGCATCTTGTTCGGACATCCCCAGTACCAAGCGGAACATTACGCGCATTACGCCACCATGGGTCACGCAGACCGTCTGGCGATCGAGCGCGTCGAACCACGGCTTCACCCGTTCGAGCAGCATCTGATAGCTTTCGGCGCCTTCGCCGGGCGGCTGGAAATTCCATTTGTCGAGCCGGCGGCGCCTGGTCGAACCAGGATTGTTCGCCTCGAGTTCGGCAAAAGTGAAACCCTGCCAGTCGCCAAAGCTCAATTCCACGAGCAGCGGCTCGGTACGATAGGCGTGCGGATCGAGCTTCATCGCCGCGCGCAGGCGCTCCATCGTCTCACGCGTGCGCCGCATCGGGCTGGCGACAAAGTCGAAATCTTCGGGCTTGTCGATGAGTTCGGCCAGCCTGCGCCCGTTGCGGCTAGCCTGCTCGCGGCCAAGCTCGTCGAGGTCGGTATCGGCCTGCCCCTGCAGCCGGGCCTCGGCGTTCCACGCCGTCTGGCCGTGGCGCACGATATAGACGAGCGGGTACATCAGGTCTTCCGGAAGAGGTCAGGCGGTGGCGTCAGTCCTTGACCGTCGAAATATCCGGCGCGTCGACCGCCTTCATGCCGACGACATGATAGCCGGAATCGACATGATGGATCTCGCCGGTGACGCCACGGGAAAGGTCGGACAGGAAATAGACGCCGGAATCGCCAACCTCCTCCTGCGTGACCGTCTGCTTCAACGGCGAATTGTATTCGTTCCATTTCAGGATATAGCGGAAATCGCCGATGCCGGATGCGGCAAGCGTCTTGATCGGGCCGGCGGAGATCGCGTTGACACGGATCTTCTTGGCGCCGAGATCAACGGCCAAATAGCGCACGCTGGCTTCGAGTGCCGCCTTGGCGACACCCATGACGTTGTAGTGCGGCATCACCTTTTCCGCGCCGTAATAGGTCAGCGTCAGCAGCGAGCCGCCGTCGGTCATCAGCGCCTCGGCACGTTTGGCAATGGTCGTGAAGGAATAGACCGAAATATCCATGGTGCGCAGGAAATTATCGCGCGTCGTCTCGACATAGCGGCCGGTCAGCTCGTCCTTGTCGGAAAAGGCGATAGCGTGGACGAGGAAATCGAGCTTGCCCCAATGGCTGGCGATATCGGCGAACACCGCATCGAGGCTGGCCGGGTCGGTCACATCGCAATGGCCCGCTACATGCGCGCCCAGTTCCGCCGCGAGCGGCTCGACACGTTTCTTGAACGCCTCGCCCTGATAGGTCAGCGCGATCTCGGCGCCGTGATCGACACAGGCCCTGGCAATGCCGTAAGCGATCGAGCGATTGTTGGCGATGCCAAGGATAAGGCCGCGCTTGCCGGCCATAAGGCCCCGTTCACCCGCCATGTCAGCGCTCTCCGCAAGGTTCTCTGCTTTGTGGAGTGCCTATCGCACAGCCACAGTGCCCCTTCAAGCGTTCAAAGCGGACAGTTCGGGGGACAAAGCCGCTGGTCTACAGAGCCGCGCGTCCTTTTGGGCGCGCAAAGGACGCTGTAGCGCTTTGACCTTGCAGTCGTGGGCCAGTGGAAAAATCCGACGCCAGTATCGGTGTCACGGCGGAAGATGACCCTTTGGCGGAAGTTTCGTTGGCCAGCGGCCGAAGTCGCACTCATGACCCCGAGCCGACTTCCATACTTTGGGCCGTGGACGACCGCTTTGCGGTGCGCCGGGAGCGGACGTCTGGGCTTAGGCCGTCGAATGTCTGCCTTTGGACAAAAAATTTGACGTTGAGTCCGCCAACCCACAGGCGAGAGGTCCTGAGCAGCCGTCGCACCTTCCGGCGATCGCCGCTCAGTAATTTGTGCTCTGTCATACTTTTGATAGTATGCCCTGTCAGCGAGGGTGACATGTCGCATAAGAGCCGAGTTGATGTTCCGAAGGCGGGGACTGGCTCGCGCCTTCCGATCGGCAAAGGGTTGACGGATGACGGTGTCGAGACCCGTCACGAACGGCGCATACTAACCGCTCTTTGCTACGATCTCGTAGGCTCCACCGAGCTGCTGGGCCTGCTCGGCATCGAAGATTTTGAGGAACTTATCTTGGCGTTTCAAATGGCCGCCAAGGAAGCGATTGTATCGTGCTCCGGAACCGTGACGGTCGAGGTCGGCGACGGCGGCGTCGCTGTGTTCCCAGTCGATCTGGGTGCGAAGGATGCGGCGTCGCTGACGATCAGCGCCGGACTTGAGATCGTCAGGGCGTGCAAGCTCCTTGCCGCGGAGAAAGGGTGGAGCGACCTGCATGTAAGGGTCGGTGTGGCGACCTCGATGACGCTGATCCTGAAGGGCGACACCGCTGTAGCGCAGGACACGGTAACCGGCCCTGCATTTGCGCTGGCAACCAGGCTGCAGGCAATTGCCCGGCCGGATACCGTCGTCGTGTGCAACGAGACGCGCAATCTGGCACGGCGCTCACACGTATTTAGCTTCTACGGTTCTCACGTCATCAAAGGCTTCGCGCAACCCGAGCAGGTCTGGCAGGCGCTGAGTCACAAGCGGGGGGTAGACCGCTTCTCCGCGTTCGGACGCCTCACCAGTCCCTTGGTCGACCGTACGGATGAGGCCGAGCTGATCCACGAATGTTGGAATGAGGCCGTTTCGGGACGTGGCCAAGTCGTAGTGATCGAGGGCGAGGCCGGCATTGGCAAGTCGCGCATCCTACACGAGGTGCGCCGGCGAACGCGTTTCCAACGCAACAGGTTGCTCCTCTTCCAATGTATGCCAGGCGACTCGCGTTCGACGCTGTATCCACTGCGGCAGGCGATGCTGGGCAATTTCGACGATGGCGAGCGTGCACTCACCCCTGCGCTTGTAGCAGAGGTGTTCGCAGCACATGACATTCACGACGCCGAAGTCGTCGACATCTTTTCTTTTCTGCTCGGCGTGGAAGGCGCGAGGTCCGGTTTCCATGAGATGGATCCGGAAGTGATCCGAGAGAAGGCCGGTTGGGCTGCGCGCCATGCGTTACAAGCAACGTGCGCCAGTGGCCCAGTGATCTTGATCGTTGAAGATATTCACTGGATCGACCTTACGTCGAAGCAACTGCTGGGTGAACTTGCAAAACTGGTTCCTAGTTGCCCCGTGCTCTTGATCGCAACGACGAGGCCGGGATCTGGCGACTGGCTGGACGAAAAAAGCAAGCATGTCCTGCTCGCTCCCCTTGAGCATGCCGACACCTTGCGGGCAATCGCGACGATGTGGCCTCAAGGCAAACGAGCGCCCGCGCCTGAGCTGATAGAGTTGGTCGAGCGCGTCACCGGCGGTGTACCCCTGTTCATCGAGGAGGTTTGCCAATGGATGGCGGAGAATGCCGCTAGCGGTACTGAGCACCTGCCACAGGGTGTTTCGCTCGGCCGCGCGGCGGTGTTGGAAACAGTGTTGGACGCCCGGCTCGAGCCTCTCGGCCGCGCCCGCGAGGTGGCGCGCGCGGCCGCCGTCGCCGGCAACAGATTCAGCCTGGACTTGCTGTCGGCGCTCTTGCCGGAATTTGACCCGGGCACAATCTCTGCGGCGCTCAATGCCCTGGCCGAGGCTGGCTTCATACGCGCCAGGCATGCAGCGGCAACAGTGTACGCGTTTCGGCATGCGCTTATCCAAGAAACGATCTATAGTGGAACACTGCGGAAACGGCGCCGGATCCTGCATCAGCGTCTTTATGCGGTGGCTAGTGGCAACCGCAGCCTCGTTGGCTGGCTAACAACGGCAGCTCTTGCAGATCATGCTGAGCGAGGCGGCCTGCTTGACGAAGCGATCGGCGAGTTCGTCAATGCCGGCATGGAAAGCTCGTCCCGCTCGGCTATGGCTGAGGCAAGGCAGCTGCTCGAGCACGCCATTGCGCTTTGCGGGCAGGTTTCTGATCATGACAAACGGGATGCGCTGCGGCTCTCGGCGATGGTTGCGCTCGGGCCGATATTGACCGCTGTCGAAGGGCCAAATTCCGAGCATGCCCGCAGGCTCTACGACGAAGGCGTAAATTTCGCACGGCGTCGGCCGATAGCGGAGCGCGCCAAGTGGTTCCCGATCTATTGGGGTTGGTGGTTCACGGGTTCGGTCGTTGATGGCGAGCGGGCGCAGGCCGTCGTCAGTGATCTAAAGGAGGTTAACGACCCCGAGATTCAGCTTCAGGCTAGGCACTGCTTGTGGGCAGTCGATTTCAATCGCGGAGACCATGGTGGATGCATAGCCGCGGTTGATGCTGGATTGCCGCACTATGACGTGGGCCAGGGGCACGCGAATGCCACGCGTTTTGGGGGGCACGACGCGCGCGTGTGCGGCTTGGCGCATCGTGCACTGTCGCTGTGGTTCTCGGGACGTGCAACGAGCGCTCTCCGCTCCATGTCGGAGGCCCGCCGCTGGGCTCAGCAGACTGGCCATGTCAGCAGCATTGCGCATGCCTGTATCAACGGCGCGATGCTGAGTTGCTATCGCCGCGACTTCGCTTCGTTGCGTGACGTGATTGAGGATCTGCGGCAGCTGACCGCGCTTCATCACCTGCCTTCGCTAGTCGTCTCGGCACAAATCTTCGAGGGCTGGTGCGATGGCAACGCTGGCCACCTCGAGCGGGGCAAGGACAAGATGCGTGAGGCCCTCGGCCTGCATGGACAAGTGCAGACACCTGAGGACGAGCCCGTCTATTGCGGCATGCTGGCGGAACTTCTCGCGCGCTCGGGTGAGATCAGTGACGCGCTTGCCCTGCTTCATTCGGCGGTGGCGCAGGCCGAGGCGGGTGGCAGTCGATATTGGCTGGCGGAACTACACCGGCGAATTGCACAACTTCTCGTCCTTGACGGCGCGGCAGCTGGCCAGGTGGCATCTGCCCTTGAGAAGAGCCTCAATACTGCAGCCGAGCAAAATGCCGTGCCCATCCTCATCGCGGCCTACGAGACGCTCAGCGCGTCAAATCTCTCGCCCGTACTGTTTCGGAGCTACAACGACCGTGTCGAAGCGGCAAGGAAGTCGATTGAGCCCGGCGAACCGCTGATCGTCAACCCTGAGCCGGAACTGCGGGCCAGCCGATAGTGGAACAATATGAGCGCCTTGGTCCTCCGGCAGACGAAGCGCTGACGTATCTGATGTCGATGCGACAAGCGTTGGGAATCACCCGTATTGCGGACATTACCGGCCTGGACCGTCTCGGCATCCCGGTCGTGCAGGCAACGAGGCCGTTCTCGTTTTCAAACGCGGTCGCGCAGGGAAAGGGTGCCAGCCTGGCTCGCGCTGCCATATCGGCCATTTTGGAATCCGCTGAGAGCTTTTTCGCCGAGCGCATCGAATATCTTGATGCAGCTTACGCTTCGGCCAGGTTACTCGGGATACCCTACGGGCGATTTGAGACGTGGCTGCGAGAGCCCGCCCCTGCTGATTGGCGCGGCCGAGAAATCGCTTGGATGGAGGCGGAGAACCTGCTGGGCGGCGGCCGCGACTTCGTTCCGCTGGAATTGGTGCACACGGCCTATCTCGTACCGCCCACCCCCTGTGACGGAATTTTCACGCCAACGACAACCGGACTGGCGGCCGCGCTTGATGAAGCAGACGCCATCATACACGGCATATTGGAATGCGTCGAACGCGATGCGATCGCCCGCGCTCTCAAGACGCATGGTTTTCTGCAACACCAGCGAATCGATCCAGCGACCATCGATGACGCAAGGGTCGTGGCCCTTTTGGATGAACTTGCACGAAAGGACATGATCGTCGGCCTTTGGTTTGCGCCGTCGCCTGTTGGCCTGCCTGTGATTTGGTGCCATCTGATGGAGAGCAATCCTCGCGAGACGGCATTGCTCCATCTGCCGGCCGACGGCTCGGCCGCTGCATTCGATCCGGCGGCAGCTGCCGTCCAAGCGATCCATGAGGCGGCGCAGGCGCGGCTTGCGGCGATCTCGGGTGCGCGCGACGACATGACCCGGGCGTCTTATCCGAAATATCCCGACTGGCAGCTTATCGAGGCGCACCGCCAGCTGATCATCGGCGGCCGCAAGGACGTGAGTTTCGCCCGCCAGCCTGCCGATCGAGCGGCGAGCGGGCAGACCTTGCGTGGCAGTCTTCTCGCACGACTGGAGGAAAGCGGAATCAGCGCGGTGTATCTGATCCGCCTCAACACCAGCCCTTGGAACCGACTGTCGGCCGTCAGGATAGTTATCCCGCAATTGTACCCTTTAGTGGAGTGACCGGATGCGACCTCGGCTCGTTTTCACCGGCCCCACGCTACCGCATCCAGAGGCACAGCAGGTGGCCGACGTTATCTGCCTGGCACCTGCGGTGCAAGGCTCGATCATAGCCGCGGTGCAGCGTTATGACCCGGCTGCAATTGTCATCATAGACGGCGCTTTCCAGGCTGAGCCGGCAGTGAGGCACAAGGAAATACTGTGGGCGATCAGCCAGGCCATCCCGGTGATTGGTGCTGGAAGCATGGGAGCCCTGCGAGCCGCCGAGCTTTACCCGTACATGCACGGCGTTGGCCTTATCTATCGATGGTACCGCCGCTTTGCTTTCCTGCCTGATGACGCAGTGGCAGTGCTGTACGGTCCGAAGGCGGTGAATTTTTCGCCATTAACGCACGCTTTGGTTGATTTGCGAATGACCATCCGCGCCGCTTTGAGGCGGAACCTGATCTCCACCGATTTGTCAGGAAAGCTTGAGAACGCGGCCCGGAACCTCAATTTTAGGGAACGTACGCTGTCGCGAATGGTCCGCGAGGCATTACCGGAAGCCGGTGACCATGATATCGAAGCCTGCCGGCAAATTCTCGCAGGGGCTTTCGTTCAGCAAAAGAAACGCGACGCACTGTCAGCTATGCAACTCATGCACGAAAATGCATTCGTGCCGGCGGAATTGAAGAGTTTCAGAATGACGGTCGCGTTTGCCCAAGATTTGGAGGACGCCGGCTTAGCAATCTGACGACAGAGTTGCCGGTGATACCTGGTGCAATTTACGAAGTGCAGGCTTCGTGCTAGTGTCGCCGACTATGAGAGGGGCCGCGCAGTTGAACGCGCTCGATGTCGCCGGTCGGGCGGGGATGTCGGCTGGAACACGCTTCCTGCTATATCCACAAGCGCCTTACGTTTCTGGTTACGAGAAACCCGAGGTGGTCTGGATTTCAACATCGCCTGGTTTGATCCATGCGGGCCCGGAGGATCATCGTATATACGTGCGTGATCCCGTGCTGGACAAGCAGCCGTACGAATATCCCTACCTGCCGCCCTTCGTCGGCGCGTATTTTCCACCAGCCGAACCCGGCTTTGATGGTCATTTCGACCAGCTCTCTCTTCAGTCGCGTCAGTTCCTGGCAGCCCATGCGTTCGCGGCTGCGAGCCGGGTGCTCGACATCTGGGAAAGCTATCTGGGCAAACCGATTATCTGGTACTTCGCCGAAACATACGAGCGGCTTGAGATCATTCCCTGGATTGACTGGGAGAATGCGCAATCGGGGTATGGCTATCTGGAGCTTGGCCGCGAGCGCGGAGCCGACGGGCACGGCCATCCGTACGCTCTCAACTTCGACGTGATCGCGCATGAAATAGGTCACTCCATACTCTTTTCTCTCTTCGGGATGCCCATGAAAGGCCTGCAGGACGGCGACTTCGGGCCGTTCCACGAAGCCAACGCCGATCTTATTTCGCTGCTTTCGTTCCTGCATTTCGACAGCGGGATGGATCGATTGTTACGGCATAGCCAGGCAAACCTGCTTGTCCTCAACGAGCTCAACCGCATCGCCGAATTGACGGGCGACCGCCAGATCCGCCTTGCCAGTAACTCACGCAAGATGACGGAAGTGACCGAAGAGATTCATGACAGGTCTCGGCCATTCACGGGAGCGGTGTTCGATACCCTGGTCGATCTCTACCACGCCGGCCTGGTGGGGCAGGGCCTCGCCGACGAGCGCCTGCTTCGCTTCGACATCAGACAGGTTGGCGAGGCCGACATGCAGAACATCTCTAACTTCACGGGCGATGCATTCCGGGCCCGTCCGTTCCTCTTCAAGACCGAGCTAATCAAGGCGCGCGACGATGTCGCGCTTTCGCTCGCGCGCGTGGACGCGCCTCGATGCCGATCATCTCACATTCGCAGTCGCAGCCTCCACCATCATCGAAGTGTCCGAACGCATCCGCCCGGCGATAGCGGCAAGCTTCGAAGAGAACTTCAGATGGCGGGAAATTTTATGAAGCAACGGATAGAGGAGCGCGGAAATGAGTGCCGACTGTCAAAGGCCCACACTAACCTTCCCACAGAGCGCGTACAATGCAACTCAGGTCAGACTCTATGGTATTTCCCCAAACGGAAGCGAATTATTGCTCCCCGGAGAGGAGAAAAGCATTTCGGGGGATCAATTCGATATAGCCGTAAAATCTACAATGGATGACCTCAGTAACAATGAAAAGATTAAAGAGCAATTCCAATATATTAGCCAAAAAGGTAAGCTTACAGATGGTCAAGTAGCCAATTTAATAGCTAAAAGCTCTAGTATATTTCCAGATGGTATTGGATATGCAACACAAATATCTTTGGACATACGAAAGTTCGGATTAATTGTAATTTCAAGCGTAATTTCACTTAACGAAATGGTGAAACAGGAAGCGCCCCTATCATGCGGCATCATCGTGGGTTATTCGTATGAAGGTCATTGCTATGACCTTCCAAAGCCAAAAATCATGCTTATTCCTGCCGCACCTCAACCCATACCTATTGACGACTGCGGATTTGATAAGAAAGCTGACCCTAACGACCGAAATTCAGCAGACAATTATCTTCTCTGGATCGTCGACAAGCTTGATGAGTGCGTGGAATTCGAAATGAACCAGGGGTTCGTCGAACAGATCGTTCTCGATGCAAATCTGCCCGGCAAGCGCTCGCCCACGATGTATGCTTCCCGGATGATGATGGGGCACCGCGGGGGAAGACTCGGCGACTGATAGACGCGAGTGCGCGCATGACCGATCGCGAGTTGTGGTCGGCTACCCCAGTGGCGCTGGTTGCTCGTGTCCTGTCGATAATCGACGGCATGAAACCACTCATGTCCGCGTTTCACACATGATATCAGCGCCGGCCTTTTCGACCGTCAGCTCTTTCGCCGGCGCATCAGCGCCTCGAGCTCGGCGTCGCCGCCTTCCGGCAGCATCAGTCGCACATGCGCGTAGAGATCGCCGTGACCGCCGGCCTTTTCCGGCAAGCCCCTTCCCTTCAGCCGCAGAACCTTGTCCGAGCTCGACCAAGGGGGAACATTGACCGCAATCCTGCCGGTCGGGGTTTCGACCGCCACTTTGGCGCCATGCACCGCATCGGCCAGTTCCACCGGCAGGTCGACATGCAGGTCGCGGCCCTCGACGCGGTAGCGCGGGTGCCGGCGGAAACGGATCTTGACCAGTGCATCGCCCGGCTGCCCCGGTCCTTGCTCACCCTGGCCTTTCAACCGGATGGTTTGGCCGTCCTCGACATAGGCCGGCAGCTTGACCGCCACCTTGCGGCCGTCGGGGAACATCGCCGTCACCTTCTGGGCGGTTGCGGCCTCCTCGATAGTGACGTCCAGCGTGACGTTGAGGTCGGCTGCGGTCGGCATCCGGCGGCCGGCGCCCATGCCGGCTCCGCGCTGCTGGCTGAAAGCATCGCCGAAGATCTGGCTGAAGATGTCGCTGTTGCCGTCGAACGGATCACCGCCGGGACGGCCGGTGCGGAATTCGAAATGCGCGCCGCCCGGCCCTTGCTGCCGGCGGAAACCGGCGAAAGGATCGGCGCCGCCAGTCGCGCCTTCGAACCCCTGGAACCGCGGTTTGCCTTCGGCGTCGATCTCACCGCGATCGAAAGCCGCTCTGTTCTTCTCGTCACCGACGATCTCGTAAGCCTGGTTGGCGGCGGCAAAACGCTCCTTTGCCTTGGGATCCGGATTCTGGTCCGGATGGTACTTCTTGGCGAGCTTCCGGTACGCCGATTTTATGTCCTTGGCCGATGCGTTCTTGGCAACGCCCAGCACCTCATAGGGATCGCGCATGCTTACTGCCCTGGAGAAGGAGTGGTTCCATGATCGCCTCCTATATGCGCTTGCATAGGAAGAAATTCCAGTGGCTTACCACTATGTCTCCGGCGGAAAATCAGAGCGCCTTGAAATCCTGCATTCGCCAGGCGCTGCCGCCGGCCAGGCATACTTCGCCTTTGAACAGCGCGACGCCGTCGAAGCTCTCGCGTGAAGCGGTGAAGCGACGGCATGTCTCGCCGTTAGCCCTGAATTCCGCGAGCTCGGTGATGGAGCCGCGCGAGCCGGTATCGGCATTTGCCCACGGAACGGCCTGCCCGGCCAGTTGCTCAACGTCGGCGGAGGACACGGCGTTGCGGATCGTGGCCTGGTCGGAGGCGCGGTCCTGATCGAGCGGCGTGACCGAGGCCGGCGTGCTCGAGGTCAGTATCGAGCGGTCGACCTCCGTCTGCTCCAGACTGAAGCCGCCCCCGCCACAGGCGGTAAGCGGCAGGATGATTGTCACGATCATGGCTTTGGCGCTGGCCGAAGCGATAACGCTCCATTGCCCACTGTCAAAAGCTCGCGCGATACGCGACAATCGGCAATCTCCCCAGCCGGCGATAAATTTGAGAAAACTATGAGCGAAACCGGGTTAACAAGCAGTGACTTTACCGAGGCGGCGGAACCGTTCCGGCTTTTTGCGGCGTGGCTCGACGACGCGACGAAGAGCGAGATCAACGACCCCAACAGCGTGGCGCTGGCGACGGTCGACGCCGAGGGCATGCCGAATGTGCGCATGGTGCTGCTCAAGGGCTTCGACGAGGGCGGCTTTGTCTTCTACACGAACTTCGAGAGCGCCAAGGGCCGCGAGATCCTGGGCAGCATGAAAGCGGCAATGTGCTTCCATTGGAAATCGCTGCGCCGACAGGTGCGGGCGCGCGGCCCGGTGGAGATCGTCACCGACGCCGAAGCCGATGCCTATTACGCGACGCGCCCGCGCGGCAGCCGCATCGGCGCGTGGGCCTCCAAGCAGTCGCGGCCGCTGGAAAGCCGCTTCGCGCTGGAAAAGGCGGTCGCCGAATATACGGCGCGCCACGCGATCGGCGACATCCCGCGGCCAAAACACTGGTCGGGCTTCCGCATCGTGCCGCAGACGATCGAGTTCTGGCACGACCGTCCGTTCCGGCTGCACGACCGTGTCGTCTTTTCGCGCAACGCCGAGGGCGGCTGGGACAAGGTTAGGCTTTATCCGTAGAGGACGATGCGGCAATCCTTGACGAACCACTTTGGTTCACTCCTCGCAAGGCGATTTTGCGGGTGCCAGCGACGTAGAGGCTGTCGTTAGAAAATACGTTAAATCCACCCGCCAGGCATGAGCCATAAGCGAATCCGCTGGACCAAGCGGGCGTTGCGGCGGCTTGATGAAATCGGCACGCATGTTGAGAAGGACAATCCCGAGGCGGCCGCGAGGACCATTGCGCGTATCGTAACGGCGGCGGAACATCTCACCGAACAGCCGGCGATGGGGCGCATCGGGCGCATCAAGGGGACACGGGAACTCGTCTTGGTCGATGTGCCGTATGTCGTCCCTTGTCGCATCGACGGCGAAACTGTCGAAATCCTCACCGTCATGCACGCCGCGCAGCGCTGGCCGCAGACCATGTAAGTCGCATCGAGACGCAGGAGATCAGGCTCCTGCGCGACCCATGCCGGGCTATAGAGACCTGGCGTTTCCAATTCCCACGATCACGATCTCGTGTGCGTGAAACGTTCCAGCGTGCCGGAACGAACCAGGAAAGGGCTCAACGCGCCGCTGGCGCAAATTCAGGAGGAAGCAATGCATTCACTCAGGTTGGTCACGATGGCCGGTCTTGCCGGCTTTTTCGCTTCGCAAGCCTTTGCGGAGGACGCGATGGGGACAATGACGATGATGAAGGGTGGGGAGGTCATGGCGATCATGCCCGATGGGCATATGGGCACCATGATGCCCGACGCGAAGATGAGCGCCGAAATGATGAAAATGGCGAAACCGATCAAGCATTGCATGATGTTGATGACCGACGCCAAGGGCAAGACATTCATGATCGACACGTCTTCGGCAAAGGCCCAGGCCGAATGTAAAAAAATGGCGATGTGACAAAGAGAGCATGGCGAAACCGCCCGCCGGTTGCTGCCGGCGGGTCCACGATGCGAGACAAGGCCAGATGGTCTAGGCCTTTTTCCTGGTCATGAAGGCCGTCAAGGCGGCGCGGGCCTCATCGGATGTGAGCCGCTCGCGGAAATGCTGGCTTTCCTTGCCTATGCGTTCGACAAGCTCGTCGCGCGAGCCGCGCATCAGGTCGCGCGCGATCCTTAGCGCTTGCGGCGGTTTGGCAGCGACTTGGCCCGCCGCCGCCAATACCGATGCTTCGAGTGCCTCTTCCTCGACCACCTCGTAGATCAGCCCGGCGGCCTTGGCGCGCTCGGCCGAAAAGCCCTCGCCGAGGCCAAGCAGCGCGAAGGCGCCTTGCCGGCCGAGGATCTGCGGTGCGAGCAGGCTCGATCCTGCCTCCGGCACAAGGCCGAGATCGACGAAGGGCGTCCGGAACATTGTGCGCGGCGTGGCGAAGGTCAGGTCGCAATGCAGGTTGAGCGTGGTGCCGATACCGACCGCAATGCCGTCGACGCCGGAAACCATCGGCTTCTCCGCTTTGGCCAGCGCCATCAGGAAATCCCAGACTTCGGTACCGCCTTCGCCGCCCGAGGCGACGACCATGAAATCGGCAAGGTCGTTACCGGACGAGAAAGCACCGGGCACGCCGAGAAAGACATGGACGCGGATTGCCGGATCGGCGTCGCCGTCGGCAAGAGCCGCCGACATCGTGGCGTACATGGCGCGGGTCAGGGCGTTCTTCTTGTCCGGACGATTGATGCGGATGATCTGGATGGCACCCCGGCGTTCGACGAGGATGTGGTCTGTCACGGATTGGTCCTTTGTGAATTTCGGGCCTTTGTGAATTTCGGCGCGTGCGAACGTCAGGCTGAAATCAGCGCTTTGCCGGCAACGGCAAGGCTGTCGGCGCCGCCGACGACGCGCTCCTTGAGCGCGCCCACTTCGCCAAGCAGGTTCTCGGCGAAGAACCGACACAGCGCGATGCGGCTTTGGTCGGCAAGCGCGCCGCGCGCCAGATAGGCGCCGCCGGCAGCAAGCGAGATCAGCCTGAGATAAGGTGTGGCGCCCGCCAACGCCTCGTCCGGACGGCCTTCGGCCTGCAGGTCTTGCAGGGAACGGCTCGCCTGTGACAGGTCATCAAGCGCCTGGTCGAGGCGATCGGCGGTGCGGCCAAAGCCTTCAAGGTTCGACGCTCGCACCGCATCGGCGACGGCCTTGAGCTCAGCGATGTAGCCATGCACATGCTGACCGCCGCCGAGCGGCAGCTTGCGCGTCACCAGATCGATCGCCTGGATGCCATTGGTGCCTTCGTAAATGGGTGCAATGCGCGCGTCACGATAAAGCGCCGCTGCCCCTGTCTCCTCGATGAATCCCATGCCGCCATGCACCTGCAGCCCAAGCGAGGCGACCTCGACGCCAACATCGGTGGAAAACGCCTTGGCCGGCGGCGTCAAGAGATTGGCGCGCTCCTGCCAGTGCTTTGCATCCTCGCTCCGCGACGCGAGATCGATGGCGTGGGCGCAGGAATAGCAGATGGCGCGGGCAATCTGGGTCAGCGCCTTCATGGTCAGAAGACTGCGCTGGATGTCGGGGTGATGCACGATCGGCGCCATGCCGGCACCGCGATAGCTCGCCGCCTTGCCTTGCCGGCGGTCGTTTGCATAGGCGAGCGCCTTTTGCATCGCCGCCTCGGCGACCGCCACGCCCTGCATGCCGACGGCAAGGCGCGCGTTGTTCATCATGGTGAACATGCAGGCGAGGCCCTTGTTCTCCTCGCCGACCAGCCAGCCGATCGCGCCGGGCGTAGCGCCTTCGAAGCCATCGCCATAGATCATCGTACAGGTCGGCGAAGCATGGATGCCCAATTTGTGCTCCAGCCCGGAGCAGAAGACGTCGTTGCGTGCGCCCAGCGCGCCATCGTCGCCGACCAGGAATTTCGGTACCAGGAACAAAGACAGGCCGCGCGTGCCGGGCGGTGCGTCCAGCAGCCGCGCCAGCACCAGATGGATGATGTTGTCGGTGAAATCGTGCTCGCCATAGGTGATGAATATCTTTTGCCCGAAGATGCGGTAGGTGCCGTCGCCGGCCGGTTCGGCGCGGGTTCGCAAGGCATTCAGGTCCGAGCCTGCCTGCGGTTCGGTCAGGTTCATGGTGCCCATCCATTCGCCGGAGACCAGTTTTTCCAGATATTTGGCCTTGAGCGCCTGCGAGCCATGCTTGTCGAGTGCTTCGACCGCGCCCATGGTCAGCGTCGGGGCGATGCCGAACGCCATCGAGGCGGAGTTCCACATTTCAAGCGCGGCGACGCCGAGCATGGCCGGCAGCGCCTGGCCGCCATACGCTTCCGGCGCCGACAGCGCATTCCAGCCACCGCCGATCCAGCGGCGATAAAGTTCTTTCCAGCCGGGCGGGGTAGTGACGGCAGCGCCTTTGAGCACCGCGCCGTGCCGGTCGCCGATCGTGTAAAGCGGCGCCACCTCTTCGCTGGCGAAGCGGCCGGCCTCGGCCAGAATGGCGTCGACGAGGTCCTCGCCGAGTTCGCCAAAGGTGCCGGCATCGAGCGCCGGCTTCAAGCCGGCGACATGCTTCAGGGTGAAGGCGATTTCCTCGACCGGTGCCCGATACATGGCGCTCGCTCCTCCTCCGTCCGGCCGCCCTCAGTCCGGAAGGTCTACTTAAGACCCGTGCCGAGGCAAAATCATCTGCTTTCGGCTTCCCTGGCGAGCTTCTTTTTACGTAAACGTCAAACTTTGTCACGCGGATTTTGCCAATTGCTGCGACGCAGGCTAAATTCGCCAAAAGCCGGGATAAGTTCGACCGGCGGAATCAGTAATACCGGATCGGACCGCCCGTGCTCGCCAGACCTGACGCCTATCGCTGCATCGAATGCGGCCTGCCCTACCGGGCGACCGGTTTTTGCTATCACGAAGGTAAGATGGAGAACGGAGCAGCCTATTGGTCTGATCGCGGCATATTGTGCTCGCCGCAATGCTCGCTCGCCCATCACCGTAAGCGCGAGACGGCAGGAACGCTGTCGCAAGTGCCGGCGCCCGACCCGTTTCAAACCCGCTCTCGACATTGACGACCATCAAAACCATCGACGGAGAAGCTGTCCGAGCCGTGGCGTCCCCGGGCCGCGATCGAGAGCATTTCCTTAACCATGGCGGTTCAGGATTTGGCTTTGGCCAGCAAGGATCTGCTGCTTGAAAACGCCGGCGCGCCCCCTTGTCCGCTCAGCGCTTCTCCTTGTCGCGGCGGCGATGACCCTGGCGCTGACGCCGGCAAAGGCCTCGGATTTCTCCGAACCTTGGAAGGATGCGGACCGGGCACTGGTCGTCGACGCCTACGAATACAATTCCATCGACTGGACCCGGCTAGCCGCCGACAAGCGTCTTGTCGGCTTCATCAACAAGGCATCGGACGGAATGCCGCCACCCTATTTCTGTTTCGGAGACGAGACCGAGCTGCGGCTGTGCAAGACGCTCTGGAAACGCCATGCGATGGCACAGGAACTGTTCCAGACGCGCAAGGTGGTGGCCAGGGCACTGGGCCTGAAATGGGGTGCCTATCATCTCGCCCGCCCCGGCAACCCCGTGGGACAGGCCAATAATTTCATCAATTTCGTGAAACCCGGGCCGGATGACCTGCTTGCCCTCGATATCGAGGACGATGATCCCACCCAATGGATGTCGCTCGAGGATGCCGAGGAATTCGTGCGCCATGTGCATCGTCGGGTTGGCCGCTTTCCGGTGCTCTACACCAACGGCACGACAGCCAGGCATATCGCCGACAACAAGTATAAATACCCGCTCCTGTCCCGGCTGCCGCTGTGGTATGCGCGCTACAAGCCAGACATCGGTCTGCATTTTCCGATGGGCAACTGGCAGGGGTATGCGCTCTGGCAGTTTTCGGCGCGAGCAAATTGCGGCCGATTCCGCTGTCCCTACCGGGTCGCGGGCACACCCAACGATATCGACGTCAGCGTCGCGCCGATGAACGCGACGGAATTGCGCGCGCAGTGGCCGTTCGGCGGCCTGATCGACGTGCAGCCGGATTATCTCGCCTTGATACCGGTGCCGCTCTCACGCGAGGCGGGGCTCGCCGGCACTGCCATGACCTACGCCACCGTGGCAGCACCCCCGAGCCTCGAGCAACTGGTCGCGGTATTTAGAACGCGCTTGGCCAAATTCAGCAGCGGTCTTCAAATGCCTACGGCCAAGACGGCGCCGAGCCTTCCCCGCGGGATTGCCGAATATGTCGCCTGGACGCGAAACGAAAAGCGTGCGGCATCGGACCCTGGAATTGTCTCCGCCGCCGGTGCGGTCAGCACCGTCTCGACCGAATTCTACCGCGGCCTGCACTGAAGCCGGAGGCCGCCTGAAGCGTCACTTCGACTGCTCGCGCGCCAGTGCCAGCCAGCCAATGTCACGGCGGCAAAAGCCTTGCGGCCAGTCGATCCGGTCGAGCGCGGCGTAAGCCTTCTTCTGCGCCTCGCCGACGGTGCGGCCGGTCGCCGTGATGTTGAGCACGCGACCGCCATTGGCGACGAGTGCGCCGCCGTTTATCGCGGTGCCGGCATGAAATATCTCGACGCCCTTGCCCGCCGCCGCCTCTACGCCGCGGATGACCGAGCCCTTTTCCGGCGCTCCGGGATAACCCCTGGCCGCCATCACCACGGTGAGCGCCGCGTCGTCGCGCCAGCGCACCGAGGTGTGCGCCAGTTGGCCGTCAGCGGCGGCGTTGAGCAGGACGAGCAGATCGTCCTTCAGCCGCATCATCAGGACCTGGCATTCCGGGTCGCCGAAACGGGTGTTGTATTCGATCAGCTTCGGCCCCTTGTCAGTAATCATCAGGCCGGCGAACAGCACGCCGGAAAACGGAGCGCCTGTTTCAGCCATGCCGCGCATGGTCGGCTCGACGATCTCGCGCATGGTTCGGTCGATCATCTCCGGCGTCATCACTGGTGCCGGCGAATAGGCGCCCATGCCGCCGGTGTTCGGGCCGGTGTCGCCGTCACTGAGGCGCTTATGGTCCTGCGCCGTGCCAAAGGGCAGCGCGGTGGTGCCGTCGCACAGGCAGAAGAAACTTGCTTCTTCGCCGATGAGAAACTCCTCTACCACCACTTCCGCGCCGGCTTGGCCGAAGGAGCCGTCAAAACAGACGTCGAGCGCGGTCCGCGCCTCGTCAAGCGTCATGGCGACGGTGACGCCCTTGCCGGCAGCTAGGCCGTCGGCCTTGATGACGATCGGCGCACCTGTCTTCTCGACATACGCCCTGGCCGAAGCCAGATCGCCGAAGCGGCCATAGGCGGCGGTCGGGACGCCGTATTTGGCGCAGAGGTCTTTGGTGAAACCCTTTGATCCTTCCAGCCGTGCCGCCGCCTTTGACGGGCCGAAGACGCGAATGCCCTCGGCGCGCAGGTCGTCGGCAATGCCGGCGACCAGCGGCCCTTCCGGCCCGACCACGACGAGGTCTATTTCATTCTCGCGGCAAAACCGGGCCACCGCCGTGTGATCCGCAATATCGAACCTCACCAGCTCGGCTTCGCGCCCGATCCCCGGATTGCCGGGCACCGCATAGAGTTTGGTCAGCAGCGGTGACGCCGCCATCTTCCATGCCAGCGCATGTTCTCGTCCGCCGGAGCCGATCAGTAAAACACGCATGCCCAGATTCCTCGTCATTCCAAGACCAGGACTGCGCTATTGCGCCGCGCCCGACGGGTCAAGACATTTGGCTGCCGAAGCGCCGATTGCCCGTGGCGAGCGCGCGGGGGCTGCTTGACGCTTGACGGCATTCGCCTCTGCTGCCACTTCAGCAAAATGGAAACCGTCCAGTCGAAAGCGGCCCAGGGCCGCGTCGCCGATGCGCCGAGCGGCCACTGGGTCTATCGCGCGCTGCCGCGGCGGTTGTGGCCCTATGCGCAGCTTGCCCGGTGGGACCGGCCGATCGGCTGGCAATTGCTGCTGTGGCCATGCTGGTGGTCGGCTGCACTTGCCGCGAGCGCCTATCCGCGTCCGACGGATCCGCTGCTCTCGCTGCTGCCGTCGCCGTGGTACCTGCTGCTGTTTTTTCTCGGTGCGTTCGCCATGCGTGGCGCCGGCTGCACCTACAACGACCTGGTCGACGAGGACATCGACAACCAGGTGGAACGCACGCGCTCGCGGCCGCTGCCGGCCGGCAAGGTCACGCGCCGACAGGCCTGGATGTTTGTTGTCCTGCAGGCACTGGTCGGCCTCGCCGTGCTTTTGCAGTTCAACAGCTTTGCCATCTCGCTGGGCATCGGCTCGCTGGTCATCGTCGCCATCTATCCTTTCATGAAGCGATACACCCATTGGCCGCAACTGGTACTCGGCCTTGCCTTTTCCTGGGGAGCGCTGATGGGATGGGCGGTCGAGTTCGGCGATCTTGATGGGCCGCCAATTATGCTCTACATCGGCTCGATTCTGTGGGTGATCGGCTACGACACGATCTATGCGCATCAGGACAAGGAAGACGACGCCATCGTCGGCGTGCGCTCGACGGCGCGCCTGTTCGGCGATAACACCAAAGCCTGGCTGGCCGGGCTTTATGGCGGAGCGCTGGTCTGCTTCGCCATTGCCTTTGCCTCGGCGCAGGCACCGGTGCCGGCGCTCGCCGGGCTGATCGCCGCCGGCGCGCATATGGCGCGGCAGATCGCCGTGCTCGACATCGACGATCCGGACCAGTGCCTGAGGCTGTTCAGATCGAACAACCAGGTCGGCTGGCTGATCTTCCTCGGCCTGATCGGCGGCGCGGCCTGGGTGACGCTGAAGCCGCTGGTTTAGCTACTCCCGCGAAATAAGCTCCTCGCCGCCGATGACCAGCCTGAGGCCGAGATCGCCGGCGCGGCGGCGGGCGAGGAAGCGCGGGCGGCGCATGGTCGAGACGCGACCCTTGCGGCGGTCCTGCGCCGGCAGCGCCTTGATGGCGGCGCCAAGCGATTCTTCCAGCGTGCGGGCAATGCCGTCGGCCTCGATCAGCAGCATGGGCAGGCGGTAGGCGTCGGCCCAGGCGCGCCAGTCGGCGGCGACGTCATCGAGATCGTCGGCGACCAGCAGCGGCACCGACAGCATCGGGTCGTTGTGCAGAAGCTCGAGCGTCACTGTGACATTGCCATCCGGATCCTCCATGGCGCGGGCGGCGACGCCGCGAAACGCGTTGGCGGGCAGAGCGATGATCGCCGGCACGCCGCTCATCTCCAGCGTGCGGCGGATAACCGCGCCGCGCTGGTCGATGGTGAAGGTAACGTCGCCATAGTCGTCGCGAGTCGCGTAGCTCACCACCTGCGGCAGGCGGAATGGATCAAGGCGCATGTTGCGCCCGGCCCAGACTGGCTTCAGTCCAGTGTTCATGTCGTGCCTTTCCTGTTTCTCCTGAGAGCCGGTGTTTCCGGTTCTCCGGGCCGGTTTTCCCAGCCTCGTTGTGGAGAAACATTAGCGCGAGCTTCTTATCCTCGCGCTTAAGAAAGTCGGTTAAATTTTGCTGATCCGGGGCGGATGGTTATCGGATTGCGAACCGGCGCAGACCGGCGAAAGGATCAGATAACCTTACCGGGATTCATGATGCCGGCCGGGTCGAACGCGGCCTTCACCCTGCGCATCAGTTCGATCGCCATCGGCGGTGCCGTCGCGATCAATTCGTCCCGCTTTAACTGGCCGATGCCGTGCTCGGCTGAGATCGAGCCATGAAACGAGCGCACGACGTCGTGCACGGCCTTGTTCATGACGTGGTAAAGGCCGAGAAACGCCTCGTCATCGCCGTCGACCGGTCGGGAGATGTTGTAGTGCAGATTGCCGTCGCCCATGTGGCCGAAGCAGACGACGCGTGCGCCGGGACTGACCGACTGCACAGCGCCGGCGGCCTTTTCGATGAATGGCGGAATTGACGCAACCGGCACCGAGATGTCGTGCTTGATCGAGGCACCTTCCGGTTTCTGCGCCTCGGGCAGCACCTCGCGGAAACTCCAGAACGCGTCGCCCTGGGCAATGCTTGCCGCGATCACCGCATCGCCGACGATGCCTTGCTCGAGGCCTGCCTCCAGCACCTCCTCGATCAGGGCTCTTGCATCGTCGGCCGAACGGCCCGACGAGATCTGCATCAGCACATACCACGGCCAATCGCCGGCCAGCGGCCGCACCACGCCTTGCGCGTGGGCAAGCGTAAAGTCGTAGGGCCTCTGGCCGATCAGTTCGAAGGCGGTGAGCGCTGCACCGGCACGATCCATCGCCAGGCTGAACAGCGACAGTGCCGCCTGCGGCGATGACAGGCCGGCAAACGCCACCTCGCGCCCCTTCGGCTTGGGGAAAAGCTTAAGCACGGCGGCGGTGATGATGCCGAGCGTGCCTTCCGCGCCGACGAACAGGTTCTTCAAATCGTAACCGGTATTGTCCTTTTTCAGCTTGCGCAGATCGTCGAACACTTCGCCGGTCGGCAGCACCACTTCGACGCCGAGGCAGAGCTCGCGCGCATTGCCGTAGGCAAGCACGCCGGTGCCGCCGGCGTTGGAGGAGAGATTGCCGCCGATCTGGCAGGAACCTTGCGCGGCAAGCGACAGCGGAAACAGCCGGTCGGCGGCATCGGCCGCTTCCTGCAGCGTCTGCAGGATGACGCCGGTTTCGACCGTCACCGTGTTTGACAGGGTATCGATCTCGCGGATGCGGTTCAGCCGCGACAGCGACAGCACGATCTCGCGGCCGGAAGCGTCGGGCACCTGGGCACCGACCAGCCCGGTGTTGCCGCTTTGCGGCACGATGGGCGTGCCGGTTTCGGTCGCCAGCCGCATGATGCGGCTGACCTCCTCGACGGTCCCCGGCCTCAGCACCAGCGCCGTCCTGCCATGCCAAAGTCCGCGCCGCTCGGTGAGATAAGGTGCGATGTCCTGCTGGTCGCGCAGCGCATATTTGTCGCCGACGATTGTCGCAAAGCGCGCGACGACTGCGGGGTCGAGGTCGGGGGAAATGTCGTTCATGGGTGGAAACTATGGTGCCCAATCCATCTTGTCACGAGGGGCAATCTTGTCACGCGGGGCGGCGGCGCGCGAAAGCCTGTCGTTGATCGCCTCGCCCAAGCCGTCGAACGGGATCGGCTCGACAGCGATGGTTTTGGCGCCGCTGCGATCGAGATCCTGCAGATGGGCGAAGAGATTGCTCGCTGCCTCGCGCAGGTCGCCGGTCTCCGACAAATTGCGCAGTGCGGCTGCATCGCGCCAGCCTTCGGCACGGCTGCGGCCGAAGGCCAGCAGGGCTTCGCCCGGTGCGACCTCCGCAGCATTGAGCCGCACCGCCGCACCTGGTGCATAGTGCGAGGCGAGCATGCCGGGCGCCTCGATGGCCGAAGCGCCGCGCAGCAACTTCACCCCGGCGACCGCTTCGATCTCTTCGGCGGCAATACCGCCCGGCCGCAACAGCCGCAGCTTTCCAGCTTCGACCTTGAGGATGGTCGATTCCAGCCCGACCGGCGTCGCGCCGCCATCGACCACCAGCTTGATCCTGGGGCCGAGATCGGCGGCCACGGCTTCCGCCGTCGTGGCGCTGATCCTGCCCGAGGAATTGGCGCTGGGCGCCGCCAGCGCGCGACCGAACCTGGCGATCAGCTCGCCGCCAAAGCCTTTCGGCATGCGCAGCGCGATGGTGTCCAGCCCTGCGGTGACCAGCGGATGAATGCCGTTGCCGGGCCGTTGCGGTAGCACGAGCGTCAGCGGCCCCGGCCAGAATGCCTGCGCCAATCTTTCCGACAGCGGGTCGAACAGCGCGATGCGCTCGGCCCTCGCCGGATCGGCAACATGGGCGATCAGCGGGTTGAAGCGAGGTCGGCCCTTGGCTTCGAAGATACGAGCCACGGCAACGCCGTTGGTCGCGTCGCCGGCCAGCCCATAGACGGTCTCGGTCGGGATGGCGACGACATCGCCGCTCTCGAGCAGCGCCAACGCCCTTTCCATCGCCTCGCCCACGGCACGAATTTCAGCCACTGTCGTCACCTCACAGATGCGGGTGCCTAATACGGCGACGCCGGGCGGGCAAGCCCAGGCGTCGGCGAATCGCAAATCGCTAAAATGCTATGTTTCCTCGCAAGCCGGCATCAATTGCCCTCGGCTAGGGTGCCGTCTTCTTGGACAAGGGGAACTATCATGCTTTCGATGCGTATCGTTGGCGCGCTTGGCCTGGCGGTTATGGCCGGCACGGCGCAGGCTTCATCGCTCGTTTTTGTCGGGCAGACGACTAGAACGCCGTCGGTGGTAAGTGCCAGCGCCCTCGAACGGGCGAAAACACCGTCGATCGTCGCGCTCGGCGAGAAGTTGCCTGACGTCAATGAAAACGTCACCGATGAAAAGGTCGCGGCAATCCCGAGCCAGCCGAGTCATGGCTTCGACGGAAGCCCGATGATCATTCGCGGCGGTATCGTCGGCGATGCCTTTGCAACGCCCGCGCCCAAAGCCGCGCCGGCCACCGCTGCCGCGCCCGCCGCGAACAGCAAGGCCGATCCAAAGGTCGCCAGCAAAACCCCTGAGCCGGCCGCGCCGCAGCCTGCGCCGCTAGCAGCTCCCGATCAGCCCAAATAGCGCCTGAAGCACAAGCGATGATTTTTTCGCGGATGTCAGCCGGCTATTTTCGAGAAATCGGCGACCCGGTCCGTCGCCGCGCGGATGCGGGCGAGCAATGCCAGGCGATTGGCGCGCACCGCCTGGTCCTCATCGTTTACCAGGACTTTCTCAAAGAATGAATCAACTGGCTCGCGCAACACGCTAAGCGCCAGCATGGCGGCGGAAAAGTCCTCGTTTTGAATTGCTTCGCCGGCTTGCCTCTCGGCCTGATTCACCGCGGCGAACAAGGTTTTTTCGGCGTTCTCCCGGAACAGAGCCGGCTCAACACTGCTTGCGATGGCCGTCCCCTTCTTCTCTTCGGCAGCCACAATGTTGGCCGCGCGCTTGGTGCCGGCAAGCAGGTTTTTGCCGTCCTCGGTGTCGAGGAAGGAGCCGAGCGCCTCGACACGGCGGACGATCTGCAGGAGATCGTCGTTTTGCGATAGGCCAATCTCCCCCCTAGAGGGGGAGATGCCCGGCAGGGCAGAGGGGGGCGCGACAGAATGAGAGGCTAGCGGGACAGCGCCCCCCTCTGTCGGCTTCGCCGACATCTCCCCCTCTAGGGGGGAGATTGGGCGCGAACCTGCCGCCAACACCGCGTCGATCAGATCATGCCGCGCACCCTGGTCGCGGAGATAGACTTTTAGTCGGTCATGGAAGAAGGACAGGAGGTCGCGGGCGCGATCAATCTCCCAATCCTGAGGCGGTACATCGGCGTCGCTAAACATCAGTTGAGAGGCGCGTTCGGATAGGCTGGACAGTTGGCTCAACAAGCCTTTTCCGGACAGTTCTTCCATTGCTCGCATGGGGGCAAGCGGAGCCTCGGCTTTGCCGGCCTCCTTTTGAAGCAGTTGCGCCATTAGATGACGCCCTGAACGGATAAACTGCATAGCAATCTCCAATCGGACCTCATTCTCGACCAAGATTCTGATCACTCCCAGTGCTGCTCTTCTGAGCGCGTAGGGATCCTTCGATCCCGTCGGCTTTTCGTCAATGGCCCAGAACCCGACCAGCGTATCGAGTTTGTCGGCGAGCGCCACGGCAACCGACACCGGATCGGTCGGCACGCGATCGGACGGTCCCTGCGGCTTGTAGTGTTCCTCGATCGCGGCGGCAACGGAGGGATGCTCGCCCTGCAGCAGTGCGTATTTGCGGCCCATGAGACCCTGCAACTCGGGGAATTCGTCGACGACTTCGGTGGTGAGATCGGCCTTGGCCAGGATGGCGGCGCGTCGCGCCAGCGCGGTAATCTCCCCCCTTGAGGGGGAGATGTCGCCGAAGGCGACAGAGGGGGTCGGCACGTCCTGACGCGACTCCCTATTGTGGACAAAGGATGCCGGCGCTTCACGCGAGACGACCCTCTCTAGCCTGCCGGCCATCTCCCCCTCAAGGGGGGAGATTGCGTGCACCACGACCGGCGCCAGTTCTTCCGCCAGCCGCTTGATGCGCTCCACTCGCTCGCCCTGCGTGCCGAGCTTGGCGTGGAAGGTGACGCCGAGATGGTCGAGGCGGGCCATGCGCTGGTCAAGCGGTTTGTTCAGATCGAGCCCGAACTTTTCAGCCGATGCCTGCAGCTGGTCGAGATCCGGCAGGTCGCCCTGGTCGGTTTTCCAGAAATAGAGCGCGTCGGACAGGCGCGCGCGCACCACCTTGCCGTTGCCGTGGGCAATCTCCTTGCCGCCGTCCTTGGCCTCGATGTTGGCGGTCAGGATAAAGCGGTTGGAGAGCGGCGACTGGCTGCTCTCCCCTCTTGAGGGGGAGATGGCCGGCAGGCCAGAGGGGGTCGGCACGACCTGACGCGACTCCCTATCGCGGACAGGGGATGCCGCCGATCCACGCGAGGCGACCCCCTCTGTCGCCTTCGGCGACATCTCCCCCTCGAGGGGGGAGATTTGGCGCGTCGTCACAAAACACTTCTGGTTGGCGCGGATGGTGAGCCGGATCACCTCGGCCGGAATGGTCAGAAAATCCTGCTCGAATTCGCCCATCAGCACGACAGGCCATTCGACCAGGCCCGACACTTCCTCCAGCAGCCCCTCGTCCTCGACGAGGTCGAGCCCGCTGGCGAAGGCGAGGTTCCTGGCATCGGCAAGAATGATCTCCTTGCGCCTGTCGGCATCGAGCACGACCTTGGCCGCCTCAAGCTTGGCGACATAATCGTCGAAGCGGCGCACCGTGATGGCGCCCGGCGCATGAAAACGGTGGCCGTAGGTGATATTGCCCGAGCGGATGCCGTCAATCTCGAAATCGACCACCACCGGCTCCTCGGTTTCTGGGCCGAAGGTGCACAGGATCGATTGCAGCGGCCGCACCCACCGCAGCGAGCCGGGCTTGGCCGAAGCCGGCCCCCAGCGCATCGATTTCGGCCAGGGGAAGTTGCGGATGATGCCCGGCACCAGGTCGGCTATGATCTGCTCGGCCGGCCGGCCCGGCCTGGCAATATGGGCGACATAGAAGTCGCCCTTCTTCGGATCGGAATGAACATGCGCGTCGGCAATCGAGGCAAGGCCGGCCTTGCGCAGAAAACCTTGCACCGCCTGCTCGGGCGCCTTGGTCGAGGGGCCCTTGATCTCCTCCCTGATGTCCTTCGAGCGGGCGGTCAGGCCGCGGATGTCGAGCGTCAGCCGGCGCGGCGTCCAATATTCGCGCGCCGCCTCATAGGTCAGCCCGGCTTCGACCAGACCGTCGGTCAGCAGCTTCTTCAGGTCGCCGGCCGCCTTGCGCTGCATGCGCGCGGGGATTTCCTCGGAACGAAGTTCTAGAAGCAGGTCAGGCATTGAAAGAGCTCACGCGACAAAAAACAGCCGCCGCTTCGCGGCGTCCTCCCCCATCGAGGCGGAGGTAAGCGGGGCATAGCAACTCGGTCGGCTGCTGTCACCCTTCCCAGCAAGATCGGGCCAGCACGATCAGGCGTCCAACGGCGATTTCCGAAAAAATTCAGCCGCCTGTCGGACACGCACCGGTCCGCCCGTCCTTGGATCAAAGATTTCCATGAACCGAACGCAGCGCTGAAGCGACCAACGCTCAGGCAGAGAGCTATTGGCTGGACGACCATGAAAACGGCATCGACATTCCTGCAGATCCTCGCGCTCAGCGCCTGTTTTACAGCGCAGGCCCATGGCACGTTCACGATGCCGGGCGTCAGGCAAGCGCTGCGGACAATGGCCGGTTCCAGCGGCCGAGGCACGTTGCCAATCAGCGCTCCTGCCGAAATCGCCTTGAGCTAAGCCGCCATTCCGCCCGCCTGGGTCAGCAGAAAGGCCTCGCCGCAGGCCTTGGCCAGATTGCGCACCCGCAAGATGTAACTCTGGCGCTCGGTGACCGAGATTACGCCGCGTGCGTCGAGCAGGTTGAAGACGTGGCTGGCCTTGATGCACTGGTCGTAGGCGGGGAATACCATGCGGTGATAACCCTCACCCTTGAGAGGACGGTGGCCCGACGGGCCGGGAGGGGTCGCCCGCACAGTGCTCGATGCTTGACTTGAGGCGCCTTCTGAGATGACCGCCTCTGCCCGCTTCGCGGGCATCTCCCCCTTAAAGGGGGAGACAGGCGCGCCGGCTTGTAGCAGCGCCTTGCACTCGGCTTCGGCGTCTTCGAAATGACGCAGCAGCATCGCGGTGTTGGCGAACTCGAAATTGTGGCGCGAATATTCCTGCTCGGCCTGCAGGAAGACGTCGCCATAGGTCACCTTGTCGGCGCCTTCGCGGCCGTTGAAATTGAGGTCGTAGACATTGTCGACGCCCTGCACATACATGGCCAGCCGCTCCAGCCCGTAAGTGAGCTCGCCCGCTACCGGTGCGCATTCGATGCCGCAGACCTGCTGGAAATAGGTGAACTGCGACACCTCCATGCCGTCGCACCAGCACTCCCAGCCCAGCCCCCAGGCGCCCAGCGTCGGGCTTTCCCAGTCGTCCTCGACGAACCGGATGTCGTGCAGCAGCGGATCGATGCCGATCGCCGCCAGCGAGCCGAGATAAAGCTCCTGCAGATTGGGCGGGTTGGGCTTCAGGATCACCTGGTACTGATAATAGTGCTGCAGCCGGTTCGGGTTCTCGCCATAGCGGCCGTCCTTGGGGCGGCGCGAGGGCTGGACATAGGCGGCGTTCCAGCGTTTTGGGCCGAGTGCGCGCAATGTCGTGGCCGGATGGAATGTGCCGGCGCCGACCTCCATGTCGTAAGGCTGGAGGACGACGCAGCCATAGTCCGCCCAGTAATTATGCAAAGTCAGGATCAGCCCCTGGAACGAGCGGCTGGGATGCATGTGAGCAGGGATATCAATGGTCACGGCGGCCTCCGGCGGGATGCGGCACCTCGTAGAGTGCCGCTCCGCGACCGTCAAGGCGATGGGTCACCCCTTCGGGGCGGGCGCCGGCTCGGGCTTCACCTTGGGGGTTTCCTGCGCCGTGTTGGATTCGATCGGCGGCAGGCCCTTCATCAGCTTTTGCTGCAAGGCGGACAGCACATCCGGGTCCGGCTTCAGGTCGCGGGCCTGGTTCCACTGGAAGGTGGCTTCCAGCTTGCGGCCGACGCGCCAGTAGGCGTCGCCGAGGTGATCGTTGAGCACCGGATCCTCCGGCTTCAACGAAACGGCGCGTTCCATTTCGCGCACCGCGTCGTCGAACTGGCCGAGGCGGTAATAGGCCCAGCCCAGCGAGTCGACGATGTAGCCGTCGCTCGGCCTCAGGTCGACGGCCTTCTGGATCATCGCGAGGCCTTCCTTGAGGTTCATGTTCTTGTCGACCCAGGAATAGCCGAGATAGTTCAGGACCTGCGGCTGGTCGGGGTAGAGCTCCAGCGCCTTGCGGAAATTCGGCTCGGCCTTCGGCCATTCCTTCAGCCGCTCATAGGCGATGCCGCGCTGGTAGAAGATGTTCCAGTTGGCGGCGGTCGGCGTCTTCAGCACCTCGACTGCCTTGTCGTAAAGATTGGCGGCGGAGCGGAAATCCTCCTTCGCGGAATAGACGCCGCCGAGCGCCAGATAGGCGCGCATGTCGTCTGGATGCGCATCGACGATGGCCTTGAGGTGAGCGATCGCCTCGTCATTGCGGTCAAGATCGGCAAGGTTGAGGCCAAGCTGCAGGTCCGAAAGCTCTTTCAGCGGCGAGCCGGCGGGAATGCGGCGATAGAGCGCGATGGCGCCCTCGCCGTCTTTCAACTGCTCGGCGACGGCGGCAAGCTGAACGAGCGCCGCGTCGTTGCCGGGCCGCAGCGCCAGGGCATATCGCAGATAGAGCCGCACGAACGGCTCGCCGCCGCCGCGGTTGAGCGCGGTGGCGAGATCGAGCAGGATCTCCGAGGCGCCGTCCGACGGACCGGCAACGAATGGTTCGATCTTTTCGCCCTTGTTGATCTTGTCGCGAAGCGCTGCAATCTCGACCTTGCCGGGCGCAAACGCCTCGGCCTTGTCGAGCACCGACAGCGCCTTGGCCTTGTCGCCTTTGCGGGCGAGGAAAGAGGCGTAGGCCTGCGCGTTGCGCATCCATGTTTCGGGGGCCGCACCGCCAGCGGCCGTGTCTTGCAGGGTGGCGGTGTAGAGCGCATCCGCCCTGTCGGGCAGGCCCGAGACGTCGGCAATCAAGGCACGGTGGAACGACTTGAACGGGCTGAACCAGTCGGGGCCCTGCAGCTTGTCGATGGAAGCCATGGCCTCGCCGGCGTCGCCCTCACCTTGCTTGGCCCAGCCGGTCATGACGCCGGAGATCAGCCGGTCGAGATCGGATTCGAGCGACAGCTTGAGCCAGTATTCGGCCTTGGAGAAATCCTTCTTGTGGAAGGAATCGATGGCCAGCGCCAGGCGCGAGAAGCGCTCGACGTCGGGAACCGCCTTGAGCTTGTCGGCGTAGACCAGGGACTCGTCGAAGCGCCCCTGCGCGATCAGCGACAGCATCAGGCTTTGCTGCAGTCCCGTATCGTTCGGATCGAAGGCGAGCGCCTGCTTGTAGTAGGAAATGGCGCTGTCGAGGTCGTTGTCGCCTTCGGCAATCCGTGCGGCGAGATACGCTCCCGAGAAGGATGTGATCCTGACCGGCTCGGCGGTCTGTCTGGCATGCGCCGGCAAAGCCGAGATCGCCATGCCCGTCGCGATTGCCAGCCCCGTCAGCCAGCGCGCATATCCTTGCCGCATCATATCCCTTTCAGCCAAACGCCATCTCCGCGTCAGCGGGATCGCCGTAGACTCGATCTTTACAGGTAAAGCATGGCCTTTTTGGGGTCATGCTTCAACCCGGCCCGAATTCACAATCGGGTCAAGCAATTAATAAACCATGCCGAAAGAGGTCGCACGACCGCATTGCGACAAGCCGGCAATGGGAAACCGGCGTCACGGCCCGGAACTCAGGACATTTGCGAATGGCTTGCGTCGAGCGCCTGCATGGCGACGGTGACAAGATCGTGCAGCCGCTTTTTCGGCAGGCCGTCGCGTGCCTGCACCGAAAGGCCGTGCATCAGCGTGGCGTAATAATCACCCAACGTCTCGGCGTCGGTACCCGGCTTCAATTCGCCATCGCGCACCGCTTGCTTCAACCGCTCGACGATCGATGCGGTACGCGCCAGCCGACGCTCCGCCAGCCATTGCTGCACGGCGGCGTTTTCGACAGCGCAATTGGTGGCGGCCGTCACCACCATGCAGCCCTGCGGCTGCCCCGGCCGCGTATAGATTTCGACGGCGTCGCGAAGCATGCGCTCGATGACGCGCCGGACGTTTGGTTCTTCCTGGAGCGCGCGTGTGGCAAAGCCGCCCTCATTGGCCTCGTAAAGTGCCACCGCTTCGCGAAACAGATCCTCCTTCGAGCCGAAGGCGGCATAGATGCGCGCCGATGCGAGGCCAAGCGCCGAAACGAGATCGGCCATCGAGGTGCCCTCGTAGCCACGTCTCCAGAAAGCGTCCCGGGCTTTCTCCAGCGCCTGGTCGCGGTCGAACTCCCTTGGCCTTCCCGCCATTGCGACCTCCAATTTTTGTCGATCAACAAATAATCCGCTTGACTTCGGATTGCAAATCTCAATTCTTTGTGGATCATTCAATAATTGTCGACAAGGAGACCGACATGAGTTCACTGGATCAAGGCGCGCCGCTCGGGGCAATCGCAACGCAAGGGACAACCGGTGTGAAGCGCGGCGCAACGCTGGCGCTGCTCGCCTTCGCGCAGCTCATCATCTCGCTCGACCTCAACATCGTCTTCGTGGCCCTGCCGGAGATCGGCGCCGGCCTCGGATTTTCCGGGCAGACCCTGCAATGGGTGGTGAGCGCCTACACGGTCTTTACCGGCGGCTTCCTGCTGTTCGGCGGCCGGGCCGCCGACCTGATCGGCCAGCGCCGCGTCTTCATCTTCGCACTCTGGCTCTACGCGCTTTCTTCGCTTGTCGGCGGCCTGGCATGGTCACCGGAAATCATCATTGCGGCACGCGCGGTACAAGGCATCGGAGCCGCATTCCTGTTTCCGGCGACGCTGTCGCTGATCAACCGCCTGTTCGCCGAAGGACCGGAACGCAACCGGGCGCTCGCCGTCTGGGGCGGCGCAGGCGCCAGTGGCCTGACGCTCGGTTCGCTTGCCGGCGGGTTTCTGACCAGCGCCTTCGGCTGGCCGTCGGTCTTCTACGTCAACGTGCTGCTGGCCGGGATCGCCATCATCGCGGCTTTCGCCATCATCCCGCGCGATCACAAGCGGCACGAGCACCGCAGCTTCGATCTGCCGGGCGCATTGACCGTCACCGCCGGCGCGACGCTGCTTGTCTTCACCCTGGTTCAGGGGCCTGAATATGGCTGGGGATCGACCGCAATCATCGTCAGCGCAGCACTGGCGGCATTCTTCCTGATCGCCTTCACGATGATCGAGGCGAAGAGCACCGATCCGCTGATGCCGCTGCGCCTGTTTTACAACCGCAGCCTCGTCGCCGGAATGACGATAACCTTCCTCTACATGGCGACTTTCGGAGCGCTGCCCTACTTCCTCACCGTGCTGCTGCAGAACGTGCACGGTTTCACTGCCTTGCAGACGGGCCTCGCCTTTCTCGTGCCGTCGGTCGCCATCGCCACCGGCACGCAAGCCGGCGAGCGTCTGGCGACGCGCTTTTCGACGCGCAGCACGCTGGTCGGCGGCATGATCGTCGGCGCGGTCGGCACTGCATTGATGGTATCAGGCGCAACCGCGGAGAGCAGCTATCTGTCCCTCGTACCCGGCCTGATCGTCTCCGGCGTCGGACAAGGCATCGTCTGGACCGCAATGTGGATTGCCGCCGCTTCCGGCGTTGCCCATGATCAGCAAGGCGTCGCCTCGGGCATGGCTTCGACGACACTCAATGTCGGCAACGCCATCGGCATGGCCGTGCTGATCGCGATTGCGAACAGCCAAATCGGCGAATTGTCCGGCGATGCCTTGAAAATTGCCGTCGCCGACGGCATCCAGGTCGCCTTCTGGTTCGCGGCGGCGGGCATCGCCGCCAGCCTGCTCGCAGCAATGGTTCTTCCGGCAAGGGCGCGATGAGAACGGCGCGGGGCGCCGATGGCTGTCAATTCACCCGGCTGATGCAGAAATCGATGACGTCGATCAGTGCAGACTTCTGCGGCGTCGCTTCGAGCGGCGCCAGCGCGTCACGGGCGATTTCGCCGAAATGGCGGGCGCGCCCGATGGTGTCGGCAATCGCCCCGTGGCGGAGCATCAGGCCGATTGCCTTTTCCAGCCCGGCATCGTCGGCGGCATTGTCCTCGATGGCGCGTTTCCAGAAGCTGCGCTCGGCCTTGGTGCCGCGCCGATAGGCGAGGATCACCGGCAGCGTTACCTTGCCTTCGCGGAAATCGTCGCCGACATTCTTGCCGAGATCCTTGCTGGTGCCGCCATAATCCAGCGCGTCGTCGATCAGCTGGAAAGCAAGGCCGAGATTCATGCCATAGGAGCGGAGTGCTGCGCGATCGTTGCGCGTCGCCTGGGCGATTACCGGGCCGACCTCGGCGGCGGCTGAGAACAGCGCCGCGGTCTTGGCCTTGATCACCGCGAAGTGCTCGTCCTCGGTGGTTTCGAGGTTCTTGGCGGCGGCAAGCTGCATCACCTCGCCTTCGGCGATCACCGAGGCCGCACTCGACAGGATGTCGAGCGCTTCCAGCGAGGCGACATCGACCATCATGCGAAAGGCCTGGCCGAGCAGGAAATCGCCGACCAGAACACTGGCCTGGTTGCCCCAGATCATGCGCGCCGTCTTCTTGCCGCGCCGCATGCCGCTTTCGTCGACAACGTCGTCGTGGAGAAGTGTCGCGGTGTGCATGAATTCGACCGATGTGGCGAGCTTGACATGGCCGTCGCCGGAATAGCCGAACATCTGGGCGGCGGCGAGCGTCAGCATCGGCCGCAGCCGTTTGCCGCCGGATGAGATCAGATGGTTGGCGATCTCCGGGATCATCTCGACATCGGAGCCGGCCTTCGACAGGATCAATTTGTTGACGCGCCCCATGTCGGCCGCGGTCAGGTCGATGAGGTCCTTTATCGAGGCGGCTTCGCGCTTCCCGTTTTCAATGTTGAGAACGACACCCACGGCAAAACTCCCAACCTCGATATGCACGACGGCAACATGGTCCCTGGACAGACTCTAGGGTGTCACCCACCGGTGCGGCAAGAGGCGAATTGGCGCGCCGGCTCTGGTACATGATCACGCCTACGTTTACATCAACGCTGCAAACTGCGAGTTTCATCCGATGATAGAGCTCATCCGCACCAACGACGCTGTCATCATTTCGTTTGTCGAATCGCTGATGCGCGATGCCGGTATCGGCTGTTTCGTCGCCGACCAGAACATGAGCGTGCTCGACGGCTCGATCGGCATCCTGCCCCGCCGTGTCATGGTGGACGCCGACAAGGCCGATGCGGCGCGGCGCATCCTGACGGATGCCGGCATCGCCAACGAGATCCGCCAAAAATAATGTCCGCGTCGCCCGCTGCCCTTGTCCCGGACATGCCGGCTCACACGGTCGATGCCTTCCATCGCGGTCGCTTCTGGCTGGTGCAGCCGAGAAAGGCCGGCCACCGCGCCGGCATGGATGCGATGATGCTGGCGGCTGCCGTGCCGTCCTCCTTCGCCGGGCGGCTGGCCGACTTTGGCGCGGGTGCCGGTGCCGCGGGCCTGGCGGTGCTGTCGCGCTGCCCCGCTGCCGCGGCCGTGCTTGTCGAGCGTTCCCCGGAAATGGCGGCCTTCGCCACCACCACGCTTGCCCATCCCGGCAATGCGCATCTCAGCGACCGCGCCTCGGTGCTCGTCGCCGATGTCGCGCTGTCGGGCCGGGCGCGAACGGCCGCCGGCCTCGAGGACAACAGGTTCGATTTCGTCATCATGAACCCGCCGTTCAATGCCGCCGAGGATCGCGCGACGCCCGATCCGCTGAGAAAAGCCGCACATGTCTCGGAGGATGGATTGTTCGACAGCTGGATCCGCAGCGCGGCCGCGGTGGTCAGGCCGGGTGGCGGGCTGGCCGTCATCGCCCGGCCGGAACAGCTCAGCGCGATCCTCGATGCCGTTGCCGGCCGCTTCGGCGACGCCGAGATGCTGGCCGTCCATCCTCGCCCCGAGGCGGCAGCGATCCGCATCGTCGTCCGGGCAGCACTCGGCGCACGCGGCAAACTGTCGATCCGGCCACCGCTGATGCTGCATGCCTACTCAGGCAATGGCCCTTCGGAGCGGGCAGAGCTGATCAATAACGGGCTGGCGTCGCTGTTCGGAGACTGATCCATTCTGATTGCCGGGGTGACGGCATTGCCGTTGGCCGGCGAATTCCTACATGCCTCAAGCAAATCGACCGGAGACCGCCCCCTCGTGAAACGCCTTTTCAACCGCCTGCTGCCGAAATCCTGGCGCTCCACCGTCGTCACCATTCCGGTCATCCGGCTGCACGGCACGATCATGCCCGGCGGCGGCCAGTTCCGGCCGAGCCTGTCGCTCGCTTCCACCGCCGGTCTTCTCGAAAAGCTGTTTTCCTTCGATGCGCCGGCGGTCGCCATCTCGATCAATTCGCCAGGGGGCTCGCCGGTGCAGTCGCGGCTGATCTTCAGGCGCATCCGCGACCTGGCGAGCGAGAAGAACAAGAAAGTCCTGGTTTTCGTCGAGGACGTGGCGGCATCGGGCGGCTACATGATCGCGGTCGCGGGCGACGAGATCTTTGCCGACCCATCCTCCATCGTCGGCTCGATCGGTGTGGTGTCGGCCTCGTTCGGCTTTCCGGAGCTGTTGAAGAAGATCGGCGTCGAGCGCCGCGTCCACACCGCCGGCCAGAACAAGGCGGTGCTCGACCCGTTCAAACCGGAAAAGAAGGAGGACGTCGAGCGCCTGAAGGCGCTGCAACTGGAGGTCCACGAGACCTTCATCGACCTCGTCAAGGACAGGCGCGGCAGCAAGCTCAAGGACGATCCCGACCTGTTCACAGGCCTGTTCTGGACGGCCAAGAAGGGGCTTGAACTCGGGCTGGTCGATGCGCTCGGCGACATGCGCAGCGTGCTGAAGAGCCGTTTCGGGCCGAAAACCCAGCTCAAGCTGATCACCGCGCCGCGCGGCCTGTTCGGCCGCTTCGGCCTGTTCGGCTCGAGCTTTTCGGCGCCCGACATCGCCGCCGCCGCGGCAAGCGGCGTCATCGATGCGGCGGAAGAGCGCGCGCTGTGGGCGCGCTTCGGGCTTTGAAAAGCCGGTGAAAGCGTCTAGCATAAATCATCAACCGACCCGACCGGCGGCCTTGCCGGCCTTGCGAGGGAGGAGTTTGACATGCCGCAGATTATTTTCTTCGCCGTCGTCGGCATTGCCGCCTATTTCGGCTACCGCTCCTTCATCAGGGAAGCCGAGCGGGTGACCGCCAAGGTACGTCGGGCCGAAAAGCAGACGGCCAACGGGACCATGGGAACACTGGTCAAGGATCCGAAGACCGGCGAATACCGTCTGGCCAAGGATTGACCGTCTTCCCCCTCGCGGCCGAGCCCATGAACGCCGAGGCCAGCATCCGGGCATTGCATGCGCACGCCAAGATAAATCTCGCGCTGCACGTCACCGGCCGGCGCGCCGACGGTTATCACATGATCGAAAGCCTGGCTGTGTTCACGCGCTTCGGCGACCGCATCGAGACAGAACTTGCCGACAGCGATGGGTTTTCCGTGTTCGGCAAATACGCCTCCGCGGTGCCGGTCGACGACAATAATCTGGTGGTGAGAGCGCGCGACGCACTGCGTCGCGAGGCCGGTTCCCAACACGCGCCGGCTGTCGCCATCCGGCTCGAAAAGAACCTGCCGGTCGCGTCCGGTGTCGGCGGCGGATCGAGCGACGCGGCGGCTGTGCTGCGCGCCCTGGTCCAGACCTGGGGACTTGATGTCGACGATGCCGAACTGGCGCGGATCGGCCTGTCGCTCGGCGCCGACGTGCCGATGTGCCTCGCTGCCAAGCCGCTGATAGCCCGCGGCGTCGGCGACGAGCTGACGCTCGTGCCGGGTTTCCCGGCGCTGGGTCTGGTGCTCGTCAATCCCGGCACTGCCGTCTCGACGGCCGACGTGTTCGAGGCGCTTGGCCGCCGCGACAATGCCGGGCTGCCGCCGCTGCCGCACAGCCTCGACTTCCACAGTATCCGCAACTGGCTGGAGATCACCCGCAACGATCTCGAACCTGCGGCGCGTGCAATCCAGCCCGTCATCGGCAAGGCGCTTTCCGTGCTTAACAAGGCCGGAGCCGGTTTTGCAAGGATGTCGGGTTCCGGCGCCACCTGCTTCGGGCTGTTCGAGACCGGCAACGTGGCCAAGCGCGCGGCCGTCGATATCCGCGGCCGCCATCCCGACTGGTTTGTCGCGGCGACGCGAAGCGTGACATCGGAGGCTGATGCCTATGGCCAGGATTGACGTGAGCCGCCCCTTTGTTCCCGTGCGCATCGCGGTACTGACCGTTTCCGATACGCGCAGCCTCGCCGACGACAAATCCGGGCAGACGCTGGCCGACCGTATTGCCGAGGCCGGCCACATCCTCGCCGCCCGCGACATCGTCACCGACGACCGCGACAAGATCCGCGACAAGGTCCTGGGTTGGTCAAGGGACGAAGCGATTGATGTCGTCATCACCACCGGCGGCACCGGCTTCACCGGCCGCGACGTGACGCCGGAAGCGCTGGAGCCGATCTTCGAAAAGCGCATGGACGGCTTTTCCGAAGTGTTCCACCGCATCTCCTACGACAAGATCGGCACCTCGACGATCCAGAGCCGGGCAACCGGCGGCGTCGTCAACGCCACCTTCGTCTTCGTGCTGCCGGGCTCGCCCGGCGCCTGCAAGGACGCCTGGGACGGTATCTTGAAGCCGCAGCTCGACTATCGGCACATGCCCTGCAACTTCGTCGAGATCATGCCGCGGCTGGACGAGCATTTGCGGCGCGGCTGAGGCGGGCCAAGGTGTCAGCCGAGCGACCTCGGTTTAGCGAATGACCGGCTCGCCGTGAAAACGGCGGCGCGAGGGCGGCGACACGCCGAAGCCGACCTCCATCATCAGCCGCGGGGTGCGCGTCGGCACGGTGCCCATATGGAAGCCGAACGGGTCCTCGACAAAGCCGAGGCCGGCCTGCCCGGTCAGCGTTACCGGGCTCTGCTCGCCGTACACGCCCAGCACCTCTTCCGCCGAATGCCCTACCAGCAGCGTCAGCTGGTGCTTCAGGATGCGCCGGTTGTGGGAGCCGCGGACATAGACATGCGGCCCGGTGTCGTTGTCGACCGGCACCAGGTAGAAGAAAAACTTCAACATGCGCCAGTCGTCGAGGTCGAAATGGTATTTGCCGAGCGAGGCCATGTTCTTGTCGGCGTCCGAGACGCCACCGGTCGGAAAGCTCCACCAAACGCGGGTGGTGATCAGCTTGGCCTGGCTGCCGAGATAGTGCGCTGCGATATCGAGAAGCAGCGGATCGCGCTGCACGGCGACCGCAGCGTTGCAGTCGAGGACCCGTTCGAAATAGTGACCGCTGAGCAGCGGGCGGCCGAAATGCTTTTCGGCATCGGCGTGTTTTTCGGGCAGGAATTCCAGCCGGCGGTCGAAATTGCCGAAGCATGGCGTGCGCTCGGCGAAGCGGGCGATCTCCTCATGGATGGCGGCCGGCAGCATCAGGCCCGAATAGAGCCCTTCCGTGCGCAGCGCGCCGACGACGGCATCGCGATCGACGCCGGCGAACATCGTTTCACCGACATTGCGCGCCGGCGGAACGGGCTTTGCACCGCGCCAGTGCAGGCGCCGCGCCGGCATGGTGCGGGCCAGCATGAACATCGGCAGCCATGCCGGATTCTCCCGAAGGTCGGAAAGATAGGTCGGGATGCGGGCGGCGATGCGGCGCAGCGTACCGCCGTTGCGTGCGATCGCCTCGAGGCTTGCAGCGCCGGACTTGTCGGGGCTTGAAAGGGTCATCGGGGTCCTCAAATGTCGAGGGAACAGCATCGACGATAGTCGTCGCCGCCGCTCCGGCACACCCCAAACCCATTCGCCCGTTTCGCAGGGAATGGTAACCCCCGGCCAGATTTTGTGCAATGCACAATAAGCGACGACCCGCCAGAAAATTTGCTTAGGCGGCATTCCCTCGGCCCGGGATGGTAAGCCGTCACTTCCGCGGCGCCACCCAGATCTGGGCGTGGAGCCTTCTTGTCGCCAGGCCGCGGGCGATCGCTTCGGCGCTGCGGGCGCTCTTAGACAGCGCGGCGGCCTGACGCTTGCTGATCACCAAGCCTTCGGCGAGAGCGCGATTTCCGGCAAAGACGCGTGACAGGAAGGGCGCGCGGCTGCCGCGTGCCCGCGAAAATCGCGCCGCCATGGTTTGTCTGGCGGTATGGGCGACGACCTCGTCGATCCAGCCCTCCCCCAGCCGCGCGCCCGGTTCCAGCAAGAGCAGCCAGTCGCCCTTGGCCTGCCTGATGCCCGCAGCGATGCCGCCACTGACATAGTGGCAGCCGGCATGTTCGGCGACGCGGTGCGTCTGATCGGTCGAGCCGGTGTCGCAGACGAGAACGTCGCGCACCACGCCTTCGACCGCGCCGCCGATCAGCGAGGCGAGCGTGCGGGCCAGGCCCTCCTCGTCATTCAGGGTTTCGATCAGGACGCTGAGCATATTTAGCCGAATAGCGGAAAGCGGTGGGCAGCGCCAGTTTTTGCGGCACGCCGCGAGAAAGTTCTTGCTTTGTTCTAGTCGACGCGATAGGAATACATTCATGAGCAGAGCGATTCGACAGCGGGCGGACAGTCCCTGGGAAAGGGCCAAAATGGAACAGATCGTGCGTGCCGACATTGCCGCCTTCGGCGCTGGCAGGGCCGAGATGGCGAATGCGATGATCGAGCAGAGCGGCATGCGCGTCCGTCCGGACCGCAATCGCGGCCGGTCGGCGGGCATCAATCCGTCCGGCCGTTTCGAGCCGGTCAGCCGGCATGTGTTCGATGACGGCTGGAATTCGCTGGAGGAGCTGCCGCCCTTCAAGACCGAGGTACAGGTCGAGAAGCCGCGCACCATCATCACCCGCAACGAATCGCCCGATATCTCCTTCGACCGCTCGATCAATCCCTATCGCGGCTGCGAACATGGCTGCGTCTATTGTTTCGCGCGGCCGACGCACAGCTTCATGGGCCTGTCGCCGGGGCTGGATTTCGAATCGAAGCTGTTTGCCAAGCCGGATGCGGCGCGGTTGCTCGACAAGGAATTGTCCAGGGATAACTACCAGCCGCGCACCATCGCCATAGGCACCAACACCGATCCCTATCAGCCGATAGAGAAGCAATACCGGATCATGCGTGAGATCCTCGAAGTGCTGGAGGCGCGCGGCCATCCGGTCGGCATCGTCACCAAATCGGCACTGGTGACCCGCGATATCGACATTCTGTCGCGCATGGCCGAGCGCGGGTTGGCCAAGGTGGCGCTGTCGGTGACGACATTGGACAGGATGCTGGCCAGAACGATGGAGCCGCGCGCGTCGACGCCGACCAAGCGGCTGGAGGCGATCAGACAGCTTTCGGACGCCGGCATTCCGGCCTCGGTGATGGTCGCGCCGATCATCCCCGGACTGACCGACCCGGAAATGGAGCGCATCCTCGATTCGGCGCAGGCAGCGGGCGCGCGTGAAGCCGGCTATGTGCTGCTGCGCCTGCCGCTGGAGGTCGCGCCGATCTTCAAGGACTGGCTGCTGCGCCACTATCCCGACCGCTATCGCCACGTCATGTCGCTGATCCGTTCGATGCGCGACGGCAAGGACTACGATTCGGAATGGGGCAAGCGCATGAAAGGCTCCGGCCCCTATGCCTGGCAGATTGGCCGGCGTTTCGAGATCGCCGCCAAACGGCTCGGCCTCAATGCCGAACGGCGCTCGCTCAGGACCGACCAGTTCGTCCCCGCTGCCAAGGCAACCGAGCAGCTGATGCTGCTGTGACAAAGCGTCTCGCGCCAGCCGCTTTGAAGCGGCCGCAGCAGGCGAAAATCCCGTCCGGCCTGTCCTGTCCCCGGGCTTGCAGACGGTAGCCCCCTCCTGGTCCGGTGCCCCGCCCGACCCGGAGGGGACTTGCGGAGAATCGGAGCCGATGCGAACCTCGCCGCACCATGGCTCGCCCGCGTTCCGATTCTCCGCTTCTCTTCGAAATCGTCGAGAAACCCGACTTCTCGTTCGAGACGAGAGCGATGGCCGAAGGCCTTTGGCCGGTGGCGGGGATGGACGAAGCCGGCCGCGGCCCACTCGCCGGCCCGGTGGTGGCGGCAGCGGTGGTGCTCGATCCCGCCAACATCCCCGACGGTCTCGATGATTCCAAGCGGCTGACGCATTTGCAGCGTGAGGCGCTGTTCATGAAAATCCTCGGCTCCGCACTCGCCGTGTCGATGGCCTCGGTCAGTGCCGAAGGCATCGATGCCTCCAACATTCTCAAGGCCAGCCTGGAGGCGATGCGCCGTGCAGTGGCCGGCCTGTCAATCCGGCCGAAGCTGGCACTGGCCGACGGCCGCGACGTGCCGCCCGGCCTGCCCTGCGAGGGCACAGCGCTGATCAAGGGCGACCAGCGCTCGCAGTCGATCGCCGCAGCCTCGATCGTCGCCAAGGTGTTGCGCGACCGCATGATGTGCGGCTGCGGCAGCCATCATGCGCGTTACGGCTTCGAACTGCATATGGGCTACGCCACTGTGCGCCATCGCACGGCGATCGATCTGCACGGGCCGGTGGCGCGGCTGCACCGCGCCTCCTTCGCGCCGTTCCGGTTCGGCGGCACCGAGGTGCTGGAGGAAGAGAGTTTTTCGGGTTTGGATTGAGATTGGCGAAAGCGGCTAGGCGCGTAATCTCCCCCCTCGAGGGGGAGATGGCCGGCAGGCCAGAGGGGGTCGCCGCGCGTGAAGCGCCAAGCTCCTCTTCGTCTTACATGGCGTCGCGCCAGGACGTACCGACCCCCTCTGTCGCCTTCGGCGACATCTCCCCCTCGAGGGGGGAGATTATGCGCTCTGCCGCTTTCGCCAACAAAAAAGCCGCCGGGTTTCCCAGGCGGCTTTCGATGAATTTCTCGACGAAGTCGCTTAATTCAGTTTCGACTTCAAATCCTGCAGGGAGGCGTTGAACAGGTCGGCGCCGGCCTTGGCGTCGATCTTGCCGGCCAGCAGCGCGCGCGCGGCTTCGACCGCGATGTCGACAGCGCTGGCGCGCACTTCGCCGATCGCTTCGCGCTCGGCCTGGCCGATCTTCTGCTCGGCCAAGGCGGTGCGCCGGGCGACATAGTCCTCGGTCTTCTTGTGCGCCTCGGCGGCAAGCATGTCGGCTTCGCGCTTGGCGGCGGCAACGATGGCCGCCGCCTCCTGCTCGGCTTCCTTGCGCTTGCGCTGGTATTGGCCAAGCAGCTGCTGTGCCTCTTCGCGCAACCGGCGCGCCTCCTCAAGCTCGGAGCTGATCTTGTCGGCCCGCGCATCGAGCGCCTTGGCGATCATGCCCGGCACCTTGATATAGATGGCGATGCCGAGGAAGATTACGAGGGCAACCGTTGCCCAAAGCGTCGCGAGAGATGTGGCGTCCATGATGCGCTCCTCACCCCGCCACGGATTTGACCGCGGCCGCGATTTCGGCCTTGCTGGCCTTGCCGCCGACAAGCGCCTCGACGATGGCCGAAGCGGTGTCCTCGGCGATCGCGCCGACTTCTTTCATGGCATTGGCCTTGAGGGAAGAAATACGCGCCTCGGCCTCGCCAAGCTTCTGGTCAAGCGCTGCCTCGATCGTCTTGCGGGCAGCTTCGGCTTCCGCCTTGGCCGCATCGTTGGCCTGCTGGCCGATCGCATTGGCCTTGCCCTTGGCTTCCGCCAATTCCTGCTCATAGGCGGCAACGGCGGCATCGGCCTCGCTTTTCAGCCGGGCAGCATGATCGAGATCCTGCGTGATGCGGTCGTTGCGAACGTCGATGATGCCGCCGACGCGCGGCATCACTACCCGTTTCAAGAAGAGGTAGAACAGCCCGAAAGTGATTGCCAGCCACACCAGCTGTGACGGGTACGTCGCCGGATTGAATGGCGGGAACGTGCCGTGCGCCTCGGCAGGCACGCCGGTGGCGGCGTGCGTGTCGGCTTCCGTTGCGGCGGGCGCGGACTCTTGCGCAAAGGCAGATGTCACGAACATGGACTATCCCCGAAATTCAGGCCCGCCGCAGGATCGCGACCGGCCTGTTCTATTCTTCCCAATGTTCAGCCGAACAAATATTCAGCCGAACAGGGCGAGAAGCGCGATGAGAAGCGAGAAAATACCCAGCGCTTCGGTCACGGCGAAGCCGAAAATCAGGCGGCCGAACTGGCCGTCGGCGGCCGACGGGTTGCGCAGCGCGCCCGCCAGATAGCTGCCGAAGATGTTGCCGAGGCCAACGCCCGCGCCGCCCATGCCGAGGCATGCGATGCCGGCGCCGATGTACTTTGCTGCTTCTGCGTCCATTTGTTCAACTCCTTTGGATCTAAAATTCCGTTGCAAATTCGATCCGGCGGCAATGCCGGAACCTAGTTAGTGCCCGGGATGCAGGGCGTCGTTGAGATACATGCAGGTCAGCACGGCAAAGACGTAGGCCTGCAGGAACGCGACCAGCAGCTCCAGCGCCGTCAGCGCCACGGCCATCGCCAGCGGCAAAACCGAGCCCGCCACGCCGACCGCGCCGAGCGCGCTCAGGCTGACGACAAAGCCCGAGAACACTTTCAGCGTGATGTGACCGGCGAGCATGTTGGCGAACAGACGAACCGAGAGGCTGACCGGACGCGAGACGAAGGAAATCACCTCGATCAGCACCACCAGCGGCAGCAGGTAGACCGGCACGCCATGCGGGACGAACAGTTTCAGGAAGCCAAGGCCGTGCTTGGTGAAGCCGTAGACGACGACCGTTCCGATCACCAGCGCGGCGAGGCCGAAAGTGACGATGATGTGGCTGGTGACGGTGAAGAAATACGGGAACAGGCCAAGCAGGTTGGCGACAAGCACGAACATGAATAGCGAGAACACGAAGGGGAAGAACTTCATGCCTTGCGTGCCCGCGGCGTCCCTCAGCATATTGCCGACAAATTCATAGGCCATTTCCGAGACCGACTGAAGGCGGCCCGGAACCAGGCTGCGGCTCGATGTGCTGAGATAGAGAAACGCCGCCGCGACGGCAACCGTCGCAAGCATGAACAGAGCCGAATTGGTGAAAGACAGGTCGTAGCCGCCGATGTGAATCGGAATGATCGGATGGATCTGGAACTGGTGGATCGGATCGACCTTGTCAGCAGCCACTTTAAATCCCCATCAAAGCCGCAGACGGCTTCAGCATTCTGTTCAATGCGCCGGCATGCGGCGCCTCAATTCATTCTTTCGGATCGCGCGGTTTGTCGCCCGTCCCGAATTCCGACACAAGCCCGGCTGAACGCAGGACGTTGAGCACGCCGGCGCCAAAACCCAGCAGCAGCCCGACTATCAGACCCCATGGCGATATCCCCGCCACGCGATCGATAAACCAGCCGAGAGCCGCACCGACCACTATCCCGGCGATGAACTCGCTGGACAGCTTGAGCGCCTGGCCGTACCCGGCCACACTGCCCGTTTTCGCGTCGTCTTTCCCTTCGAGCCGATCCGGCCGCCTTGTCGCAAGCGATGCTTCAAGGTCGCGCCGGCGGCGCTCAAGATCGTCGTCGCGGATGTCGGCTTCATGCTGCTTGCCGCGGCCGGTTTCGCCGGTTCCGTCTGGCCCATTCTTGTCGGCCACGCAACCCCCCTGCCCGGTCAGACCGTCACCGTCCGTCCGCTTCTTAAAGTCGCCGGCAACATAGTTAGAGGGTCCGCGCCCGTCAAGCCACGGGCGGATCTTCAAGCTCAAGTATTTTTTCGTTATGAATCAGCTACTTGCCTGGGTGCGACATCGTGCCCGACGCGGTCTCCGGCGGGCTGCGGCCGAATCCCCACAGCGATGCGTCTTCCATCGGCCGCTCTCGCGGGAAAGATGCAAGGGCCGCCAGAGCGCTTAGCTCCAGCCGCCGCCATAGGTGCGGTAGAAGATATGCAGGCCGATCCTGGTCATTTTCTGCATCGTCCGCGCCCAGCCCGGATGGACGTAGTTGGCGTAATAATGGGTCGACGAGCCGACTTCCGGAATGAAGATCTTGCCGGCTGTGACGGCCATGGCGACATCCTGGGCGGTCTTGTAGGCAGCGGGGTTGTCGATCCGCTTCTTCCTGCCGTCGCAGGCGAAGGAAAACTGACAGCGGTTGAACCAGTTGTCGTTCTGGTAGACGACGCCGCAGATCGAGTTCGGATAGGCCGGATTGCGGACACGGTTGAGGATGACCTGGGCGACGGCGGCCTGGCCGCGCACGGACTCGCCGCGCGCCTCGAAATAGATGCCGTTGGCGAGACAGGCCTGCTCCGGTTTGGAAAAGACGCTCGCCGGCAGCGGCGTCTGCATCCAAGAATGATCGCCCTTGCTCAGCGGCGGAATGAAGCGGCCATCGTTCGGGTCCTGGTCCTGCAGCAAGGCCTCGAAAGGCGATGCCTTGGCGTAATCGGGGGCCGACGAGGCATAGGCGGTCGCCAGCACGTCGGGATGATCGTTGTTGACCAGCGCGGCAAGCATCGCCGGCACGCCGGAATCCGGCTTCTTGTCGACGCGCGTGTGGAAGGAGGCGGCGATCTGGATTTCCTTGCCTTTGATCTCGGGCTTGGCGAAGGCCATCCTCAGGCCGCTGTCCATGCTTGGGCGCAGCAGCGAGGAGGTTCGCTCGAAGATCGAGCCGGCGTTGAAGTTCTTCGGCGGCGAGACGGGCGAGACCTGGATGATGCGGCCCTTCTTGTCGGCACGCGTGATGCGGTTCTCGTCCGGCGTCGTGCCGGCGATGCCGCCCTTGCCGCGAAACGAAACGGCGCCGATGCCGGGCAGTTGGACGCCGGAGCCGGAGAGCGAGCCGGTGCTGCTGGAATCGAGGAAGGGCATTTCGGCGGCGTGAACGGAGCCGGCGACGGATTTCTCGACATAGGCGTTCCAGCGGACGCTCGGCGCCTCCAGGCCGGAGACCAGGCTTGTCATGTCCTGATAGGCAGCGACCGTCGGAAAGCCGATCCAGATGCCAAGGCCAACAACGAACGGAGACAGGAAGGAACGCTTTTTCTCACCGGCGGCGGCGACAAGCCGCGTCAAAACACGTCGATGCACGGAACTCTCCAGAAACGCCACGGACCCCACTGGAGAGCTACAATGATGCATTAACCTTGATGGGGCGTTAACAGCTTAGAACGTTGTTTTCCCATCTCGTGTCGAAGTCAGGCGCTTTTGCGGCTGTCCGTTGGCGGAAGAAAGATCGGCCAGGCGATCAGCGCGCAAATAGCCGCACCCAGCCAGACGCCTGCCCAAGAGCAGAGCACGAGAAGCCCGGGAATGGCGATCGGCACCAGGAAGAAGGCAATGAAGACCAGGCTGTTGGCAAGGCCGAGCGCCGTTCCGGCCTGGCTGGCGCCGGCCAGCGTCGCAAGCTCGGTGTAGGCGACGCCATGCCAGGAGGAGACGCAGATGCCGGCGACGACGAGCATCGCAACGATCGCCGGCGACAGCATCGGCGCTTGGCCTGACAAGAGTTGGGCCGAAAACAAGACGAGCGCCGCAAGCACGGCGAAGGCGGCCACGCTCAGCATGCTGCACAGACGCAGGAACGACCGGCGGTTGCCGTGACGGTCGGTGTAGCGGCCGCTCCAGACGCGCATGACCATGGCGCCGACCTGCACGGCAGCCAGGCTGGCGCTGATCACGGCCGTTCCCATGCCGGCAAAATCATGCAGGAAGACGGAAGCAAAGGTGAGCACGGCCACCTGTGGGAAGCACAGCAGGCCGATGGCTGTCGCGATGCGCCAGACGGCCGGGTTGCGCAGCGGCGCGGGGCCGGCCGGCTTTGCCGCGCTGCTCGAATGGGCATGGTCGTGCGCCGGCGGCTGATGCAGCCAGCGCCAGGCGAGCGAGGTCGAGACGGCGGACGCAGCCGCCAGAAGTCCGAAGACCGCCGTGAAGCCATGGGCCGAAGCGAGCGACGGCAGCACCAGCGCGCCAAGCCCGCCGCCAAGCGGCACCGCCGTCTGCCTGATGCTCATGGCAAAGCCACGCTCGCCTTCGCCAAACCAGGCCATGATGGCACGGCCGCTGGAGCCGTTGACGCTGCCGCCGAGCAATCCGGTGACCAGCAGGGCAGCGGCGAGAAGCGCGACGCCGGGAATTTGGGCTGGTGACGGCACGACCAGCGCGGCCATGACGAGCAGCCACACCGCGGTTGCGCCGAGCCCGGTCAGCAGCACGCGGCGGTCGCCCCAGCGATCGGTCAGCAGCCCCCACGGCAATTCGCTCAGCGCCACGCCCAAGCCGAGAAGGCCAAGCGCCAGACCGAGCTCGCCATTGGAGAGATGATAGCCCGAGCGCAGGAACACCGCCGTGGCCGGAATGCCGGAGAAGGTCGCGGAGAAGCAGGCATTGGCGGCGACGCCGATGCCCAGCACCTTCCAGCGATGATTGGGTCGAAGCACCGCCGCCTCTGACAGGGTGGTAACGGCGGCCGGGCGACGCGGTTTGCAATCTGCTCGTGTGGCGACAGCGGACATGGTTCAGCTCCTGCATGGGCTGGTTGCGTTCGGTTCTTGACGCGCTGTCTCTACCGCCATAACTTCGTACTGAATATCAGGAAGTTTTTCACGTGATGTCCCAAATATCAGGATTATTGCTATGCGACGCGTGACATTCGATCTCGACGTTCTGCGCAGCTTCGTTGCCGGCATGGAGCTGGGCAGCTTCGCCAAGGCCGCCGACCGGCTCGGCCGCTCGACCTCGGCAATCAGTGCGCAATTAAAGAAGCTGGAGGAGCAGGCGGCGACGCCGATCTTCCGCAAATCTGGGCGTGGCCTGGCGCTGACGGACGCGGGCGAGACCATGCTCGGCTACGCGCGCCGGCTGATCGAGCTCAATGACGAGGCCGCGTCCGCCATCCACGATGTCGAACTGGAGGGTTGGGTGCGGCTTGGGCTACAGGAGGATTTCGGCGAGGCGGTGCTGCCGGAGGTGCTCGGGCGCTTCGCCCGCGCCCATCCCAAGGTCAAGATCGAGGCCAGGATCGCGCGCAGCCATGAGCTTGCCGAAAGGATCATTTCGGGCAGCCTCGATATCGCGCTTGCCTGGCACAATGGCGCGACGCTGCCCTACAGCCGGCATGTCGCCGACGTCCAGATGCGCTGGATCGGCCCGGCAAAACAGATCGAGACCTGCCTGCGCGATGGCGAGCCGTTGCCGCTGGTGGCGCTCGAAGCGCCGTGCCTGCTGCGCAGCGTGGCGACCGAGACGCTGGACCGCGCCGGCCTGGCATGGCGGATGGCCTTCTCCAGCCCGAGCCTTGGCGGCATCTGGGCAGCCGTCGCCGCCGGGCTCGGACTGACGATCCGCACCGATATCGGCCTGCCGGCCAGCGTCAGGGCGATGACGCCGGAGATCGCCGGGCTTCCCGCCTTGCCCAAGATGGCGCTGTTCCTGCATCGCAAGGAGGCCGAGCCCGATCCGATAGCGGCGCGGCTTGGCGACATCCTGCTGCAGGCGGCGCTGGAAGCGTTGCCGGGAAGTGGCGACGCGGATGGTCTGAGGAAAGCGGCTTAGCGCAGACGAGCCGAAAGGGCCGCGGGCGCTCCATAACTTAGTCGGTCGAAGAAGCAGTAATGCTGGCGATCCCTCGCGCCCCTCTGTCCTGCCGGATATCTCCCCCTCGAGGGCCGCACGAGGGGGAGGTTGGCAGCTTCGCCGTCCCACCCGTCTTTCGGCGTCGGAGATTGGCTAAAAGCGGAGGGAACGGCCAATCTCCCCCGGCCGGCCAACAGGTGTTCCAGGTGCGCAAGCGATGCGGATCGGCGCGCCGGGCATGTCGAAAGCCGCCTCTATGCTACCAACATGCTTACCTAACGCCCGTCATCGGCGAGCGGTCTCTTGTTTCAATGAGGTTTTTCGGTGACGTGCTGGTCCGGTTCAGGGGATAATTCCCCGAGGGCCCCGGCGTAGCTGAATCTGGCGGGTACCGCAGCATTTCTTGAACTTCATACCTGAACCGCAAGGACATTGATCATTGCCGCCGCGCTGCAGCCGGCCGACCAGGGGCAGCAGCGCCGCGGAAGGCAGGAGCGCTGCCACAAGGGCAGCCAACTTGCCCGAGATTCCCGGTACGACGAGGCGACGACCGGATTTGAACGCTCGCCACGCCTGTTCGGCCACATACTTCGGATCCACCTTGGGCAAGATGTTGAAGAGCACCGTCTGATTGGCGCCTGATCTTGCGAGAAACTCCGTGGACACCGGGCCTGGTGCAACGCATGTGACCGTCACACCGGTTCGGCGCAATTCCTGGTGAAGCGCCTCTGAGAAGAAGCGCACGAAAGCTTTGCTAGCGAAGTACAGAGCCATATAAGGCCCGGGAACGAACCCGGCCACGGAACTGAGATTGAGCACCCCGCCCCGTCGGCGCGCCACCATTCCCGGCAGAAAATGAAGGGTCAGTTCTGTGAGAGAATGTATATTGAGATCGATGATGCCGAGTTGACCATCAATAGGCAGCGCCGTCGTCGCGCCCCGCAGGCCATAGCCGGCGCTGTTGACCAGGACATCACAGACCAGGCCGTGTGCGGACAGAAAGCCCTCCAGGCGCGTTGGCGCATCGCCTGCCACGAGATCCAACTCGAGCGTGAATGCCTCGCCGCCCGCCTCCCTAACCTCAGACGCCGCGGCGGCCAAACCCTCAGGCGAGCGGGCAACCAGCACAACCGCACCGCGCTCCCTTGCAGCGACGCTCGCAATTGCCCGGCCAATTCCACCCGAGCCGCCAATCACGACGATAGCTGGCCGGAATTCACAGTGCGAAATCACGTCGCGTTCCTCTGTCTTGCAGGAGCGGAAACACCTTGACCGAGCAGCACCACTTCATTGGCGACAGTGCCGTTCAGAATCTTTTCGAATCTCTCCAGTGCTCGTGCGACGTTCGCTCCATCCATGACCCGGTGATCGTAGTGGATGCGGACATTCACCGATCCGTCTTTGCCGATCGGACCGTAGTTTAGAAGGGTGGTCAGTGGTGTCAGCGGGTTGAGTGATTCCGCACCGAGACCAGAATAGACGGACAGTTGGAAGGTACCGAAGTAATTTGCCCTTTGCCGGGCGATGTTCAACCCTAGCCACATAAGCAGCCACCTGACTGGCGCGGGCGCACCTGCCATCCGCAAGGCACGCCGAAACTCCGGGACCTCCTGGATCGGCCGTGATCGAGCCGCGTGGATGGATCGCTCAAGTTCCGTGATGGAGTAGCGCTCCGGGCATTTGATGCAGCTCAGCAGAACGGCCGGCTCGCCATCATATTCGCGCTCGTGGGCAATCGAGGCTACGCTTGCCGGATACTCGTAAAGCTGCGGCCAGGGCAACTTGACATAGGCGCGCCGCAACTCCGGGGTCTCTAGGGCAAGAAGCGCATACCCTTTCAGGAAGATCGCGGTCCACGAGGGCCTGGTCTGCTGCGCCATTCTAGCCCTTACGAGTGGGCCGAGATTCATCTGACGCTGCACCGCGACCCGTGGCACGCCGATCGAAAACCTCATCAGGTCGCCAACAAGGCGCCGGGGCGCGGAAAGCTTGAGGGCTCGGCCTCGCATAAAACGACCTCTAATAAAGATAAGGGAATATTCGCTTGGTCCTTTCCATATAGACACGGTATTGCGAGCCTAAATTCTCCAGCATCATACGCTCTTCCTTATCCACTCTCAGCAGGAAAAGGACTGCGAAACCAACCAAACCCGATATGCCCGCAACCCAGTTCGGCAGCAGAAAGAGCTGGCCGAGCCCCATAAGCAGGAAAGAGGTGTACATAGGGTGACGGACCAAGGCGTATGGCCCGGCGCTGACCAGTTCATGCCGTTCGCGAATCTCGAGCGTAATCGACCAGTTACGGCCAAGTTCCTTGTGGGATAAGCGAAAAATCCACAGCGCTGAGCAGAAGATGATGGTTCCGAGCGCCACCGACCACACGCTGGCCGGATGATCAGCCGCTGCGGGGATGCCGGTGGCGACATAGAAGCCAGGCAGGATCGCCAGGCCAAGGAGAGCCGATGCAAGCCCGACGGTGTCGGAACTTGAGCGGCCGCCAGCTACTATTCGCACGCGCCTTGCCCGGCGCTCGAAGGGATACCGGATCACGTACCAAGCGACGATGCCGATCACCCATATGATCTCGCCAAGTGAGGCTAAAGCAATGGTCACTTCAGGTCACCAGCGCCCTTTCTGCGATCGCGACTGTAGCAGCTGCCCCTGAGTATGGCCACTTCACCCATCGCCTCGATTTCGTCACCGGCCTACCTTCAGGCGCAGCGATCCTCTCCGAGTTAGTCCGCACACGCGAAAGCCGGAGGGGCAGTACCGATCGCATTCGGTCCCATTCATCCCTCGAATCTTGGTTATGTATTCATCTCCCGAAGCTCGGTTATGAATTGTTGCGGCCGGAGCTGAATGGCGGGAGTCTTATATCCCATGGAATGAGCGATGTCCGCCACGAAGCCGTTGCAGTTCAAGACCGTCGCCTGCCAGACATGCGAGCTCGCCTGCAGCTTGCGGATGTAGGCAACGACTTTGTCGTATTCGGCCCGGGTCAATATGATTCGCCAGCTTGCGGATCTGTATGGTTCTTCCAGATCACCGTCGCTCCACCCGGTTTCGGCTGGCACCGGCACGATATGGCCCAGAACATAGGGAACCGCACTGTTCGAAGCCGGGTGAAGGCCCGCGACTTGGGGATCGATCATTCTCCCGGCCCGGTCCAGGCGCCCAAAAACTGCGTAGGTGTGGCCGTAGCTTAGGGCGTAGCGGGAGCGGAACTCGATGAAGTACCGCTCGTCGTTTTTTTTAGGCGCAGCTCCGCCATCGGCATAAGATACGAAATTCGGCTGGGGCGGCAGGTCTTTCGTCTGACATGCCGCTGCCGGGAGGGCCACCAACGCCACAAGCAAGAGACGGCTACTTACAAGCGTCATCGCCGCGTCCATTCCCGAACTTCACAATGCACAGACCTAATAACGGCCTATGCCCGCCAACCGCGCCGTACGCTATGAAGCCGGCCAAAGCCCCGGCTGCGTATGTATGGGGAAGGGCTTGGCACCCCTTCCCCATACAAGCCGGTCCTTACTTAATCACTGGTTCCTCTACCGGAGCGGGTGCCGGAGCCTTACCCTTTCCTTTGCCGATCCAGTCGTTCGCGCAGCCGCTCAGGCTGGCAACGGCGAGCACAGCAACCATTGCAACCAATATCCTGTTCATCAAGCAATCCTTTCCCCGGGGGCGGAATAGCCTATAGAATCGCCACAACTAAAACGATATGCAGCCCCACCAAGTTAGCTGCGATCTACACCAACGCCTAGTGCAGAAATGACACAGTTGGCATCCAGTTGCCGGCGGCACCTTTGCGGTGACGTGCTGGCAGGGTTCACCATCCAACGGAGATCAGGCCTGCCCACCATCAAACAACCACCACCGTCGTGCCCAACGGAGTACGGTCATAGAGGTCAATGACGTCGTCATTTATCATACGGATGCACCCGTTCGATACCGCTGTGCCTATCGTCCATGGCTCGTTTGTACCATGTATCCGGAAGTGGGTGTCGCGCCCGTCTTGATAGAGATAAAGGGCACGCGCACCAAGCGGGTTGTTTGGTCCGCCAGGGACCCCCCCTGCATACTTCACCAGGCGCGGCTTGCGCTGCATCATGCTGGCGGTGGGTGTCCACGACGGCCAGTCCGCCTTGCGGCCGACGGTCGCTGTACCCTTGAACGAAAGTCCCTGCTCGCCGACGCCAACGCCGTAGCGCGTCGCCCACCCGTCCGTCTCGACGGCATAGAGAAAGCGTTGCGAAGTATCGACGACGATCGTTCCGGCCGGCTCGTTTCCGTCGTACCGCACATGCTGCCGTCGGTAACGAGGATTCAGGCCAAGCCTTGGTCCGAACGCGGATGAAATCGACGTACATCCGGAGACCATCAGAGCCAGACTACCCAGCACGAGCCCCCGGCGCGCAATGTGGTGTTCTTCCATTTGTACCTGCTAGGAAACTGGTCATCTACCGCCGCCCTCGTCTCTACCATTCCAAGGCCTGCGCGCCAAGTCTCGCTGTGTGGTGGCAAAATGAATTCACAGGATTGACAAGCGAATTGGAGCGAAACTTCTTGCGATAACAGTCTGCCTCTGTTCGGTTATGTCAAAATTGGCATAGGACAGAGACGATGAAGCCTGACTTCCATGGTAAAGTCGCGATTGTGACCGGCGCAGGCTCCGGAATAGGGGCGGCTGTTTCACGGCAACTCGCGCAAGAAGGAGCCGAGATTGTTGTCGCCGACCTTGATGCCGAGGCCGCGCACTGCAGAGCCGCCGAAATAAGCTCGCAAGGCGGCAGGGCCTACGACTTTGCGGTAGATGTCACGGATGCGGCAGCCGTGGAAAGGCTGATCGAGTTCACTGTCCAGAAATGCGGCGGACTGGATATGGCGGTAAACAATGCAGGTATCGACGGCATTCGAAAAGCCACGGCAGACTATCCGCTCGACAACTGGCACAAGCTGATAAACGTCAATCTAAATGGCGTTTTCTACAGCATGAAGTACGAAATCGCCGCGATGCTGGATCGAGGCGGAGGCGCCATCGTGAACATGTCCTCCGTTCTCGGTTCCGTCGGCTTGCCAACTGCGTCCGCTTACACTGCAGCGAAACACGGGGTCGTTGGATTAACCAAGGTTGCGGCGATTGAATATGCGAGGATGGGCATCCGGATCAATGTCGTCGGCCCCGGCTGGATCGAAACGCCTCTTTTATCGGAGCAAATGGAGGCATTAGCCAGCCGGCGCATGGCAGGTCTTCAGCCGATGGGCAGGCGCGGGAAACCGGAAGAGGTGGCGGCTCTTGTATGCTTCCTCTTGTCCGACCAGGCCAGCTTTATCACTGGCAGCTACCATCTGGTGGACGGAGCCTACACTGCCCATTAGGTGCAGAGGCTGCCCCCACTCGCGCCGGCCACCCTCAGGGCGATGATGCCGGAGATCGCCGGGGCTGCCCGCACTGCCTGAGATGGCGCTGTTCCCGCATCGCAAGGAAGGCCGAGCCAGACCCGGCGGCGGCGCGACTTGCCAACATCCTGCTGCAGGTGTCGGTGGAATCGCTCTCCCCGAAAATGTGCAGGCGCTGCCCGCGAGCGGCCTGCGGAGCGTAGCCTGATGCTGGCGCCCAGAGGACCCGCAGCTCAGCGGCGCTTCTTCGCCCTGTTGGCGAACGGGTTGTCCGAGGTGCGCAAGGCGATGCGGATCGGCACGCCAGGCATGTCGAAAGCCTCGCGCAGACTGTTCGAGAGATAGCGGAGATAGGATTGCGGCATCGCATCGGGGCGTGAGCAGGAGACGACGAAGCCCGGCGGCCGCGTCTTGGCCTGCGTGACATATTTGATCTTCAGCCGGCGTCCGGCAACCGCGGGTGGCGGATGATGCGCCAGGATGCCTTCCAGCCAGCGGTTGAGCTTGCCGGTCGAGACGCGGCTGTTCCACACTCGATGCGTCCTGATCACAGCATCCATCAGCTTGTCGAGCCCGCGCCCGGTCTCGGCTGACACCGGCACCGCCTGCATGCCGCGCGCCTGCGGAAGAAGCCGCTCGGTTTTTTCGCGCAGCTCGGCCAGCAGCTCCTGGGGATGATCGACAAGGTCCCATTTGTTGAAGGCGATTACCGGGGCACGGCCCTCGCGGATAATCAGGTCGGCGATCTGCAGATCCTGCTTCTCGAAGGGAATAGTCGCATCGAGCACGATGATGACGATCTCGGCAAAGCGGATGGCGCGCAAGCCGTCCTGCACCGACATCACCTCGAGCTTTTCGTGGATCCTGGCCTTGCGGCGCATACCGGCGGTATCGAACAATTTTAGCCGGCGGCCATGCCAGTCCCAGTCGACCGAGATGGAATCGCGAGTGATGCCGGCCTCAGGGCCGGTCAGCAGCCGCTCCTCGCCGATCAGCGCGTTGATCAGCGTCGACTTGCCGGCGTTGGGCCGGCCGACGACGGCGATGCGCATCGGCTTGGTGTCGTCATAGCTCGGCTCGGCGTCCGGGTCGGTGATGTCTTCGCCGATCAGCACCTCGCTGGCGGCGATCTCCTCCTCGCCAGCCTCTTCGTCCTCGCCGAAGGCGCGCGCCTCGCCCAGTGCGGCGATCACCGCATCGCGCAAATCGGGCAGGCCCTGGCCATGTTCGGCCGAGACCGGGATCGGCTCGCCAAGGCCGAGTTCCCAGGCCTCCAGCATGCCGCCTTGGGCGCCGCGCGCCTCGGCCTTGTTGGCCACGACGACAACCGGCTTGCCGGACTTGCGCACGATCTCGGCGAAAGTCTTGTCGTCGGGCATCAGCCCGGACTTGGCGTCGATCGTGAAAAAGATCAGGTCGGCCTCGCGGATGGCGATCTCGGTCTGGGCGCGCATGCGGCCGGGCAGCGTCGAGGCGGCCGCATCCTCGAAACCGGCGGTGTCGATGACGTCGAAATGCAGATCGTAGAGCTTTGCGGCATGGACGCGTCGATCGCGGGTGACGCCGGGCGTATCATCGACAAGCGCCAGCTTCCTTCCCACCAGCCGATTGAAAAGGGTCGATTTGCCGACGTTAGGCCGGCCGATGATGGCGACTTTGAAGGTCATCCGGCCCTACATCTGCCATGCATGTCGTTGTCCCAAAACCGCTGCGCACTTTTGGGCGACATGCATTACGATACACCGCCCGAGCCGCGGATCAGCTCGGACATCAACGTCGCCCGCTCGCGCGTATTGCGCGAGGCGCCGTCGTCCGCGGCGATCTGGTCGAACAGCTTCAAAGCATCCGCCGCCTTGCCTTCCTTCCAGGCGGCAAGGCCAAGCGCCTCGCGCGCCGTATGGCGCAGCGTATTGGTGTCGGCGGTGAGCGCCTCGACGCGGCTGGAGACATCGGCGAAAGAGCCGTGGTCGACCAGCAGCAGCGCTGCCCTGAGCCGGGCCATGTCGCGAATGCCGGAGGGAATCTTGGTGTCGGCGGCGACCTCGTCGAAGTCCTTGACGGCGGCATCGACGTCGCCCTTGTCCGCCTTGACGGTTGCCGCGCGCATACGGGCGAGCAGCGGGTAGGCGCCGTAGCCGTCCTTTTCCAGCGCCTCCAGAGCGGCAAGCGCCTCGTCGTTCTTGCCCTCATTGGCGAGCTTGAGCGCCTGCGAAAAAGCATCGCCCGAGCGGTTGGCGCGGGTCTCGTCCCAATAGCGGTAGCCGACGACGGCAGCGGTGCCCAACACCACCAGTACAGCCAGCACGAGCAAGGCGGGACCGAAACGGTCCCACAGCGCATGCGCCTGGTCGCGACGAATCTCTTCGTTGACTTCGCGGATAAAACTGTCGTCCGACATGGATCAAAACCATTCATGCCCCCGGCCGGGGCGGTTGATGAGCCCGCGTTTTAGCGAAATTTTGCCGGCATGGAAGGGGTTCCGCAGGAAAATCGCCCATTCATGAGGCAGCCGCCGCCACCGGCGGCCGCGCAGGTCGATCGTATCCGTGCCATATTTCGCCGGTAGGCGGTGCTTCTACATTCCTTGATCCGGTCAGATGCCTTTGCCCCGTTTGTCCCGCGTTGTTGCGTTTTCGATTGCCGCGCTTGCTACCGGCGCGGCTTTTGCCGACCCGCCGGCGGCGCCGGCAAAACCGAAGCAGATCGTCATCATCTCGTTCGACAGCGCCCGCGATGTTTCGCAGTGGCAGCGCAGCCGGGCGCTGGCCGCGCGCACCGGTGCGCATTTCACGTATTTTGTCTCCTGCGTGTTCCTGCTGTCACCCGAGACGCGCAAGGAATACGCCGCGCCGGGCAAAACGGCCGGCAAATCGAATATCGGCTTTGCCGCCTCCAAACAGGAAGTTGCCGAGCGGCTCGAGCAGATCAACCTCGCCGCCAGGGAAGGCCACGACATCGGCAGCCATGGCTGCGGTCATTTCGATGGCAAGGACTGGAGCAAGGCCGACTGGCTGAGCGAGTTCGGCTCGTTCAAGCACATTCTCCAAAACGCCTATTCGATCAACGGCATTGCACCCGAACCAAAGGGTTGGCGCGATTTCGCAGGCAGGGCAGTGGTCGGGTTTCGCGCGCCCTACCTGTCGGCAAACAGGGCGCTTTACGAGGCGCTGCCCGCGGCCGGTTTCCTGCTCGACGCAAGCGGCGTTTCCCGTGGGCCGGTCGAGCCGCCGACCGTCAATGGCATCACGCGCTTTTCGCTGCCGCAGATCCCGGAAGGGCCGAACTCAAGGCGCGTGATCGCCATGGACTACAATCTCTATGTCAGGCATTCCGGCGGCTTCGAGCGGCCGAGTATGGCGGAGGAGTTCGCCGACCGGACCTACCACGCCTTTCGCGCCGCCTTCGATGCGCAATACGAGGGCAAGCGCATTCCGCTGGAGCTCGGTTTCCACTTCACGCTGATGAATGACGGCGCCTACTGGAACGCGCTGGAACGCTTTGCCGGCGAGGTCTGCGTCAAGGCCGACGTCGAGTGCATCAGCTTTCGCGACTATGTTTCGCGGCGAGGCGAAAGACAGGCGGCGGTGGGCGGCTGAACCGGAAGCGGTCGCCGCCCGCCATTCTAGCTTACCGGCTGATCTTCAGGGCGCAAGCCGGCTTGCTCACGCTCCAGATAGCGCTGGTCGATGTCCGGAAGCGGTTCGCCATAGATCGTTGCCTCGAAGGCGCGCAGACGCTTGTGCACCGACAGAAGCTCGACAATCGTCGACCATGAATTGACGAGATACTGGAACGAGCTCGTCACCTGACTGAAGGCTGAACTGATCTGGTTGATGAGACCCAGCGTTATGGTTCCCGCGATGATCGATGGCACCATCAAAAAGAGGGCGAATATGTTGTTGGTTTGCAAATAAAGATAGCGAACCACATTAAAATAGACGTAGTGGAAATAGAGGCGAAAGTAGTTTCTGCGCACATTTCCAAACAGTTCTATAACTGTGGGCGGCTGCGCCCGATCTGGATCGTCCTCGCCGTAGACGAGTTCCTTGCGGTATGCCGCTTCGACGCGCTGATTTCTAAACTGCAGACCGGGAAGCTTTATGCCGGCGGTGGCAATGCAGACGGTTCCGAAAATTGCCCAGAAGATCGCAGCCACGACCAGCGGCTGAGGAACGTGACCAATGAACGGCAAAACGGTGATGTGCTTAGAGTAAGCCAACAAGATGGGCATGAAAGCGATCAGGGTCATGATGGAATCGACAAAGCTAGTACCAAGATCTTCCATGATCTGAGAAAACCGCATCGTGTCTTCTTGCACACGCTGGGAAGCTCCTTCAATATGGCGCAGCTTGGGCCAATGCGACATGTAATAATTGTTCATCGCAGTACGCCAGCGGAACACCCAATGGCTGACGAAAAAGTTCGTAATGACGAAAACTGTGACCGCCACCAGAGCGATGCCGAGGAAAGCTAGTACTTGCGCGTAAAGGTCGGATTCTGTCGCTGTTACAGTTTTGCTGAGGATGGCTTGAATGAGGTCCCAGAACGGCCCGTACCAGGCATTAATTGCGACGCTCACCTGCACCTGAAAATAGGTCGTGAACAAGATCAGCGAGGAACCCAGGATTGACCAACGTTCCCAAGGGTGCGGAGAATACCAATGCCAGAAGGCGTAGAAGAGCATTACGCCGAGGGTAAAGTAGATGTAAAACCAAAGGAATGGAGGCGACCAGAACACGGAAACGCCAATGATGGGCGCCGCGTCCGCTGCGAGGGGGGGCAATCCGATCAAGGCGCCTAGCTGGTAGCCGCCGAGAAACCAGACGGCCACCATTACCACGCTCCAGATGGCCGCCGAGGTGAAGAACAGCTTCGGCTGCGGGAAGAAGGATACGAACACTGTGGGGAATCCTCGGTCGATGCGCAAATCAGCGGCGTTCAGCGGGCATAAAGTCACACATTAGTGGGAAAGAAAATGCCCGTGCCAGGTGCCCGGCGCCGAGCAAAACCATAATCATGGCGATTTTGGCGCAGCCGACCAGACGATTGCACCGGAAGCGAGCAGGACGGCGGCAGCAACGATCGAGGCAAGGAAAAAGTCTCCCGAGGCCTGCGCGAGCAGCCCGGCGACGATCGGGCCGATGATCTGGCCAAGGCCGAAGGCGGCCGTCATCACCGCCAGCATCCGGCGTGGTGCCTGCGGGGCAAGCTGCCTGCCGGCCTGCAGGCCAAGCGCGGTAATGGCGATGAAGGTGCCGCCGACAAGAAGGCCGCCGAGCAGCGGCCCGGTGCGTCCGTCCATGACGACACTGGCGCTGACCCCGACCACCTCGACCAGACACCCCAGGGCGTAGGTGGCATAGAGTCCGATCCTGGCCGTAAGCTTCTGCCACAGCCAGACCGAGGGGAACCCGGCAAGGCCGGTAACCATCCAAACCACGGCCTCGAAGACCCGGCCACCGCCGCCCTGGCGGACGATCGCGACCAAGAACGTCGCCGTGACGATGTAGCCGAAGCCGAACAGGCCGTAGGCGACGATGATCTTCACCAGCGAAGGGTTTTTTGGCAACGCCGGCTCGGGCCCGGCAACGCTGTTCGCGGTCGAGGTGCCGCCAGCCAGCAACGCGACGGCGGCAAAGCCGCAGGCCGAAATCACCGCGGACCACAGCCAGCCCGCCGCCCAGCCGGCGTGTTCGGTGACGAGGAGCGCCAACAGCGCCGAAGATGCCGTGATGCCGAGGCCGACACCGCCGAAATACAGCGCCTGCAGGTCGTTTCGCCCCGTCGCGGCGAGATGACCGAAAACGATGCTGGTCATGAAGACCAGCACGAACGCACTGGCGAGGCCGGCAAGGAAGCGTATGAGGAGGAAGGCGGCCATCGTGCCGGTCAGGCCCATCAGCCCGGCGAGTATCGCAGTGGCGGCAAGGCCGGCCAGCATCAGCTGGCGCTCGCGGCCTTGCGCCCAGCCGCCGGTGGCGGCAAGCGCGCCGACGAGGTAGCCGAGATAATTGGCCGATGCGATCCAGCCGGCATCAGCCGGCGACAGGCCGAGCTCGTCCATCATGCCAGGCAGGATCGGCGTATAAACGAAGCGGCCGATGCCCATGGCGACGGCCAGGGCGATCATGCCGGCGATTGCCAGGCGCAAGGGCGAAGCGATGTTCATCGCGGTGCACAATAAGTGCGCCTGCTCGCGAGACAATCCGCCTTTTGTTGGGCCAGAAGGGGTTGCGCAGCCGCGTCGGCGGCTGGCTCGCCTGAGGTGCTTCGTTCAGGAGACTCTGCCGCAGCAGGCCCTCGTCAAGGCCGTCTCATGGCGGGTATGACACGCGGTCAGCCTGAACGGCATGTCGGCGAGTTCGCGTTCCGACATGGTGTCGAGCACCGGATGCGACAGCGGATCGGTCACCCAGCTGGTGGCCTCGCTGTCATGCCGGTGCGGCTGCGCTCCGATCGGGGAAAAGGCGCCGAGCCATGACAAAATCTTCATCAGATTGCCTCCTCATTCTGCGTAACCCACTTAGAATCCGTCATCCTGCAGTGTCTGGCAATTGAGATTTCAGCCGTTCGAGTTTAGAAAAACTGTATGGCTACTTTGAACCGCGTCCATCTCAACGGCTTGCGCGCCGTGGAAACCGTTGCCCGCCTAGGCTCGCTCGCGGCGGCGGCCGGCGAGCTCAACGTTTCGGTCAGCGCCGTCAGCCAGCAGATCAACCGGACAGAAAAGCAGCTCGGCCGGGCGCTGTTCGACCGGACGCCAGCTGGCCTGGTGGCGACCGAATTCGGTGTCGTCTTTACGGCGCGGCTCAGCGCCGGGTTTCGCGAACTCGCACAGGCGGTGGCGCTTGCCGATGAAAGCTCGGAGTGCACGCTGGTGGTTTCGGTGGCGCCGGCGTTCGCCTCGAAATGGCTGCTGCCGCGGCTGTCGCGGCATTTTGCCCGGCATCCGAACGTGCTCCTGCGCATCGATGCCTCGGTGCGGCTTGCCGATCTCGATCGTTCGGACATCGACGTCGCCATCCGGCTCGGCGACGGCAAATGGCCGGGCGGGCGGGCCGAGTTGCTGCTGGCGCAAGAGGTGTTTCCGGTCTGTTCACCGGTGATCGCCAGCAAGCTGAAAACGATCGAGGACCTTGCTTTCACCTGTGCGATCACCGACGAAAGGTCGATGATCAGTTGGGAGAGCTGGTTCGAAGCGGCCGGGGTGGAGCCGGTCACCTTCATGAAAGGCGCGCGCTTCACAGATCCGATGCTGTGCCTGGAATCGGCGATTGCCGGTCACGGCGTCATGCTCGGCTGGCAGTTGCTGGCCGCCGACGCGCTGGCCGACGGCCGCCTCGTTGCGCCGTTCGGCATACGCGCCCAGAGCGGACTCGGCTATTGGCTGGTGACCTCGGCCAGCAAGGGCGAAAGCCGCAAGGTCAGGGATTTCAAGATCTGGGTGCGCGAAGAGATCGAGGCGACGATGGCGCAGTTCAGGTCGCTCGAGAGCGTCAGCTAGACCTGCCGGCGTCATCGGAGTGGAAAGGTCGGTAGCCCCGGTCTATGTAAGACACAGTCCCCAATCACGGCAGGCAGGATCATGACCACACATTCGCGCGGCGTTTCCGCAACCATCGACCCGGTGAAGCTCGACAGGCTGGCGGAGGTCGCCGTCAAGGTCGGGCTGCAATTGCAGCCGGGTCAGGATCTGGTGCTGACCTCGTCTATCGCCGCGCTGCCTCTGACGCGGCGGATCGTCGAGCACGCCTACAAGGCAGGTGCCGGCCTGGTGACGCCGATCTTCAACGACGACGAGATCACTCTCGCGCGCTTCCGCTACGGCGCCGACGCCGGTTTCGACCGCGCCGCCGGCTGGCTCTATGAAGGCATGGCAAAAGCCTTCGCCAACAATGCGGCGAGGCTTGCCGTGCGCGGCGAGGATCCCTCGCTGCTTTCTTCTCAGGACCCGGCAAAGGTGGCGCGTGCCAACAAGGCGAATTCGATGGCCTATCAGCCGGCGCTGGAGAAGATCACCGGCTTCGACATCAACTGGAACATTGTGGCTTATCCCGATCAGGCGTGGGCCAAGCAGGTTTTCCCGGACGATGCCGAAGACCTCGCCGTAGCCAAGCTCGCCGACGCGATCTTTGCCGCCTCGCGGGTGGACGTCGAAGACCCGATCGGCAACTGGACGGCGCACAATGCGGCGTTGAAGAGCCGCACCGAATGGCTGAACGGCCACAATTTCCACGCGCTGCATTTCACCGGCCCCGGCACCGACCTGACCGTCGGGCTGGCCGACGGCCACGAGTGGATGGGCGGCGCTTCGACCGCCAAGAACGGCATCACCTGCAACCCGAACATCCCTACCGAGGAGGTTTTCACCACGCCGCATGCAAGGCGCGTCGAAGGTCATGTCACGAGTACAAAGCCTCTGTCCTACCAGGGCACGCTGATCGACGGCATTGCGGTGCGTTTCGAGGCGGGCCGCATCGTCGAGGCCAAGGCCTCGAAGGGTGAGGATGTGCTGCAGAAGGTGCTCGATACGGACGAAGGCTCGCGCCGTCTCGGCGAGGTGGCGCTGGTGCCGCATTCCTCGCCGATCGCCAAGAGCGGGCTGCTGTTTTTCAACACGCTGTTCGACGAGAACGCCGCCTGCCACATCGCGCTTGGCCAGTGCTACTCGAAGTGCTTTGTCGACGGCGCCTCGCTCAGCCAGGACGAGATCGCGGCGCGCGGCGGCAACAAGAGTTTCATCCACATCGACTGGATGATTGGCTCGGACAAGATCGATATAGACGGCGTCCACAAGGACAGCAGCCGCGTGCCGGTGATGCGCAAGGGCGAGTGGGTTTAAGAGCGCCAGCACGCAGCCGCGCCTGTGACGCATCCGGGGTTGGCAATGGAACTCGCGGTCAAGCGCATCTATGAGCCGCCGGCGCCCGATGACGGGCAGCGGGTGCTCGTGGACCGCATATGGCCGCGCGGCATCGCCAAGCAGGACGCGGCGCTGACGCTATGGCTGAGGGACATCGCGCCGAGCGACGCGTTGCGCAAATGGTTTGGCCATGAGCCGGCGCGCTGGGCGGAGTTCCAGCGGCGATACAGCGATGAGCTCGACCGGAACGGCGAGGCGGTAGCGGAACTGCGCGCCTTGCTCCGTGAGGGCAAGGTGACGCTGCTCTACGGCGCGCATGACGAGGCCCATAATAATGCGGTCGCGCTGGCGAGCTATTTGCGTGGGAAAACCACAAGCGTCTGATACGATCGATATGCATGCCGGCAGGACAGAGGGGGGCGCGACGGATCGCGGTGGGTCGGTTCTACTTCCTACCGATCGCCTCTTGATAAACATCAGGCTTGAAGCCAACCAGTATGCGATCGCCAAGTTCCAGCACCGGACGCTTGATCATCGTCGGCTTTGCCAGCATCAGCGCCTTGGCCTTCCTTTCATCCAGGCCCATCCTGTCCTCCTCCGACAGTTCGCGAAACGTCGTGCTCGCCTTGTTGAGCAGAATTTCCCAGCCGACTTTGCCTGACCAGCCGTTCAGCCGATCCGCATCCAGCCCGTCGACCCTGTAGTCATGAAAGCGATAGGCAACATCATGGCTCGCCAGCCAGGAACGGGCCTTCTTGATCGTATCGCAATTGGTGATGCCATACATGGTGATCGTCAAAAACGGATCCTCGGACCAGTCGAATCTGACGGCACCCTAAAACCGCACCTCGCAGTTTTCCAGCGACCTTGCCGGGCATCCATGATTTTCGCCCTTGCCAATAGTAAGGAATTTCCCTAAGTGTTTCTAAGCCAACTCTGGTCACGCGGAATGGCCGAGGCAAGGAAACGACTATGACGAGCCTGCAGACCGAATGCCCCCCGCCCGTCGACGGCATTTTCCGGGCGCTCGCCGATCCGACCCGACGACGCGTGGTCGAGCGACTGAACCGAAGCCCCGCCTCGGTCAGCGAGCTTGCCCAGCCGTTCGAGATGGCCCTGCCATCCTTCATCGAGCATCTCAGGGTTTTGGAAGGCTGCGGGCTGGTGCATTCGGAGAAGGCAGGCCGCGTCAGGACCTACCGGCTCGCGCCGGAGCCGCTGAAGCTCGCGGAAAACTGGCTGGCCGAGCAGCGGGCGCTGTGGGAGCGCCGTCTCGACCAGTTCGACGACTACGTGCTGAAACTCAAGGAGAAAGACAGATGAACATGGCCCCGTTGTTCCAACCCGATCCGAAGCTCGACCTCGTGCTGGAACGGTCGATCGAGGCGCCGCGCGAACTGCTGTGGATGGCCTTGACGAAGCCCGAGCATGTCCGCCAATGGTTCACGCCGAAGCCGTGGATCATCACCGATTGCGAGATCGACCTGCGGCCCGGCGGCCTGTTCCGCACCCGCATGCAGTCGCCCGACGGCAAGGAGGTCAACGACAGGCGTTGCTGCTACCTCGAGATCGTCCAGGACGAGCGGCTGGTGTGGACCGATGCGCTGCTGCCAGGCTACCGGCCGTCAGGCGACCCATTCATTACAGCCGTCATATCGCTGCAATCGCGGGGCGAGGCGACGCGCTACACCGCGACCGCCATCCACCGCGACGAAGCCACGTGCAACAGCCACGCGGAGATGGGCTTCTACGACGGCTGGGGCACGGTGGCGGATCAGTTGGCGGGCTACGTCAAAACGATCTGAGCTTCTCGAAGACGGCCAGGTCATCCTCCCGGCCGCCATGCTTATTGTTCAACCTTGCAGCGGCTCCCGGAAGCCGGTGGTATTTCCGGCCTCAATAGTAGAACCGCTCTTCGGTGATCTTGCCGTTCTTGACCGTGTACAGACCAACCTCATCTATGGTGGCACGTTCGCCGGTAGCTTTGGGCGTTATGTCAAACTTGAAGCGCAGTGCGAACTGGTCGCCGTTGACATATGGGCCCTCGACCGAACCGCCATGCACTTCGTTGTTCTCTTGCCACCACTGGTTCTTTTGCTTCAGAGCTTCCTTGCCACCGGAGACGGCCATCGGCCCCTCCATGGCTTCGTAGCTGGCGACGTCATCGGCATTGTACTTCTCAGCAGCACCTTGGTGATCGCCCTGCTTGAGGAGCTCGGTGAAATCCTTGGCAATTTCCGTGATCGTCATGGGGGTTCCTCCTGTTAAGACGCGTTGGAAGTAGCGGGTCGCGTGCTGGCCTGCCATCGTCAATCCCGAGACAGCTGACATGCCATGTCAGGATGATGAATATCGTGCGGGCTATGACGACGGCTTGGGCCTCTACATCCCGGCCAAGGCATCGTCTTGGCCGTTCAATTGCCAACGTGCGCTCTCGCGGTAAATCCCCTTGCCGATTACACTGTGGATCAGCACAAAATCCCGGACTGTCCAGCCAATTGGATCAATCGACCGTTCGCGAATCCTGGGGACACGGACTTCGTCACGAAGCAGCGTAACATGCGGTTCAATGGACTTCGTGAGAAAGAGCTTTAGCGGGCTGTCGGAAATCAGAGCGGTGAGATTGCGCCAGAATTCTTGGAGCGCTGGATTGCTGTCACCGTTGCGCAGAACCAGCGAACCACCACCAAAAGCCGTCAGGCGATCGAAAGAAACATCGAACGGTTTTGCAACGCTCATCGAGCCGATATGCCGAGCGATTTCAACCAGCTTTTCCGGATACCTATCATGGTCACCGAGGCCGACGAGCGAGATATGGATGTGGTTTTCCGGAACAAACCAGCCTTGCAGCCCTAACTCTCGACTCAAGGCGATAGCCTTTCGCGCCAAGGGACCAGCGACCGCGCTCTCAGCCAAGATGGCGAAGAATGTGCGGTCGTCGAAACGTCGCTTGGACCCCTCCCATCGGAAAAGGTCTGGCCGTTGTTCGCGGTTCCGAATGCAGGTTGCCCACTCATAATTGATCTCTCGTCCGGCAAAATCGTATCCGACCGAGAAATTTAGAACAAACAGAGAACTCGTCAAATGGAAACGCAACGGGCGCTGAATGCTTTCCGCGCCAACACCCGCGATTTCAGCGGTCGAGGAAGCCCTGCCGAGCAGGAATTCGAAGTCTGCGCCCCGTTGCCGATAATGTGGGAACACTCCGGTTTTCTGGAAGTTGAAAATCAGACTAGCTGGGCAGCATAGGGCAGTTGGCGCCGCGGCGCAGGCTGATATGCACCACATCGCCGACGCTGAATTGAAAACCCTCTGTCGGGCGTGGCGCGTCGATCACGACCTGTGTCCCCTGCCCCAGCTCTGCATGAAGGCGCAAGGTGCGGCCGTGGAAGACGATGCTGTTCACCCGCACCGGTACAGTGCCGGCCGTGGCCTCGGTCGTCGCCAAAAGATCCTCCGGACGCACGCCGATGGTGCGCACCGTGCCCTCGCCAGGCAGTTCGCCCGTCTCCGAAACGGCTTCCAGCGGCAGGGCGCCGGCGGCGAACCGCAAGCGCTCGCCGTCGCGGCCGACAAAGCGCGACTGCAGAAGGTTCATCGTGCCGATGAAGCTGGCGACGAATTTGGTGGCGGGCCGGTCGTAGAGGGTCGCCGGCGGCGCGGTCTGCTCGATGCGGCCTTTGTTCATGACGACGATGCGGTCAGAGATCGACAGCGCCTCGGTCTGGTCGTGCGTGACCATGACGAAAGTGGTGCCGAGGCGCGACTGCAGGCGCTTCAATTCGACCTGCATCTGTTCGCGCAGATGCGCATCGAGCGCCGACAGCGGCTCGTCGAGCAGCAGCACGCGCGGTTCGCAGACTATGGCGCGGGCAAGCGCGACGCGCTGGCGCTGGCCACCCGACAATTCGGACACGCGGGCGCCGAGCTTGTCGGCAAGGCCGACCATGTCGAGCGCTGCGCCGACGCGCTTCGCCTGTTCGGCACCCGCGAGCTTGCGCAGCGACAAGCCGAAGCCGACATTTTCGGCGACGTTCATGTGCGGAAACAGCGCGTAGTCCTGGAATACGGTGTTGACCGGGCGGTCGAAGGGCCTGAGCCCCGTGATGTCGCGCCCTTCGAGCAGGACCCTGCCGCTCGACGGGCCTTCGAAACCAGCGATGACCCGCAGGCTGGTGGTCTTGCCGCAGCCGGACGGTCCGAGCAGGGTCAGGAACTCGCCGCGCGAAATATTGAGATCGACAGTGTCGAGCCCGACGATGCCGCCGGGGAAAATCTTGGAGACCTTGTCCAGCCGGACGAGCGGATCAGGCGCCATCGCGAACCTCGGACGGCTTGGTGGTGTTGACCCACAGGATCTGGCAGCGCTCGCTGCCCGGATTGCGGAAGGCATGCAGCAAGGTGCTCTTGAAGGCGAAGCTGTCACCGGCCTTCAGCCCGTATCTGGTCGAATCGACCACCAGCTCGACCTCGCCCGACAGGACGAAGCCGAATTCATGGCCGGCATGGGCGTAGGCTTCGGCGGTGCCGCCACCGGCGTCCACCGTCACCAGCATGCCGGTCAGCGTGGCAGCCGGCGGCGACAGCAGCGCCTTGGCGATGCCTTCCGACTTGACCGGGATCTGACGCCGGCTGTTGGCGCGCACGCAATAAAGATCGTTGCCGGCATCGTTGCCGTCAACGATCAGCGCCGACGGCTCGATGTCGAGTGCGGCGGCGAGCGGCCAGATCACTCGCACCCGCAATGATGACATGCCGCGCTCGATCTGGCTCAGCGCACCGATCGAGACGCCGGCTTTGGCGGCGAGTTCGGCCAGCGAGAGATTGCGCTCCAGCCTGAGCGCCCGCACGCGCCGGCCGACCCTTACGTCGGCGTCGTCCTTCGGCTTCTCAGCCGCTTCGTCCAGCATGTCCATTCGTTCGTCCTTATTTGGTAAGGTTTTCCCTCCCCGTGGGAGAAGGTGGATCGACGCGAAGTGCCGAGACGGATGAGGGGTGTTGGCCGGAGTGCCGTCGGTGCCATCTGGAACACCCCTCATCCGTCGCCTTCGGCGACACTTCTCCCGCAAGGGGAGAAGGAAGTACGAACTCAGCCGCCTGCCTTGACCTTCTCGAACATCTTGGCGAGTTCGTCATTCTGTTTCATCGGCCCGGTAAAGATCGTGGTCTTCAGCATCACCTCGGGATCGGAAGGCAGCTGCAGTTTCTCCAACTCCTCCTTCGGCACGGCGGCGAAAGCCGAGCTGGTCGAGCTGCCATAGCCGTAGGCCTGGATCAGATACTTTCCGGAATCCGTCTCCAGCCGGCTGTTGATGAAGTCATAGGCTAGGTCGACGTTCTTGGCGTCCTTGAGCATGACGAAGCCGCAAGCCCAGGTCAGCATGCCTTCTTTCGGCTTCATGAACTCGACAGGCACGCCCTGCTTCGTCAGCGACGTGGCCGAGGCGTTCCAGGTCATCGCCGCGACCAGCTGCCCGCTCGCCAATGCCTGTTCGACCGAGGTCATGTCGGTGGTGTAGTTCGAGAGCAGCGGGCGCTGCTCGCGAAGTTTTTCTGCCACCTTGTCCATCTGTTCCGGTGTCATGTCGAATGGATTGACGCCGGCGAGAAGGGCCGCCACCACCGGTGTGTCGTGGATGGCATCGATGGTCGCCATACGCCCGGCATATTGCTTATCCCAAAGCAGGTTCCAGCTGGCTTCCGGGTTCTTCACCAGATCGGTGCGGTAGAGGATCGAGGTGTTGCCCCAGTCCCACGGCACCATCCAGACCTTGCCGTCGCCGGCCTGCAGGTCGGGCAGGTTCTTGAAGACCGGGAAGATCGAATCCCAGTTCTTGATGCGCTTGGTGTCGATCGGCTGCAGCAGGCCTTCCTTGTTCCAGCGCGCCACTTTGTCATAGCATGGGTGAGCGACATCGGGGCGGAAGCCGGCCTTGACCTTGGTGAAAGCGTCATCGTCGTCGCCAAACATCGAAGCTTCGAGACCATCGGGGTGCGCGGCGAGGAAGCTCTTGTTGAAGTCGGGCAGTTCATAGCCCGACCACGTGAAATATTGCAGCTTGTCGCCGGCAAAGGCGACAGTCGACGCAAGCGCCAGCGCGAACGCAGCCAGTCCGGTTTTCGCTGTCTTTGCCGTTATCGATTTCAGGTCGAATGCCATTGCAGTTCTCCTCCTTCGGTTTCTTCTGGTTTTGACAGGTTGGCGGGCGCTGACCGCCGGGTGGCAGCAAGCCCGCGATGGCGAAGCATTTCGGCGAGTGCGGCGATGAGGAACGACACGGCCAGGATCGAAGTGCCGAGCGCCATGACGGTCGGCAGCGATTTCGGGAAGCGCAGCTGGCTCCAGATATAAAGCGGCAGCGTCGGCTCGGTGCCGGCAAGGAAGAAGGCGACGATGAACTCGTCGAAGGAGGTCAGGAAGGCCAGCATGAACGCCGAAATAATGGCCGGCAGGCTAAGCGGCAGCATCACCCGTCTGAAGGTCGTCCAGTCGGAAGCGCCGAGGTCGAGCGCTGCCTCGCGGATGGTCTTCGGGATGGCGGCGAAGCGGCTGCGCATGACCACCACCGTCGTCGGCAGCGCCACCAATACATGGCCGAGCACAATGGCAATGCGCGACGGCCCAAAGCCGGCGAGGTTGACCAGGATGAGCAGCGATATGCCGACGATGACGCCTGGGATTAGGATCGGCAGCCGCGCTATAGCACTGATCGTGGCGGCCAGCGGCGAGCGGCCGTAGAGGTCCATATAGGACACGGTCACGCCGCAGAGTGTTGCGCCGGTGGCAGCAATTGCGCCGATGACGAGGCTGGTGGCAAGCGCGCCGGACAGCGCCGAATTGCCGTAAAGCGTGCCGTACCATTCAAGCGTGAAGCCTTGCAGCGGAAACGCCGCCTGGATCGAATTGTTGAAGGAAAACAGCGGGATCAGCAATATCGGCAAATACAGGAATATCAAATAGGCAAGGACATAGGCGCCGAGCCAGCCGCCGCCCTGTTTTGCATCGACACGCGCCGCGTTCATGTGCGGCTGCCGTATCGGCGGTCGGCGAAGCGCACCACCAGCACCACGGCGAGGATGACCAGCATGACGGCGACGGCGAGTGCGGCGCCGAACGGCCAGTCATTTGCCTTGCCGAACTCGGCCTGGATCAGCGTACCGATCATGGTGCTGGCCGGGCCGCCGACCAACGCCGGGGTGACATAGTCGCCGACGGTCGGCACGAAGACGACGAGGGCCGCCGCCAGCACGCCCGGCATCGAATTGGGCAGCACGATGCGGCGGAAGCTGGTGAACGGTTTTGCGCCGAGATCGGAAGCGGCTTCGAGCAGCGATTTCGGGATCGTGTCCAGCGCCACATAGATGGGCAGGATGGCGAACGGGGCATAAGCGTGGGCAAGCGTGACGACGACCGCTGCCGGCGTATTAAGGAAGGCCAATGTCGGCTCCGACCAGATGCCGCTTTCGATCAGCGCCGAGTTCAGCACGCCATTATAGGCAAGCACGATCTTCCAGGCGAAGACGCGCAGCAGATAACTGGTCCAGAATGGCAGGGTCAGCAGGAACAGCAACAGCCCACGCCGCCGCCCGGCATGGAAAGCCAGATAATAGGCGACAGGATATGCTGTGACGACGGTTGCCAGCGTTACCAGGCCGGCGATGCCGAGCGAGCGCAGCGTCACAGTCCAGTACAGCGGATCGGTGGCCACAGTGACGAAATTCGCAAGGGTGAAACCAGCGCCGAGCAGCGAGCCGTCATTGCCGCGGAAGGCCAGGAAGAACACCAGGCCCAAGGCGAAAAGGATCAGCAAAAAGGTGACCAACCCGCCGGGCAGCAGCATGGCGAAGCGAAAACCCGGCGAAGACTGGGTTTCCGGCAGCGGCTGCGTTGCGGCGACGGTCGACATCGACTGCCTATGGTATTTGAAATCGACTAAGCTTTTTTCATATTCGTGAAGCTGTCAAGCTGTTTCACGTTCGGGAATGAACGTCAGCGTTCGAAGGCGTCCAGCATTCGGTACCAGGCGATGGTCGCGGCAACGCCGACCTGCCGAAAGGCGTGAAACGGGATCGGCCGGATCGGCGAGACCGGGAACGGCAATTGCCTGGGGTCGCCGCTCGACAGATAGGAGGCGATCCGCTCGCCAAGCGCCGTCATCAGGCCGATGCCGCGGCCCTGGCAGCCAACCACCGCCAGCAGACCCTTCTCTGGCTCGTGGATATGCGGGAGATGGTCCGGCGTCATTGCCACCCGGCCGAACCAGCGCTTTTCAATGGCCACGTCGGACAGCGCCGGGTAGAGTCGCAGCAGCGCGCGTTCCAGATGCGCCCAGTCGGCCGGGCCGTTCGGCAAGGCCATGCGGCCGCGTCCGCCAAGCACCAGCCGACCATCGGCACTCTTGCGGTAATAGACGAGGATGCGGCGCGAATCCGAAACCGCCTGCCCCTCCGGCAGGATCGCCGCCGCGAGATTGGACGATAGCGGCGCTGTCGCGATCTGAAAGGAATGCAGCGGGACGATCGTCTCGGCGAGGCCGGGAAGCAGGCCGCCAGTATAGGCGTTGGTCGCCAGGACGACCGCCCTGGCCTTGAGTTCGGCGCCGCTTTCCGTGGCAACGTGCCAAATACCAGCATCCTTGCTGATCTGCATCACGTTCTGGCGCTCGGCGATCTTTACGCTTGCCGCTGCAGCGACGCGCGCCAGTTCCGACGTGTAGGCGAGCGGATCGATGACGCCGGCACGGCGATCGAGCCAGCCGCCGAGATAGCCTTGCGCGCCGGTCATCGTCGCGATCTCCGTCCCGCTCAGCAACCGGACATCGGCGCCGCGGGCGCGCCACTGCCGATCCCGATTCGCCGCCGCTTTCAGCGCGGTCTCGGTGTGTGCGGCCTGGATCCAGCCGTTGCGGACGAACGGCACCGCCAGTCTTTCGTCGCGGATCATTTCGAAAACGGCGTCCGCCGTCGAGGCGGCAAAGTTGACGAGCGCCTCACCGCGTTCGAGACCAAAATGCTCCAGCAGCCAGTCCGGATCGTATTTCAGGCCAGGAATAACCTGACCGCCGTTCAGACCGGACGCGCCATTGCCAATTTCGCCGGCCTCCAGCACCTGGACCGCAAGGCCGAGCCGGGCAGCGTGCAAGGCCGTCGACAGCCCCAGGATGCCGCCGCCGACGATGACGACATCGACGCGTCGGCCGGCTGGACAAAGCGACTGGAACGCGGTGGCTGTCCGCGGCCTTTGCCAGATCGGATCGGAAAACCGTAAGGACAAGGGTCACCTGGGCTGCGCTTTTCAGTGAAAATCCTAATGACGATTTCATGGATTTGACAGCCTGTTTTCGGCTCGCCATTGGCGCAGCGCGAAATCGATTACGATCCAGCAGCGCAAGACGACCTTAACAGATTGACAAAGCTGGCCTTCGAAACGGGATAGACCTTTGCCGGGAATTTGTTGAAAGTGCCGCGGCCGAAGGACAAGACAACAGGAAATACAAGCCATGACGAACGCCACACATTTGCCCGCCGAAGGCCTCTTCGTGGGCCGCGCCCGGGCGAGCGATGCTTCCCATCCGCTGGTGGTCACGGTGCGTGACGGCACGGTCTTCGACATCACGTCAAATGTGGCACCGACCGTACGCGACGTTTGCGAATTGCCGGATCCGGCAGGACACGTCCGCTCGGCAAAGGGGCGGCCGATCGGCCCGCTCGACGCCATTGCGGCCAACAGTTTCGAGACAGCGCGCGATCCGGGGAAACCGTACCTGCTGTCCCCCGTCGACCTGCAGGCGATCAAGGCGTCTGGCGTCACCTTTGTCGTCAGCCTGCTCGAACGGGTGATCGAGGAGCAGGCGCGCGGTTCGGCGGAAAAGGCCGACGCCATTCGCGCCGACATCGCCGGGCTGATCGGCCACGATCTGTCGAAGCTCAAGCCCGGCTCGCCGGAAGCGATGGAGATCAAGGCCAAGCTGATTGCGCGCGGCGCCTGGTCGCAATATCTGGAAGTCGGCATAGGCCCCGATGCCGAGATCTTCACCAAATGCCAGCCGATGGCCTCGGTCGGCTTCGGCGCCGATGTCGGCCTGCATCCGGTTTCGACATGGAACAATCCGGAGCCGGAGATCGCCATGATCGCCGCGAGCAGCGGCAGGATCGTCGGGGCGACGATCGGCAACGACGTCAATCTGCGCGACGTCGAGGGGCGCTCGGCGCTGCTGCTCGGCAAAGCCAAGGACAACAACGCTTCGGCAGCACTTGGCCCCTTTATCCGGCTGTTCGATGAGACATTTTCCATCGGCGACGTGAAGCAGGCGATCGTACGGTTGAAAGTCGAAGGCGAGGATGGATTCTCGCTGGAAGGCGCCAGTTCGATGGCCGAGATCAGCCGCTCGCCGGAAGAGTTGGTCGCCGCCGCCATGGGGCCACATCACCAATACCCGGACGGGCTGGCGCTCTATCTCGGCACGATGTTCGTGCCGTCGAAGGATCGCGGCGAAACAGGCAAGGGCTTTACCCACAAGGTCGGCGACATCGTCACCATATCCTCGGAGAAGTTCGGTGCCTTGGTCAACCGCGTGCGGCTGTCACCCGACTGCCCACACTGGACCTACGGCGCCAGCCATCTGATGCGTGACCTCGCAAGGGCCGACCTCATCTAGTCCCCCAGCCTAACATCCGATAGATCTAGAATTCTCTGATTGGAAATTACCTGCTAGTCGGCATTCGGGAGAGTCCATTGATCGTCGCTCTTGAGGGCAAGACCCTTGTCGTTACCGGCGGGACGCAAGGGCTTGGCGAGACCATCGCCCGGCTGGCCTCAGCCGGCGGCGGCGAAGGGATCGCCATTGTCGGCCGCAATGCCGAGCGTGGCGCACGCATCGCCGAAGAGCTTTCACGACCAAGCCGGCCCGTCGTCTTCATCCAGGCCGAGCTTGGAGATCCGGCCGCGCCTGCAGCTGTCATGGCGGAAGCGATCAAAAGACTCGGCCGCATCGATTGTCTGGTGAACGCTGCGGCCCTCACCGACCGGGCCTCGCTGGAAACTGGCACAATCGACGACTGGGACAGGTTGTTTTCCGTCAATGCGCGCGCGCCGTTCTTCCTCATGCAAGCGGCCGTAGCCGACATGAAGACACGGCGTGCGGCGGGTGCCATCGTCAACATACTGTCGGTGAATGCGCATTGCGGTGCGCCGGACCTTGCCATCTATTCCGCCACCAAGGGCGCGCTTTCGACGCTGACCAGAAACATTGCCAACGCGCATCTTTCCGATCGCATCCGCGTCAACGGCATCAACATGGGCTGGGTAGCGACGCCGGCCGAACAAGAGATGCAGGCGCGCACGCTGGGCAAGGGCGAAAACTGGGCAAAGATCGCCGCCGCCGGCCTGCCGCTTGGTCGATTGCTGACCATGGACGAAGTCGCCCAGCTAACGCTGTTCCTGCTCAGCGACGCCTCCGGGCTGATGACCGGGACGCTTATCGACCTAGAGCAATCCGTGCTCGGCGCGCCGCCGCGCGGCATTGCGTGACGGTCGCAGGGCCGATCGTCGGCCGCCCGGAAAATATCAGCCTAACTGATGCAATCTGATGGGATTGCTGATGGCGTCGTGCTTTGCGCCAACGTCCATTGGCAATCGAGGCTTGCCATCGATCGAAAAAGGGAATGCTCTAATGCGCCCAGGTCGACGCTGGCAAAATGCGACCACCGTTTTGGCCGCGCACGGCTTTTCGCGGTGATCGTCGTCGGAGGAGGAGTTCGGTTCAAATGGGAGGAAATCAAATGCTGACGAGGCTAAGACTGCTTGTACTTGGCTTGGTAGTGGCGCTGGCCATTCCGGCCGCGGCACAGGCCAAGACGTTCTACTGGATTTCGCATGGCGGCCCGGCCGATCCGGTCTGGACCTACTTCCTTGCCGGCGCCAAGCAATGGGCGGCGGACACCGGAAACACTGTCAACACATCGTTCCACAATGGCGACGTGGCGTCGCAGCAGGAGGCTATTCGCGCCGCGATTTCCGCGAAGGCCGACGGCATCACCACGACCAGCCCTGATCCGGGCAGCCTTGTCGAGATCGTCAAGGAAGCGCGGGCGGCGAACATCCCGATCATCAACTTCAACACGCCCGACCCGAAGGCGGACTTCAACGCCTATGTCGGCGGCGACAACGTCACCTTCGGCAAGCACTGGGCGCAGTATCTGGTCGACAAGGGCCTTGTGAAGAAGGGCGACTTCGTCTGGATGCCGGTCGAGGTTCCCGGCGCCACCTATGGCGTCCAGGAAGAGGAAGGCATCAAGAGCGTGTTCGAGCCGCTCGGCATCACCTACGAGATCACCGAAGCGACGCTCGACCAGGCCGAAGTGATCAACCGCATGGTCGATTACCTCACCGCCAACAGGGCCAAGGTCAAGGCGGTTATCGGCCTCGGCGACCTGGTCACCGGTTCGATCAAGCGGGTGTTCGACCAGGTCGGCGTCAAGCCGGGCGAAATCCCGGTCGTCGGCTGGGGCAACTCGCTCGACACCACCCAGGAAGTGCTGAACGGCTACGTCAATGCCGCGCAGTGGCAGGATCCGCAGGCGACCAGCTACGTCGCGCTCTCGCTCGCCAACATGGCGGCAAGCGGTATTCCGCCAGGCTTCGACGTGATCACCGGCGCGCTCTATGAGAAGGACACCGCCGCGGTATACGACAAGATCCTGTCCGGCAAATAGGTCCGCGATCGAGTTGGTCACGGCCCCTTCGGCGGCCGTGACCGTCTCATCATTCCGCCGAACCGCTTGCGGTCTCGGCCAAATCCAATCCTATCGCGGGTCCAAGGTGGAAAATCGTTCTCTTATCCAACGCTCGATCGCGCGGCCTGAGTTCGGGCCGTTCGTGCTGCTCGTCATCGAGATCGCCGTGTTCTGGGGCATCAACCACGACTTCCTGTCGCCGCAAAACATCTCGAACACGCTGGCCTTCACGGTCGAACTCGGGCTGATCGCGCTGGCGATGACGCTGTTGATGACATCAGGCGAATTCGACCTCTCGGTCGGCTCGGTGTTCGGCTTCTCGCCGGTCCTGATGTGGACCTTGTTCAACAGCGGCGTCGCCTCGCTCGAAGCCGCCTTCGTCGTTGCGCTGGTGGTCGCTGCCTTCATCGGACTGGTCAATGGCTGGTTCGTGACGCAGCTCAAGATCCCGTCCTTCCTGGTGACGCTTGGCATGCTGCTGGTGGTGCGCGGCACCGCTTTGTTCGTCACCAGCGGGTTTCCGCAGCGGACCTGGAGCGCCGAGGGCAGCTGGCTGGCGGAAGCCCTGGTCGGCGATTTCTTCATCGGGCCGTTCCGTATCTATATGTCGCTGTTCTGGTTCATCGCCGCCGCAATCGCGCTCGGCTACGTGCTGACGCAGAGCCGGACCGGCAACTGGATCCAGGCGGCCGGCGGCAACCCGAGTGCTGCAAGGGCGCGCGGCGTCAATGTCAGCGGCGTCAAGATCGGCCTGTTCATCCTGTCGTCGATCCTGGCCTCGCTCGCCGGCGTCATCTCCTCGCTGCGCACCTCGGCGGCCAACCCCAACAGCGGTACCGGCTACGAGCTCGAAGTCATCGCCATGGTGGTGATCGGCGGCACGGCGCTGACCGGCGGGCGCGGCACAATCATCGGCACGGTGCTCGGTATCCTGATCCTGCGCGTGATGCGCAACGGCATCGTGCTGATCGGTGTGCCGGGCCTTGCCTACAACATCTTCATCGGCGCCATCATCCTCGGCATGATGGCGCTCCACTCATGGCTGGAACGCCGGCATCAGGCAGGGACTTGAGACGATGGTCGAGCCACTGATCCGCATGACGAACATCCGCAAGTCCTATGGGCGCGTGCAGGCGCTGGTTGATGCCAATTTCCATGTCAACGAAAGAGAGATCGTCGGACTGCTCGGCGACAACGGCGCCGGCAAGTCGACGCTGATCAAGGTGCTGTCGGGCGCGGTCCCGCTGACCAGCGGCGACATCTTTATCCGCGGCAAGAAGGTGAATTTGCGCAGTACCAGCGACGCCATCGCCCATGGCATCGAGACGATCTACCAAGATTCCGCGTTGGTGACGCAGCTGTCGATCGCCCGTAACCTGTTCCTTGGACGCGAGCCGATCAAGCCGCCGCGTTTCCTCAACCGCATGGACCAGGAGGCGATGAACGTGGTTGCCCGTGACCTGCTCAAGCAGGTCGGCATCTCGAAGAACATCCCGCCGACGACGCCGATCGGCTCACTCTCCGGCGGCGAGCGGCAGGCGGTGGCGATTGCGCGCGCCATGCATTTCGACAGCGACCTCATCATCCTCGACGAGCCGACCAACAATCTCGGCGTCGCCGAAACACAAGGGGTGCTGAGCTTCGTGCGCAGTGCCCGCGATTCCGGCCATTCCTGCATCTTCATCGCCCACAACATCCACCATGTCTTCCAGGTGGTCGACCGCATCGTGGTCATGCGCCGCGGCAAGGTGGTCGCCGACGATATCGACCCGAAGAAGACCAGCGTCGCCGAAGTCGAGCGCGTCATCACCGGCATGTCGGACAAGGAGATCCGTGACGCGCTGGCCGAGGGCACGCAACGGCCCGGCTGAGCAGCCGGGCCGGGCTTATCGTCGAGGCACTGGATCGCATCGCCACATGGTTGCGACATGAAAGCCACCGTTTCGGATATTGCCAGGAGCTGCGGCCTGTCGACCGCGACGGTCGACCGTGTGCTCAACAACCGGCCGGGGGCGAGTGCCGCCAACCGGCAGCGCGTGATGGAGGCGGCCAAGCAGCTCGGCTATCTGCCGGTCGTCGACCAGGTCGCGTTGCCCTCGCGGCCGGCACATCTCGAATTCTTCCTGCCGATGGGCAGCAATGCCTTCATGGCCGATCTGGCCAGGCACATCGAGGATTATGCGGCGCGCCTGCCGCTGGTCGCGTCCTGCCGCATCCACAAGCTCGCCGGCATCTCGCCGAGTGCCTTGCAGATGGCCGTCGAAAACCTCTCGCTCAAGGCGAACGGTGTCGGCGTCATCGCCATCGACCATCCGAGAACGCGCAACATCTTGCGCGAGATCGTCGAGGCCGGCATCCGCCTGGTCACGCTGGTGTCCGACGTTCCCGGCGCGCCGCGCTCAGCTTATGTCGGCATCGACAACAGGGTGGCCGGCCGCACCGCGGCGCTGCTGATGGGACGGTTCCTCGGCGGCCGCCAAGGCCATCTGGCGATGGTGGTCGGCTCACGTTCCTATCGCGGCCACGAGGAACGCGAGATGGGCTTTCGCTCGGTGCTCGGCGAGGAGTTCCCCAATCTGACCGTCACCAGCGCCGTCGAGATTAACGACGAGCCGGAGGTCAGTTATACCGCGACCATGAAGGCGCTGCACAACGAGCCGGAGCTGCTCGGCATCTACTGTATCGGGGCCGGGCGCTCGGGCGTGGCAAAAGCATTGCTCGAAGCCAGGCCGCGGACGAAGCCGGTGTTCATCTGCCATGACCTGACGCGCGAGACGCGCGGCTATCTGGTCGACGATCTGCTCGACGTCGTCATCGACCAGAATGCGCGGCTGATCGCCGAACAGTCGGTCATTCGCCTGCTCGGCTCGATCGCCTCGTCGGCGCCCTATCTGACGCGGAAATTCATCGAGCCGCGCCTGATCTTCAAGGAAAATGTCCCGGTGCAGTGATGTCGTGCGGGGGCGATGGTCGCTCGGGCCTTGATCGTTAAAATTCGGTTGATACCGCAAATCTGCACATCACCTATGCAACTTTTTTGGTTGCCGAATCATTGGGCAATTGATAGTTTCGCAGGTGTCGGCCATCTACTCCTCCCAGATGCGATGCCGACGCTGAGTGCGGTACACCTCCTCCCGTGCCGTATTCGAAATCGAGCCCGCTGCCACCTCCTCCCGGCAGCGGGCTTTTTTTGTTCCGGCGCCGGGATAGCGGGCGATGCTTGGGGTCGTTACTAGCATCGGACACGGCTGTTGATCCGCAAATCGTTGAGCTTCGCCGCGGCTTGTCGGGCAGAATCCTGTCACACTTGTCACTCTCACTGGTTCGCCAGCGGCCCTATCCTGCCTCACGACCAGCAAACAACGCCGCGCCAGCAATGCTGTTGGGGCAAGGGAGACGCGAGATGGCACATCGCGATGGACGAGACATCACCCGGCGGCACGGCGCGCAATCGAAACGCCGCGGATCGTTTCGCCGCTTGCGAGATTATCTGGCCCTGAAAGAAGTGATCAGGCCTTCCGCCATGCGGACGAACTGCGCGCTCGGGCCCTCGGCGCCGACGCTTTGCAGGCTGACGCGGGCGCCCTCGAGCAGAAGCGACAGCGTATCGGCGAGAAGCTCGGCCTGTCCGATACCCGCGTCGCGACATAGGGAGACCAGACGCTCGCGCTGCGCTTCCTTGAGTTCCTTGATCACTTGCCTTGCCGGATGATCGGCCTCGCTCAGCTCGATGGCGGCGTTGGCCATGTCGCAACCGCGGCGATCCGACATCAGGCAATCGGCCGCCATCCGGACCCAGGCGTGCAGTTGCGCCAGCTTGTCGCCCGGATTCTCGGCCTCGAATTTCTCCCACATCGCGTTAGCGCTGCAGGCGGTCGCCCGCAGACATTCGATGATCAGGTCGTCCTTGGACTCGAAATGCCGGTAGAGCGTCATCTTGTTGGTGCCGGCGGCCTCGGTGATGGCGTCGATGCCGACGCCGCGAATGCCATGCTTGTGAAACATGTCCCGTGCCGTCTCCAGGATCCTGTCCCGGGGGCGAACACGCTCCACAACACCGTCTGTCATCAAAACCTCCGTGATTGCGTTTCCGAAATTCCCTCGGTGCACCTCTTGACTAGGGTGTTACCGGTCTGTAACGTTAGCGATGTTACTTACCTGTAACACCCGCATTGCATCATGTCAAACTCGCAAGTGCCGGCGATCAGCCCCGCCCCGATCGGCAAGGGGACGAACCGCACCTTACGGCCTCGGCTGGCGAGCAAGAAAACACCAGATCCGCGGCTTGCCGCGTATCGCCAAAACCAGGAGCCGCTTCGATGTCGCAGCGCAATGATCTGACGATCGATGAAGTCGTGAGGGATCCGATGATCCGCATGCTGATGAAAGCCGACCGCGTCGACCCGCGGTCTTTCGAGGCGATGCTGCGTGCGCTGGCGGACGAGCAGGCCGAGCGCCGCAATGCGCCGCGTCGTCCCCTGCAAGATTTCGGCTTTCTCGAAGATTCCGGCTCAACGCGCAGCCGGCGGCTGTCCAGGGTGGCCAAGGCCTTCGGCCGGGCCAGAACATCGGGCGAGGCCTGCATCTCATGGTAAACTTCTTCATCCATCGTCCGATCTTTGCGTCGGCGATCGCCATCATCATGGTGCTCGCCGGGGGGATCTCTTATTTCCTTCTGCCGGTCTCGCAATTTCCCGACATCACGCCGCCCCAGGTCGTGGTCAGCGCCCACTACCCGGGCGCCAGCGCGCAGGTCGTCGCCGACACGGTGACGACACCGCTCGAACAGCAGATAAACGGCGTCCAAGGCATGATCTATATGTCGTCGTCGAGCTCCAATGACGGCTCGTCGACGATCACCATCACCTTCGACGTCGGCTACGATCTGAGCACGGCGGCCGTCGACGTCCAGAACCGCGTTTCGCAGGCGGCTTCCTCGTTGCCGGCCATCGTCAATCAGGGCGGCGTGACGATCAAGAAGCAGAACCCGAACTTCGTCCTGATCGTCGACCTCACCTCGCCGGACGGTTCCGTCAATCCGGTCGCGCTGAGCAATCTCGCCTATCTGCAGGTGGTCGATCCGCTGAAGCGGCTGCCCGGCGTCGGCGACGTGCAGATCTTTGGCGAGCGGCGCTATTCGATGCGCATTTGGCTCGACCCCGACAAGCTCGCCAATCTCGGCATTACCGCCGTCGACGTGCAGAACGCCGTCGCCGAGCAGAACGTCCAGGTGGCGGCCGGCAAGATCGGGCAATCACCGGCTCCGGCCGGCACTGCCTTCGAGATGCAGGTCAACGCCGTCGGCAGGCTGAGCGATCCCAAGGAGTTCGGCGACATCGTCGTGCGGGCCAATACCGCCAACGGCTCGCTGGTCAGGCTGCGCGACGTTGCGCGCATCGAACTCGGCGCGCTGCAATATTCGTCGTCGGCCTTCTTCGGCAAGGACCCGACGGTGGTGCTCGCGGTCTACCAGATGCCGGGCTCCAACGCGCTCGATCTGCAGCAGCGCGTCAAGGACAAGATGCAGGAGCTGTCAGCCCGTTTCCCGAAGGGCGTCAGCTACGCCATGCATTACGATACGACACGTTTCGTTTCGGCCTCAATGCACGACGTGCTGATCACGCTCGGCGAAGCGCTGGTCCTGGTCGTCGCCGTGGTGTTCATCTTCCTGCAAAGCTGGCGCACCACGATCATCCCGACGATCGCAATTCCGGTGTCGCTGGTGACGACGCTGGCCGTCATGCATATGCTTGGCTTCTCGCTGAACATGCTCAGCCTGCTCGGCATGGTGCTGGCGATCGGCCTCGTCGTCGACGACGCCATCGTCGTCGTCGAGAATGTCGAACGCCAACTTGAGGCCGGCCTCAAACCTCTGGCCGCCACGCGCACGGCGATGGCCGAGGTCACTGGCCCGATCATCGCCACGACCGCCGTGCTGATGGCCGTGTTCGTGCCGGTCGCCTTCATTCCCGGCGTGTCCGGCCGACTCTACAACCAGTTCGCCCTGACCGTGGCGATCTCCTTCGGCATCTCGGCCTTCGTCTCGCTGACGCTTACCCCGTCGCTCAGCGCCGCCTTCCTGCGCCACCGGCCGGAAACACAGTTCGTGCTGTTCCGCTGGTTCAACAGGGGCTTCGAACGGCTGGCGCATGCCTATGCGAATGGCGTACGCATTCTCATCCGCCTGCGCTGGATCATGCTCGGCGTGTTCGCGGCCGGACTTGTCGCGACCTATTTCGTCTGGCAGCGCCTGCCGTCGACCTTCCTTCCGGTCGAGGACCAGGGCTATTTCTTCGTCGTCATCCAGCTCCCCGATGGGGCCTCGCTGGAACGCACCGATGCAGTGGCGCAAAAGGCGCGCGACATCCTGCAAAACACGCCCGGCGTCGACATCGTCGGCTCGATCAGCGGCTTGAACTTCCTGACCAGTGCCGCGCAGTCGAACTCGGCGGTCGAATTCGCGATCCTGAAGCCATGGGACGAACGCGGCCCCGACCAGAGCGCCTCGAAGCTCGTCGCCGACGTGCGCAACAAGCTGCTGCAAATTCCGGAGGCTTTTGCGCTGAGCTTCGACCCGCCGTCGATCCCGGGCATCGGCACCACTGGTGGCTTCGAGTTCCAGGTCGAGGACCTGACCGGCCGCGGCAGCGTGGCGCTCAACGATGCGACGCAAGCGGTGATTGCCGAGGCGCGCAAGCAGCCGGAGCTCAACCCACAGCAATTGTTCTCGTCGTTCTCGACCTCGACGCCGCAGTTCAACTATGATCTCGATCGCGCCAAGGCGAAGCTGCTCGGGCTCAACCTGCCGGACGTCTTCAACACGCTGCAGATCTATCTCGGCTCGCTCTATGTGAACGATTTCAACCTGTTCGGCCGCACCTTCCGGGTGACGATCCAGGCCGACAAGGACTCTCGCGCCGGTCCGGCCGACATATCGCGGCTCTATGTCCGCAATGCGTCGGGTGGCATGGTGCCGTTGAGCACGTTGGGCAAGCTTGTGCCGATCGTCGGCCCCGAGACCGTGCCGCATTACAACAACAATGCGTCGGCGCTGATCAATGGCGGCGCCGCCCCCGGCTTTTCGTCCGGCCAGGCGGTGGCGGCAATGGAGCGTGCCGCTGCCACGGCATTGCCGAGAGATTTCGGCTACGAATGGACCGGCATCACCTATCAGGAGCTCAAGGCAGGATCGATCGCATCCGTCGTCTTCGGCCTTGCAATCGTCTTCGTCTTCCTGATCCTGGCCGCGCAGTATGAGAGCTGGGCGATGCCGTTCATGGTGCTGCTGGCGGTGCCGCTCGCATTGTTCGGTGCGTTCGTCGTGCTGTGGCTGCGCGGCATGCAGATCGACGTCTATTCGCAGATCGGCTTCGTCATGCTGATCGGACTGGCGGCCAAGAACGCAATTCTGATCGTGGAGTTTGCCCGGCGCCGGCGCGAAGAAGGCCTCAGCATCGTCGACGCCGCGATGGAAGCGGCGCGGCTTCGGCTGCGACCGATCCTGATGACCGCCTTCGCCTTCATCCTCGGCGTGCTGCCGCTGATGTTCGCCACAGGTGCGGGTGCCGCAAGCCGGCAGTCGATCGGCACCACCGTCTTTGGCGGCATGGTCGCGGCGACGATCCTGTCGCTGGTGTTCGTGCCGGTCTTCTATGCGGTGATCGAGCAACTGCGCGAGCGCCGCAGGGAGAGCGAACCGGTTTCCGAAGCGACCGAACAACCAACTGCCGAACCCGCCTTCGAGCCATTGGCCGAAGCGGCTGAATAGGACTGGAGAATTGATCATGCGTAAATGGAAAATCGCGCTGGGAACGGCCGTCGCCCTTGGGGCGATTTCGGTGGCGAGCGTTCACCTGCTCGACATGGGCAGCCTCAGCCTCAACGCCGGCACAGCCGGGGCGGCAACACCCAAGCCGGAAGCCTTCGTCATGCCGGTGCCGGTGGTGAGCGTCGTCAAGAAGACGATCCCGATCTATCTCGACTACGCCGCCCGGGTGGAGCCGATCCGCAGCATCACGCTGCAGGCGCGCGTGCCAGGCTACCTGCAGGAGCAGGTCGCCATCGACGGCAGTGACGTTGCGAAGGGCGACCTTCTCTACAAGATCGCCCCCGAGGATTTCCAGGCTGCCCTCGAGCAGGCGAAGGCGCTTATCCAGCGCGACACGGCAACACTCGACTATGCGCGCTCCAATCTCGGGCGCGGCAGCGAGCTCGCCAAGAGCGGCTATCTCGCCAAGGACGTGTTCGACCAGCGCACCAGCACCTTGCGTGAGGCTCAGGCCTCGCTCGCCGTGAACCAGGCCGCCTTGCGGACCGCCGAACTCAATTTGAGCTATACCGAAATCCGTGCCCCATTCGCGGGACGCATCGGACGCAGCCAGGCATCCGTTGGAACGCTGGTCAGCGTTGCCGGCACCGTGCTCAACTCCCTGGTGCAGCTCGATCCGATCTACGTCACCTTCAATCCGAGCGAGACCGACCTGACACAGATCGAGGAAGCCCGGGCCGCAGGACCGATCAGCGTCGACGTCCTGCTTCCCGGTGAAACGGAACCGCGCCAGAAGGGCGATCTTACCTTCATAGACAACACGATCGATCGCTCGACCGGCACGATCACGGCGCGGGCGACGATCGGCAACGCCAAGTTCACGCTGCTCCCCGGCCAATATGTCCGCGTCCGGCTGCACGTCAAAGAGCAGCCCGATGCGCTGATGGTACCGCAGACGGCACTCGGCTCAGGCCAGCTCGGCAAATACCTCTATGTCGTCGGCAAGGACAACACGGTCGACCAGCGTATCGTTTCGCTCGGACCGACCAATGGCGATCAGGTCGCCATCTTGAGCGGTGTGGCCGAAGGCGACCGGGTCATTACCGGCAATCTACAGAAGATCGGCCCGGGAATGCCGGTCTCGCCGCTGCCCGAGAAACCGGCCACCTGATAACCCCCATCAGGTCCGGTCCCGCGGCGCTCTCGGCTCCCACGCCAAGGGCGCCGTTTTGCTATGTTCGTCTTACGCAATTCCTTGGGGAGAGCGCTACATACGCCGGCTTCGAGAAGCCGGCGTATGTTCAGCGGGGTCGGCTTTTGCGGCCGTGCGCCCTGACGGCCTTGCCTGCGCCGCAAGCCGCGGCCAAGCGGAAGTCAAGAAATCCACGACCCGCCTCTTGTAAGATTGTCGACAATCTGTTTTTCCTTTCGGTTTGCTGGAGCAGCCGGAATGGCAACGCTGGATTTCAGTCCGATCGCCGACACGACAAGACGCGCCGAGATCGTGGCGCTGCTCCGGCGGGCGATCCTGACCGGCCAGTTGGAACCTGGGCAGAAGCTCAACGAACTCAGGATTTCCGAGCAGATGCGGGTGAGCCGTGCGCCGCTGCGCGAGGCGATGCGCGAATTGGTGCAGGAAGGCATCCTGACCAGCATCCCCTACGCCGGAACCTTCGTCATCGACGTTACCGCCAAGGACATCGACGATGCCTATTCGCTCAACAGGGTGCTCGACGAATTCGCCATCGCGCGGACCTGGCCGCTTCGCGACCAGCGCTTCTTCGACGAGCTCGACCGGCGCCATGCGGCGGTGAAGCAGGCGACGCGCAAACTGGACACGACGCGGCAGATCGAAACGGCGCTGCAACTGCATGGCCTGATCCATGAATGGGCCGACAATTCGGTGCTGCTCGAGACGTGGCAGCGGCTGACCAGCCGGCTGCAGATGTATTTCGCGCTGCACCAGCGGGCGCGCAACGAGCCGGTGCCTGCCGAAGATGCTCACGAGACCTATGTACGGCTGCTCAAGGGCAGCGACATGCGCGCTGCCCAGCGCCACGCCAAGGAGCATATCGATTTCGATTTCGAGGCATTGCTCGCCTATGCGCGCGGGCTGGAGCGACGCCGCCCAAATGACGCTGATCGTGCCAGCCTGACCCGCGGCCGGCCAGAAACCGCGTGACGAGCCCGATAAGCTTGGCGGGCCACCCTTAATACCGCAGATAACGGACAGAAACGTGCAGATCAAAACCATCAAGGCCTACCATGTCGTGCAGCCCTTCGTTGACGGGCCTTATCGTATGTCCAAGGGGCGCGTCGCCGATGCGTTCGACGCGGTGATCATCGCCGTCACCGCCGATAGCGGGCTCACCGGCTGGGGCGAGATGGCGCCGCTCGGCAACTTCTATTCGCCTGCCTTCGCCGCCGGAACGCGCGCCGGCGTCGTCGAGATCGCACCGCATCTCATTGGCCATGACCCACGCGGGCTTGCCAGTATCAACAGGCTGATGGACACGGTGTTCAAGGGCCATCCCTACATCAAGTCGGCGCTCGACATGGCATGCTCGGATCTCGCGGCGCGCGCCGCCGACGTGCCGCTGGTCACCCTGCTCGGTGGGCGCGAAAGTGAGACGGCCGAACTCTACAAGGTCGTCACCCACGGCACCGTCGACGCGATGGCCGCACTCGCCAAGCGCATCGTCAACGGCGGTTTTCATCGGCTGCAAGTCAAGGTCGGCGGCAACGTCCATGACGACATCGAACGCGTCACAGCCGTCGCCGCCGCCGTGCCGAAGGGCACCGTCATCTTCTGCGACGCCAATGCCGGTTGGACGTCTTACCAGGCGCGCCAGTTCGCCGATGCGACGCGCAACATCGACTACACGTTCGAGCAGCCCTGCACGACGATCGACGAATGCCTGGCGGTGCGCCGCTCGCTCGACAAGCCGATGGTGCTCGACGAATCCGTCGCCTCGCTGGACGATATGCTCGACATCCATCGCAAGGGGGCCGCCGACGGGCTGACGCTGAAGATCTCACGCCTTGGCGGCGTCACCAAAACGCGCCAGATCCGCGACCTTGCCGTCGACCTCGGCTTCATGATCACGGTCGAGGACACTGGCGGCGCCGAGATCGACACATCGGCCATGGCGCATCTGTCGCTGTCGACGCCGGAGGAGCGCCGGCTGCACGCCATCGCCTTTCACGAATGGGTGACGGTGCGCACCGCATCCAACATGCCGCCGGTTTCGGGAAGCCGTATGGGCATTCCGGATGGGCCGGGCCTCGGCATCGATGTCGTTCCCGGCCTGCTCGGTGCGCCCTTCTTCGAAATCGGCAGCTGAACTGCAATAAGGCTGCACCGAATCAACCTGAATATGCCGCGTCCTTCTGACTGCGGAGGCACGGTCGTGTGGATTGACCGCTCATCCAATCGTCTTCGGCCGATTGCAGAGCGACAATACCCAATTGCCGGTTGAAATATTTTTCATTTGCAAATAGAAATGTTCAAAACGTTGATTTCGACGCTGCGGCGCGTCAGGAACTGGAGGAAGCGACATGTCCCATCCGCAATTTGCAGCGGAACTTCTGCAGCGCGCTGAACAGCAGGGGCCGATCACCATCGGGCTTGCCGGCGCCGGGCAGATGGGCACCGACATCGTCGTCCAGGTCGCGCTGATGCCGGGCATGCGGATCGGCGCCATTTCTGAAGTCAGGCCGCAGGCAGCGATCGACGCGGCGCTGCTCGCTGGCCATGACCATTCCGACATCGTTCAGGCCGGCAATGCCGCGGCGATCGACCGCGCCATCGAGGCGGGCAAGATCGCGGTGACCGAAGATTTGCATGCGCTGGCGGCGGCCGGCCGGATCGACGTCATCATCGACGCAACGGGCAATCCCAATATCGGCACGCTGTTTGCGCTCGAAGTAATGAAGAACGGCAAGCATATCGTCATGCTCAATGTCGAGGCCGACATCACCATCGGCCGCTTCCTGAAGGAGGAGGCACGCAAGGCCGGCGTCGTCTATACCGGTGCCGCCGGCGACGAGCCCGCCTGCACGCTGGAGATCATCGGCTTTGCTAAAAGCCTCGGCTTCAACATCATCGCCGCCGGCAAGGGCAAGAACAATCCGCTGAAGATCGACGCCATGCCGGCCGACTACGAGAAGGAGGCGGCCGAGCGCAACATGAATGCGCGCATGCTGGTCGAATTCGTCGACGGCTCGAAGACGGCGATCGAAATGGTGGCAATCGCCAATGCGACCGGCCTGGTGCCCGATGTGCCGGGCATGCACGGCCCGACCGCGACGCTGGAGGAGCTGGCAAGCGTGCTTTGCCCGCGCGAGGATGGCGGCGTGCTGCACCGCAAGGGCGTTGTCGATTACTCGATCGGCAAGGGTGTGGCGCCCGGCGTGTTCTGCATCATCGAGACCCGGCATCCGCGTGTGCTGGAGCGCATGATCGACCTCAAGGTCGGCCAAGGCCCCTATTTCACGATCTTCCGGCCCTATCATCTGACCAGCCTGGAAGTGCCGCTGTCGGCGGCGCGCGCGGTCGTCTACAAGCGTGCCGACATGGAGCCGCTCGACCATCCGGTCGCCGAGGCGGTGGCGGTTGCCAAGAGCGATCTCGGCGTTGGCCAATCTCTCGGCATGATCGGCGAGAACGACTATCGTGGCTTCGCCATGACCTGGGAGGATGCGCGCGCCCGCGGCGCCCTGCCGCTCGGCCTTGCTGAACGCGCCAAGGTGGTCAAGCCGCTCAAGACCGGCGACTTCCTGACCTATGAAAATTGTGTACCCGACGATTCGATGGTGATAACCCAGATCCGCCGCCGTCTCGACCAGTCAGACGGACGGTTCGCTACCAACGCGGCCTGACCCGCCGGATCTCCGCCTGATGGAAGATGTCGTAATCGGGATCGACGCCTCGACCACGGCCGTGAAGGCAATTGCCTTCGCGCGCGACGGCGAGGAGTTGTTCCAGGCGCGCGAGCCGTACCCGCTTTCAAATCCGAAGCCCGGCCATTTCGAGCAGGATGCCGAACATTGGTGGACGGCGCTGCTTGGCGCATTGAAGCACGTCACCGAGGCGGTCGGCGCTGCGCGGGTGGCGGCGATCTGTATCGCCCATCAGCGCGAGACCTTCACGCTGGTGGACAGCGCCGGCAAAGCACTCATCCCGGCGATCCTGTGGCTGGACGAACGCGCCCGTCCGCAGGTTATCAGGCTTTCGGCCGAACTCGGCCGCGAGGCGATCCGCGACTGGAGCGGCAAGCCGCCGGACCCGACGCCGGCACTCTACGCCGTCGCCTGGCTTGCCGAGCACCAGCCGCAAGTGCTTCGCCAGGCAGCGGCGCTGGTCGACGTGCATGGATTCTTCGTCCAGCGACTGACCGGGCGATTGGTCACCAGCACCGCAAGTGCGGATCCGCTCGGGCTGCTCGACGTCGAGAAGGGCACTTGGCGTCCAGAGCTCGTTGCGGCGGCGGGGCTGCAACTGGAGCAATTGCCCGAGCTGGTCGCGCCGGGCGTGGTCTGCGGCGGTCTTTCCGCAAGCATAGCGCAACTGACCGGCCTGAAGGCCGGCACGCCGGTTGTTGCCGGCGCCGGTGACGGCCAAGCTATGGGCCTTGGCATGGGCGTTTACGGCGAGGGCAAGAGCTATCTCTCGCTCGGCTCCGGCGTGGTCAGCGGCTGCTATTCCGGCAAGGTGAAAACCTCGGACGCTTTTCGAACGCTGGTCTCGCCGACCGGCTCCGGTTTCATGCTCGAGACCGTGCTGCGCTCTGGCATGCAGCTGGTCGACTGGATCGTTCGCACGACCGGTTCGCCGTCGGTGGCAGCGCTGGAGAAGGCTGCGCTGGATGTTGCCGCGGGCAGCGAGGGCCTGCTCATCATGCCCTATTGGGCCGGCGTCATGAGCCCCTATTGGGACGGTGCGGCGCGCGGCGCCATTGTCGGCCTGTCGCTCGATCACCGGCCGGAGCATCTCTTCCGCGCTGTCCTGGAAGGCATCGCCTTCGAGCAGGCCGTTGCCACCGAGGCCATGGAAGCCCAGGCCGGCGGACCGGCGGCGATGATTGCCGCGGGCGGCGGCACCAATTGCGCGCTGCTCATGCAGATCATGGCAAGCGTGCTCGAGCGGCCGCTCTCGGTTTCGCCGGTCAACGAAGCCGCCGCACTCGGCGCTGCGGTGCTGGCGGCAGCGGCTATCGGCTGGTTTGCCTCACCGGAAGCCGCCGCGCAGGCAATGGCTGCCGCTCCCACCAGGCATGTCGATCCGGTCGACGGGCTTGTCGCCGCCTATCGCGCCCGCAAGGCAATCTACCGCGACCTTTACCAGGCGACGCGCGATATCCATACCCGCCTCGGCGCTCTCCGCGAAATCTAGCGGTTGAGCAGGCCCTTTGCCGCGTCTTCGTCGGTGATCAGAACCGATACCTTGGTGTTGGCGAGCGCAGCCCGCATCACAGCAACCTTCTCGCTGCCTCCCGACACCAGGATGATGCTCGGGATATCCGACAGATCCTGCAGCGGATAGGCGCAGACGCGGCGGTTGACCTCGTGGTCGACCGGGCGGCCCTCGGCGTCGATGAAATGACACAGAATATCGCCGACGGCACCGGCCGCCTGCAATTCCTCGAGCTCGCTTGGCTTGATGAAGCCATAATTGGCGATCGGGCTGTCGTTGGAAAACGAGCCGACGCTGAGCACGGCGATGTTTGCCCGGCGTGCGCGGAAGACGACGTCCTGGACGCTGCGCTGGCTCATGAAGGCGTCGCGCTGCTCCGGCCTGTCGGCATAGACCGGCACCGGCAGCAGGAAGCACTCCGCACCGATCTTTTCGGCGAAATCCCAGGCGCTTTCTGTCGGGTTGAGCGGCTGGGCATGGGTGAGGCCGCCAAGCATCGAAACCACCGTCGTCCTGGCGATGGGCCGCCGCGGCAATTCATTGATGGCGAATTTCAGTGTCCGCCCCCAGCCCAGCGCGATGACATCGCCGGCATTCACATGGTCGGCCAGGTAGGCGGCAGCGGCGTGGCCGATCATCAGCGGCGCATTGCTTCGGTCGGCTGCCGACGGCACGACCACGGCCTGGCTGAGCCCGAACCGCTGCTTCAGGCTTTCCTCCAAAATCACGCATTCGACGACGCTGTCACGGATGCGAAACTGGACGACCCCCTCTTCGCGGGCGGCGGAGAGAATGCGATGCACCTTGATGCGGCCGACGCCAAGAATTTCGGAAATCCGTTCCTGTGTAAGACCCTCGACGTAATAGTGCCAGGCGGCCCGGGCCTTGAGTTCGGCGTCGGGGAAGCGCGAGGCTCTTTCGTTCTCTACGATCGTCATCTGTTTGCCTTGCCGCAGCCGCCGGCTCTGCTCATGAAATTCCAATCCGGCGACTTCGAAATGCCCAAGATTTCGGAGACCTTGCGTAAGCCAATCCGGCGGACAGCGCAAACCCGTCCTCGAATGAAGCGGCAGGCCTTGACAATTTTCCGACGAACAGTTTAGCTGAACAAAATTGCATGTTAAAGATAAATTGTTCACAGGGAGGAGCCTGGTGAGCAAAGTGGCCCGGTGATGCAGCGCCGGATTGCTGTGGAGGAGACAAAGTGGCTGTGAGCAACGACACAAGCAATTTGAAGGCAGGCGAGTTGAAGGCAGGCTCTGGCGCGCAGGCTACGGCGGGCGCAAGGTTTTCAGCTGTCTTTGCCGGAACCATGGGTCCGCTGATCGGGCTGGTTCTGCTGTGCCTGGCGCTCTCGCTGACCACCGACACGTTCCTGACCATCCGCAACATCCTCAACGTGCTCGACCAGGTCACCGTGCTCGGCATCATGGCGATCGGCATGACGCTGGTCATCCTGATCGGCGGCATCGACCTGTCCGTCGGCTCGGTGCTGGCACTGGCTTCCATGGTGATGGGCTTCGTCGCCCATCCGGACTATCTCAATCTCGGCCTGCCCGCCGGCATCGCCGCGGCCCTCGTCGTCGCCGGTCTTTGCGGCCTGGTTTCGGGCCTGCTGGTCACGATCACCAAGCTGCCGCCCTTCATCGCCACGTTGGCGATGATGTCGGTGGCGCGCGGTCTCGCCAACATGATCACCGACGGCTCGCAGATCGTCGGCTTTCCCGACTGGTTCACCAGCCTGTCGATCATCCGCCATTTCGGCTTCCTCTCGGTCACCGTCGGGCTGATGATCGTGCTTGCCGTCATTTTCGCGATCTTCCTCAACTACCGCGCCACCGGCCGCAGCCTGTACGCAATCGGCGGCAGTGCCGAAGTCGCCCGGCTGTCCGGCATACCGGTCAAGTCGCTGACGAACTGGGTCTATGCGATCTGCGCCGTGCTGGCCGGCCTCGCCGGCATCGTGCTTGCCGCGCGGCTCGATTCCGTCCAGCCGAGCTCCGGCCTCGGCTACGAACTCGACACCATCGCGGCGGTAGTGATCGGCGGCGCCAGCCTGTCGGGCGGCGTCGGCTCGATCGGCGGCACCGCGATCGGCGTCCTCATCATCGGCGTGCTGCGCAACGGGCTGAACCTGCTCGGTGTCTCGCCCTTCATCCAGCAAGTGGTTATCGGCGTGGTGATCGCGCTGGCGGTGGCCACCGACACCTGGCGGCGCCGAGCACAATGAAGAATGGGCACAATGAAGAATTGGGCTCAATGAGATTCACCCGGATATTCGGGCGAAAACGGATCGGTGATCCGAAACTGGGAGTTGTTCGGCCAAGGGGCGCCGCGATGCGCGGGCAGGACATATTGAACATCAACGGAGGAATAACATGCTGACCAAACGTTCATTGCTGCTTGCCGCCGCGGCCGTCATCCCGCTGCTTGGCCTGTCCGATATGGCCTCGGCGAAGGAGGCCAAGAAGCTCGGCCTCGCCGTCGCCAATCTGCAGGCCGACTTCTTCAACCAGATCAAGCAGTCCGTCGAAGCCTATGGCAAGGAAAAGGGCATCGAGGTCGTTACCGTCGATGCCAAGGGCGATTCGGCGACCCAGGTCAGCCAGGTGCAGGACCTGATCACGCAAAACATCGACGCGCTGATCTACATTCCGGCCGGCGCCACCGCCGCCACCGTGCCGACCAAGACGGCCAAGGCGGCCGGCATCCCAGTCATCAATGTCGATCGCAACGCCGACGGCGCACCCGGCGACACCTTCATCGCCACCAACAGCGTGGCATCGGCCAAGGCGGTTTGCGACTACATTGCCAAGCAGGCCGGCGGCAAGGGCGAGTTGATCATCATCCACGGCCAGAAGGGTACGACGCCCGAGGTCGATCGCTCGAAGGGCTGTGGCGAAGCGTTGAAGGGCTATCCCGACATCAAGGTGGTCGGCGAATTGTGGAGCGAAGGCTGGCACCAGGACGAAGGCTTCAAGCTGACGCAGGATCTGTTGCAGTCGCATCCGGATGTGTCGATCGTCATCGGCCAGGCCGACGCGCTGGCGCTCGGTGCGGCGCAGGCGGTAAAGGTCGCCAATCCCGGCCACAAGGTCTGGGTTGCCGGCTTCGACGGCGACGTGGCGGCGCTCAAGGCGCTGAAGGACGGCGTCTTCGACGTGACGGCAACGCAGCAGACGCAAGGCATGGGCCGGCTTGCCGTCGACGCGGCAATCAAGCTGGTGGCCGGCGAGACCATTCCCGCCGAACAGCTGCAGGATGCGACTTTGACCACCAAGGACAATGTCGAGCAGTTCATCGCCAAGCATCCCTGATTGAGACCAGTCCGGCAGTCAGCGAGCGCAACGATGTCCACCGATCCTCGCCATACGCACAGCCCCCATAACGGGCTCGTCGTCAGCGGCCTCTGCAAGAGCTACGGGCCGGTGCAGGTCCTGGCCGATGCGAGCTTCGAGGTGCGGCCGGGCGAGGTCGTGGCGCTGCTTGGCGAAAACGGCGCCGGCAAGTCGACCGTCTCGAACATCATCGCCGGGTCGACGAAACCCGATGCCGGCACCATCACCTGGCGGGGGAACCCTTATTCCCCCGCCAATCCTGCCGCGGCGATCGACGCCGGCATCGGCATGATCCACCAGGAGCTGAAGCTCTTGCCCGATCTGTCGGTCGCCGAAAACGTCTATGTGGGGCGCCTGCCGATGCGCGGCGGCCGCATCGATCGCACGGCAATGAATGCACGGGCATCGGCCCAGTTGAAGCGCCTCGGCCTCGATGTCTCACCCGAGCGCAAAGTGCGCACGCTGCGTATCGCCGCCCAGCAGCAGGTCGAAATCGCCAAGGCGCTGACGCTCAATGCCGAGTTGCTGATCTTCGACGAACCGACGGCCGCCCTTGGCGGCGAGGAAACGGAGCTCCTGTTCCAGCAAATCCGCAAGCTCAAGGCGGAAGGCATGTCCTTCATCTATATCAGCCACCGGCTGGACGAGATCGCCCAAATCGCCGACCGCGTGGTGGTGATGCGCGACGGACGCATCGTCGCCCGGCACGAGCGCGCCGACGTTCCGGTGCGCACCGTGGTCGAGCAGATGGTCGGCCGCAGCGTCGAGCGGATGTTCCCTACGGTATCGGCGCCGGGCAACGACACGCTGCTCGAAGTCGAGAACCTGTCCTCGCCGGAACGCAGCTTTCAAAATGTCAGCTTTTCAGTGCGGGCCGGCGAAATCCTCGGCATTGCCGGGCTGATCGGCGCCGGACGCACGGAGCTGGTGCGGGCGATCGCCGGTGCCGATCCGATCTCATCGGGTTCGGTGCGCGTCGCCGGCAAGCCGGTGCATCTCAATGGCCCGGCGGCGGCGATCAAGGCCGGCGTCGTTCTCGTACCGGAAGACCGCAAGGCGCAAGGCGTGGTGCTCGACCAGACGATCGGCGAGAACCTGGCGATCGGCAATTTCGACCATGTCGCGCCGAATGGCTGGGTGTTCCCGAAGGCGGTGCAGAAATTCGCCGAGGCCGGCATTCGCCGGCTCGGCGTCAAGGGCCGGCCGAACCAGGCGGTCAGCAAGCTCTCCGGCGGCAACCAGCAGAAGGTGATCATCGCCAAATGGGTGTCGCGCCCGCCCAAGGTGTTCATCCTGGACGAGCCGACGCGCGGCATAGACGTCGGTGCGCGCGCCGCGATCTATGATGTCATCGCCGACCTTGCCCGTTCCGGCATGGCGGTGGTGGTGGTGAGTTCCGATCTCGAGGAAGTGCTCGGCCTGTCGCATCGCGTGCTGGTACTGAGCCGCGGCCGGCAACGCGGCATTCTCGGCCGCAGCGAAGCGAGCAATGTCGCCGTGATGGAACTCGCCACGAGCTAGGACGGCCCATCGAAACAAAGCGCAGCAGGTGGTATCCTCCCGGGCACCAGACCGCGCGGGGCGCCAGCAACAGAGTTGGCGCCCCTTTATTTCCGGAGGACGGCGGTTGGAACAGAGGGACCGACGATGAAACTATTCGAACTTCATGGTGACGTGGCACTTGTTACAGGCGCCGGCAGCGGCATCGGCCAAGCAATCGCCATCGGCTTGGCCGAGGCCGGCGCCGACATAGCCTGCTTCGGCCACGCCTCCAAAGGCGGGCTGGAGGAGACCGCGCACCGGATCACGGCACTTGGCCGCAAGGCGCTGGTGCTGAACGGCACGGTGACGTCAGAGGCCGATCTCGCGGCCGCGATCGAGCGTACGGAGAAGGCACTCGGCGCGCTGACGGTCGCCGTCAACAATGCCGGCGTCGCCGGAGCTGAGCCGGCGGAGACGCTGTCGCTGGAGAAATGGCAGAAGCTCTACGACGTCAATGTCAGCGGCGTGTTCCTGTCCTGCCAGGCCGAGGCCCGCGCCATGCTGACGCGGCGCAAAGGCTCGATCATCAACATCGCCTCGATGTCTGGCTCGATCGTCAATCGCGGCCTGACACAGGCGCATTACAATTCGTCGAAGGCCGCGGTCATCCACATGTCGAAGAGCCTGGCCATGGAATGGGCCGATCGCGGCCTGCGCGTCAATGTCGTCAGCCCCGGCTATACGCTGACGCCGATGAACAAGCGACCGGAGGTCGCCGACCAGGTCAAGATCTTCGAGCGCGACACGCCGATGGGCCGCATGGCGGCGCCGGAAGAGATGGTCGGCCCGACCGTGTTCCTGGCCAGCCGCGCCTCGAGTTTCGTCACCGGCATCGACCTGATCGTCGATGGCGGCTTCGTCTGCTGGTAGGTGAAAAAATGCAGAAGCGATTCCAGGGAAAAACGGCGGTCATCACCGGCGCCAGCGGCGGCATTGGCGCGGCAATGGCAAAGCGCTTCGCGGCGGAAGGTGCTGCGGTCGTCGTCAGCGCCATCGACGCGCGCGTCGAAGAGGTTGCCGCCGATCTGAAGGCTGCGGGCGCCAGGGTCGCATCGCTGCGCATGGACGTGACCAGGAAAGACGAAGTCGTCGCGCTCTACGATCTGGCCGAGCAACAGTTCGGCCGCGTCGACATCTCCGTACAGAATGCCGGTGTCATCACCATCGCCAGGGTCGAGGCGATGACAGAGGCCGAATGGGACAAGGTGATGGCGGTCAACACCAAGGGCGTGTTCCTGTGCTGCCAGGAGGCGATCGCGCGCATCCGCAAGCACGGCGACGGCGGCCGGCTGATCAACACCGCATCCGGCCAGGCGCGGCAGGGCTTTATCTACACGCCGCATTATGCGGCCTCGAAATTCGGCGTCGTCGGCGTCACCCAGAGCCTGGCCAAGGAAGTGGCGAAGGAGAAGATCACCGTCAACGCGATCTGCCCCGGCATCATCGACACCGACATGTGGGCCTATAACGATGCGGCGTGGGGCAAGTTGATGGGCGATTACAAGCCCGGCGAACTGATGGCCGAATGGGTGAAGAACATCCCGATGGGCCGCGCCGGCAGCGGCGAGGACGTCTCCGGCCTGGTCAGCTTTCTCGCCAGCGACGATGCGGCCTACATCACCGGGCAGACCATCAATGTCGATGGCGGCCTGATCATGTCGTGAGGATACTCGGGCGCCAGTGCCCTGTCCGAATTGCATCACCGTGACGGCATTATGCGTTGCGAGACATGACTGTTGGTATATATAATTTCATCCCATGAAACGGCTCTGGCGAGATGGGGTTCGCCAGGCCGACAGCTGAGATCATGGGACCTTGATGGCTCGCATCTTTCAGAGCGCCGCCAGACCGGCGATCGATCCGCGGACTGCCTTGGCAGCAATCCATCGGCAGCCATGACACGGTCCCCTCCGGCACATCTTCACGAAATTGGGCACCATCCGCTCTGCGCCGCTTCAGCGCCGGCAGCAATCTGGCGCCAACGCCCTTGCGCAACGACCAGCTTTTCCAACACAATCAAAAAAAGACGCAAGAAGGGAACGAACGATAACTTCACCAGAGCTTGACAGGAGAACAAGCATGTCACTTCGGAACATGATTTCGAGTTTCTCAATGGGAGCCTTAATACTTACCGCGGCGAGCGCGCTGACGTCTTCGGCCTATGCGGCAGCGCCGGAATCCAACGACCCGATCAAGATCGCGCTGTTCGACTGGACCAGCGTCAATCTGAACGCCAAGATCCTCGGCGGCATCCTCGAAAAGCTCGGCTACACCGTCGAGTATCCGACCGCCGACTATCTCTCCAGCCTGACCACCGGCCTGACCAATGGCGACATCGATGTCGGCCTGGAATTCTGGGACACGACGGCCGGCGAGGCGATGAAGGCCTCGGACGCGACCGGCCAGACCGAACGTCTCGGCAAGCTCGGGCCCAAGGCCAAGGAGGAATGGTGGTTTCCCGAGTATATGAAAGAGAAATGCCCCGGCCTGCCTAACTGGGAGGCGCTGAAAGACCCGAAATGCGCCGAAGCGTTCTCGACCGCCGAAACCGCGCCGAAGGGACGCTATCTCGGCGGACCCGTGACATGGGAAGGTTTTGATGACGAACGCGTCGAGGCGCTGAAACTGCCCTTCACCGTCATCCATGCCGGCACCGATGCGGCGATGTTCGCCGAACTGGACTCGGCCTATCAGCGCAAGGCGCCGATCATGCTGTGGATCTATTCGCCGCATTGGGCGCCGGCCAAATACAAGGGCGAATGGGTCGAATTCCCCGACTATACGCCGGAATGCTACAACGACCCGAAATGGGGCGTGAACCCCGATGCCAAATATGACTGCGGCAAGCCGCATGGCGAGATCTGGAAATATTCCTGGGCCGGCATGAAGGACAAATGGCCGGTCGCCTACAAGGTCGCGAAAAACTACACGGTCGATACCGACGAGCTCAACAAGATGAGCGGCGAGATCGATCTCGAAGGCAAGACGCCGGAAGACGTCGCCGCCGCCTGGATCGCCGCCCACGAAGCCGACTGGAAAGCCTGGGCCGAGTGACCGTCTGACTGGAAACGCGACGACCCGGCCACTCAGGGCCGGGTCTCGATCCCCTATTCCAGAAGGACGATTGAATGAGCGATACGATTGAACAGGCGGCGAAAGCGGGCAACGATGCACGCCCGATCAAACTTGCCTGTCGCAATGTCTGGAAGCTGTTTGGCGCGGACGCGGCCAATTTCATCCGCCGGCGCGACGGCAAGGCCAGCATGACGGACATCGCCGCCGCCGGACTGGTTGGGGCGGTGCGCGCCGTCGATCTCGAAATCCGCCAGGGCGAGATCTTCATCATCATGGGACTTTCCGGGTCAGGCAAGTCGACGCTGGTGCGCTGCATGTCGCGGCTGATCGAGCCGACCCACGGCAAGGTCGAGTTTGAAGGCAAGGACCTGCTCAAGATTTCCGATGCCGCGCTGATCGAGCTGCGACGCCACCGTATGGGCATGGTGTTCCAGAATTTTGCCTTGCTCCCGCATCTCAACGTACTGGAGAACATCGCCTTTCCCTTGGGCATCCAGGGACAGGACCGGCCGACGCGCGAGGCGCGCGCACGGGAAGTGATCGAGCTGGTCGGCTTGCGCGGCCGCGAGCATTTCTATCCGCGCGAGCTTTCCGGCGGACAACAGCAGCGTGTCGGCATCGCCCGCAGCCTCGCCACGAAGCCGGAAATCTGGTTCCTCGACGAACCGTTCTCGGCCCTCGATCCGCTGATCCGCCGCGAGATGCAGGACGAGCTGATGCGGCTGCAGACCATGCTGCACAAGACGATCGTCTTCATCACCCATGATTTCGACGAGGCCATCCGGCTGGCCGACCGGATCGCCATCATGAAGGACGGCGAGGTCATCCAGATCGGCACGCCGGAAGAGCTGGTGGTCAATCCGGCGACCGACTATGTCGCCGAATTCACCCGCGATGTCGATCGCGCCAAGGTGATATCGGCGCGCAGCCTGATGCGCGCCTGCGACGGCGCCGAGTACGGCGGCACGGTCGCGCCGGATGCCAAGATATCAAGTTTTTCGGCTGATATCGTCTCTGCCGGCAAGCCCTTCGCGGTGGTCAACGGCACCGGCAAGCCGATCGGCGAGGTCACGCCGCAGGCGGTGATCGATCTTCTGGCCGGCATAGAACGTCGTGGGGCCGGCGCATGACGGTCACGGCAAGCGCCAGCGCAGCGAGGCCCCGGCCGGTTCAAACCTGGCTGGCGATCTGGGCCTGCGCGCTCGCCGCCGTGCTTATCGTCTTCCTGCTGCAGGAAGGCCTGCCCTGGGCGGTCAATTACCCGGCCGGCGCGATCGTTCCTGTCGCAGACTGGGTCGGTGCGCTGATAAACTGGGTGAAGTCGAACTTCTCCTGGCTGACCCGCTCGATCACCGCGGTGCTCGGCGTACCGCTCGATTTCGCGCTCGCTCTTCTGGCCAAGAATTTCAAGATCGGCCATGGCGCCGATATGGTCGTGTTGCCGCGCCTGTCCTGGGTCGGCGTCTGCGCTGCCGCCTACCTTGCCGGACGCGCCGCCGGCGGCTGGAAGCTGGGTGCGCTGGCCGGCGGCTGTTTTCTCTACATCGCGCTGTTCGGGCAGTGGACCAGCGCCATGCTGACGCTGGGCTTGATCTCGATCGCCGTGCCGTTTTGCATTGTCACCGGGCTGTTCGCCGGCATCTGGGCATGGCGCAAGCCTTGGGTGGAGAGGCTGTTGATCTCCCCTGCCCTCGATCTGATGCAGACGATCCCGACCTTCGCCTATCTCATCCCGATGCTGCTTCTTTTCGGCAACAGCCCGGTCTCGGCAATGATCGCGACGGCAATTTTCGCGACGCCGCCAATGGTGCGGGCGACGATGCTCGGCCTGTCGCGGGTGCCGTCGGAGATCGACGATTTCAGCGAGATGGCCGGCTGCACGGCACGGCAGAAGCTGTGGCGAGTGCTGTTGCCGTCGGCGCGGCCGACATTGATGGTCGGCGTCAACCAGGTCATCATGCTGGCACTCAATATGGTGATCATCGCCTCGATGATCGGCGCCGGTGGGCTCGGCTATGACGTGCTTTTGGCGCTGCGCGCGCTCAAGGTCGGCGAGGCGATGGAGGCTGGCCTCGCCATTGTCGCACTGGCAATTGCACTCGACCGGCTGAGCCAGGCGATCGCCCACAATCACGACAAGGGCAATGTCCGCCATCAGGCCGGCACCAGCTTCTGGCGGCGTTATCCCAACCTGACGCTGGCCGTTGCCATCCTCGCCGTCGCCACGCTGCTCGGCCTGTTCGTGCCGGCCTTCGCCGCGGTGCCAAAAGCGATCACCTTCACCACCGCGCCTTTGTGGAAGGCGGCGGTGAACTGGATCACCATCAACTTCTTCGACACGATCGAAGCGTTCCGCGTGGCGCTTATCCTCAACGTGCTGAACCCGGTGCGCGCCTTCTGCGAGGGCTTTCCGTGGCTGGGCGCGGTTTGTCTCCTTGGCCTTGCCGGATACCAGCTCGGCGGGTTCCGCCTCGCCGCCCTGGTCGCGGCATTGACAGCGTTCTGCGCCGTCACCGGCCTTTGGGAAAAGACCATGGCGACGGTCTATTTGTGCGGCATCTCGGCCTTTATCGCTTGCCTCATCGGCATTCCGATCGGGCTGATGGCATCGCGCAGCGACCGCTTCGAAAAGACCGTCACGCCGGTCATCGACACGCTGCAGGTGCTGCCGTCGTTCTGCTTCATCATTCCGGTGGTGATGCTGTTCAGAGTCGGCGACGTCACCGCGATGATCGCCACCGTCGCCTTCGCCGTGGTGCCGGCGATCCGCTACACCAATCACGGCATCCGGCAGGTGCCGCCGGCGCTGATCGAGGCGGCGAAGGTGTCCGGCTGCACCAAGCGGCAGACCTTCTTTCGCGTGCAGCTGCCGCTGGCCCTTCCAGAGATCATGCTTGGCGTCAACCAGACGATCCTGATGGCACTGGCGATGATCATCATTTGCGCCATGGTCGGCACCCGCGATCTCGGCCAGGAGGTGTTCATCGCGCTGTCCAAGGCCGATTCCGGCCGCGGCATCGTCGCCGGCCTGGCCATTGCCTTCATCGGCATCGTCGCCGACCGGCTGTTCAACGCCTGGACGGCGAAGGCTCGCGCAAGGCTGGGATAGTCCGGAATAGGACGGCCTCAGGAAGCTGCCGCCAAGCGCGCCGTTAACGAGGCACCGATCCCTACGCCTAAAGATATAGCCATTCGGGATGATTGCTCGCTGTTACCTCACCTCGTACGGCTGTCATCGGACGGGCAGGCTCAACAGGAGAGCGAACAATGGCTATACGCGTTCCCTTTACTCCCGGTGATCTAGTAGACCGTCAACGGGGCACCGATGACGTCCTCGCAGGCGATCTAAATACAAACATCTTAATCGGCGATGCTGGCGGCAGCCTGCTAGATTTCTCGAGGGGCGGCAACGACATCTTCACGGGATCGCCATCCTCCACCACCACTGCTTACGGAGATGCCGGCGAGGATGGCTCGGACCACAGCAAGGGCGGCAACGACACTTTCACAGGCGCCTCGCTGGGCACCTACGTCTTCTACGGTGACGTCGGCGGCAACATGTTCGTTCATGCTCTGGGCGGAGACGACAGTTTTAGAGCCGAGGGCGACTCCTTCAACACTTTTTACGGCGATGCCGGCGGCGATATGTCGGACCACAGCAAAGGCGGCAACGATACGTTGAGCAGTGAAGTGGGTAGACGGGTAGACAACACGTTCTACGGCGACGCCGGCGGCAACATGTTCGGCTTTGCTCAAGGCGGCGACGACATTTTCGTGACCAGCACTCGACAAGGAGCCGATCACACCTTTTACGGTGACGCGGGCGGCGAGATGTCCGACCATGGCAAGGGCGGCAACGACACCTTCCAGGGCTCGATAGAAGCCAATAACATTTTCTACGGTGACGCGGGCAGCAACATGTCCGGCAATGCGCAAGGCGGCGACGACAGTTTCACGACCAGGACCGACTCCTTCAACACTTTCTACGGCGATGCCGGCGGCGATATGTCGGACTACAGCAAGGGTGGCAACGATACCTTCACGGGTGGCTTCTTTTCCACCAACACTTTCTTCGGCGACGCCGGCGGCAACATGTCTGACCATGCTCAGGGCGGCGACGACCACTATACGGACCTGGGTGGGGAGATCGGGAGCAAAACTCTTTATGGCGATGCGGGCGGTGATCTTTCCGGTTTCGCCGCGGGCGGCAACGACACTTTCACGAGCGCGGGTGGCTCGGAGATAACGTTCTACGGCGACGCGGGCGGCAGTATGTTCGATCACGCGCTTGGGGGCGACGACGTGGCCGTGTTGCAAGGCACTCATAATTTGGGGTATGGCGATGCGGTCACGATGCTCGGCAGCGCTGTGGGCGGCAATGATACCCTGACCGGCGGGGACAAAAGCGCCTTTCCTGATGTTCTAAACGAGTTATACGGCGACGCGCGCGCTATGTCCGGTTCCGCCCAGGGCGGCAACGACATTCTTACCGGGGGCCACAACAGCGAAAGCGGCCAGGTCCGTAACTTCCTGTGCGGCGACGCTCTACAAATGTCCGGTTCGGCCAAGGGCGGAAACGATACCCTGTACGCCGGGAGCGCGGCACCCGGCTGCACGGTCATCAATGACATGTGGGGCGACGGGCAACTGAGCGAGTTGGCTCAGGGCGGCAAAGACCAATTCATATTCAAGGACGATGGTTCCATGACGGTCGGAACCCAAAACACCATTTACGACTTCAGCCAGACCCAAGGCGACACTATCGTGTTTAGCGGCGTGGAGGGCGTGCAATCGTTCGATGATCTCACAATTGCGCAAACTGGAGCCGACACCATCATTACCGCGGGAGTCGATCAAGTTACTCTCGCAAACTTTACGAGCCCGCTGACAACGAGTGACTTTTTGTTCGTCTGAGAGAATAAACACCTACCCTGTTCGAAGGAGCTGGAATGCGGTGAGAGTTCGTTGAGGATAGTCGCGCGGCCGGTCGCCCCAATTCTGCCCGGCCGGCCGTTCGACAATCCAAGCCGCAGGTGTGGATCACATGGCCAGGAATCTCTCGGTCAATCGAGCCCAGAGCGCTGCGCCGACGGTCAGATTGCCGTCGTTGAAATCGTATTTCGAGCTGTGCAGGATGGCTGAATCCTCGCCGTTTCCGAGGCGCAGGAAGCAACCGGGTTTGTGTTCGAGGAAATAAGAAAAATCTTCGCTGCCGGGGATCAACGGGCAGACGGACACCTTGTCCTGACCGACGAGCTCGACAGCGACGTCTGTCGCGAAGGACGTCTCGCCCTCGGAATTGATCACCACCGGGTAGCCGCGCTCGTAATCGATCTCGACCGTTGCGCCATGCGCCTGCGCCACAAGTGCTGCGATATTGCGAATACGCTGCTCAAGCGTGTCGCGAATCTCGGCCGAGAAAGAGCGGACGCTCAGCGTGATCTCGGCGTGTTCCGGGATGACGTTGGAGGCCGTGCCGCCGTGAATGGTGCCGACGGTAACGACAGCCGTCTCGATCGGGTTGACGTTGCGCGACACCACCGTCTGCAGCGTCATGACGATGTTGGCGGCAGCGACGATCGGGTCGACCGTCAGGTGCGGACGCGAGGCGTGGCCGCCACGCCCGGTTATCTTGATCGTGACGGTATCGCTCGCCGCCATCAGCGGCCCGGCGCGCATCAGGAACGAACCCGTCGGCGCGCCCGGATGGTTATGCAGCCCGAATATCGCATCGCAGGGAAAGCGCTCGAACAGGCCGTCGGCGATCATCGCCTGCGCCCCGCTTCCCTTGCCGGCTTCCTCGGCCGGCTGGAAGATGAGGTTCACCGTGCCGTTAAAATACCGCGTGCGCGCCAGGTATTCGGCGGCGCCGAGCAGCATCGTGGTGTGGCCGTCATGGCCGCAGGCGTGCATCGTGCCGCTGGCCTGGCTGGCATAAGGGAGATTGGTCGCTTCGGTAATCGGTAAGGCGTCCATGTCGGCGCGGATGGCGATGCTGCGGCCGCTGCCCTGGCGCAAGCGGCCGACGACGCCGAGCCCGCCGACATTGCGCGTCACCTCGTAGCCCCAGCCTTCGAGCCGTTCGGCAACGTATGCAGCCGTTTCGTGCTCCTGGAATGAAAGCTCGGGATGCGCGTGCAGGTGCTGGCGAACCGCCGCAAGCTCGGCGGCCTTGTCGGCGAAGTCGGAAATGTCGGCGAACTGGTTGGAGGTCTTTGGCATGGAAGGTCCTTTGCCGAGCACGTAATCGTGCCGGCTTTGCTGTCAGATGAAACGGCTTAAAAAGGCCCGCGTGCGCGGGTGCCTGGGTTTGGCGAGAACCTCGTCCGGAGGCCCGGCCTCGATCACATTGCCGTCGTCCATGAACACCACCCGATCCGCCGCTTCGCGGGCAAAGCCGATCTCGTGCGTGACGACGATCATGGTCAAGCCCTGCCTGGCGAGATCACGCATGGTGGAGAGGACCTCGCCGACCAGTTCCGGATCGAGCGCCGACGTCGGCTCGTCGAAGAGCATCAATTTCGGGCGGATGGCGAGCGCACGGGCGATGGCGACGCGCTGCTGCTGGCCGCCTGAAAGCTGGCGCGGATAGGCGTCGATCTTGTCGGCGAGACCGACGCGGGTCAGCAGTTCGCGGGCGTAGCCGATCGCCTCCTTGCGGTTCTCCCGGTGAACGCCGACCGGAGCCTCGATGACGTTCTGCAGGGTCGTCATGTGTGGATAGAGGTTGAACTGCTGGAACACCATGCCGATCTTGCGCCGCTGCGCCGCGATCGCCCGGTCGGAGAGTTTGTCGAGCCGGCCGTTGTGCAGCCGGTAGCCGATCTGCTCGCCGTCCACCTCAATCGACCCTTGGTCGATCGCCTCCAGATGATTGATGCATCGCAGGAAGGTTGATTTGCCGGAGCCGGACGGTCCGAGAATGACCACCACCTCGCCAGGCGCGACGTCCAGGTCGATGCCCTTCAGCACCTCGAGCGGGCCGAACGCCTTGTGAACGTTGCGCGCCCTGACCAGGGGCGTGTCATGCGCGCTCATTGGCGGCCTCCAGTGTGGCGGTCGCCGTCTTCTCACGCGCGCCGCGGTCGCCGCGGCTGTAGTGGCGTTCGATCGCGCCTTGCGCCACGTTGAGAATCGAGGTGATCAGCAGGTACCACAGCACTGCAACCATCAGCAGCGGAATGATTTCGAAGGTGCGGTTGTAGATCGACTGCACCGAGTAGAGCAGGTCGGCCATGGCGATGACGCTGACAAGCGACGTCGCCTTGATCATGCTGATCAGCTGATTGCCGGTCGGCGGCACGATCGATCGCATCGCCTGCGGGATGATGATGCGCCGCAAGGCCCGCGCGCGGGTCATGCCGAAGGCTTCAGCCGTTTCGGCCTGTCCCTTGTCCACCGACAGCAGCCCGCCACGAATGATCTCGGCCATGTAGGCGGCCTCGTTCAGCGCCAGACCAAGAACGGCGGCCGTCAAAGGCGTGATCAGGTCGTTGGTGTTCCAGCTGGCGAAGCCAATGGAAATGCGCGGAAACAGCGTCGAAAGGTTGTACCACAGGATCAATTGCACCAGCAGCGGCGTTCCGCGGAAGAACCAGATGAACAGGCCGGAGAGAAAGGATGCCAGCCTGTCGTTCGACATGCGCGCGATGGCGAGCAGCAGGCCGAGCACGATGCCCAGGATCATCGCCACGACCGTCAGGCCGAGCGTTACGGAAAGCCCCTGCATGACCGTCGGATCGAAGAAATACTGGGCGACCACGGGCCAGCCGAAATTCGGGTTGACCGCGACGATATAGGCGAAGCCGGCGGCGACGGCGACGGTGAATGCCCAGAGCGCCAGCCGGACGAGCGGGAATGGCCGGTGGGCTCGTTTGACGTCGCGCAGCGCGTCGTCGGGACGTCGCGGCAGCCCGGCCGCGTAGGCAGCGGTCGCGTCGGTCATGGCAGCCTCTACTGGCCCTGGTTGATGCCGGGCGCGTCGATCATGTTCTTCTCGAGGCCCCACTTCTTCATCACCGCGGCGTAGGTGCCGTTCTTCATCAGGATCTTGAAGGCGTCGAGCAGCACGCCGCCCAGCGGCGAACCCTTCTTGACGACGGCGCCTTGGTAGATGTCCTTGAAGCCGTTGGCCTGGCCGACCCCGGCGAGTTCCAGCTGGCCCTTCGCCTGCTCGACGAAATAGGTCAGCGGCGCCTGCGAGGAGAAGAATGCGTCGGAGCGCTTCGACCGGACGGCCAGTATCGAGCTTGGCTGGTCGGTGAAGGATTGCACCTCGACGGCCGGCTTGCCGCCCTCGGTGCATTTCTGCGCCTGCTGCTTGATAACCTTTTCGGCCGAGCCACCCGACATCACGGCAATGCGCTTGCCGCACGCGGTGTCGAGCGAGGTGATGCCTTGCGGGTTGCCCTTCTCGACGGCGAAGACAACGTATTCGCGCACCCAATCGACGAAGTCGTTGGATTTCTGGCGGTCGGGATAGTCGCCGACAGGCCCCATCGCGAACTGATAACGGCCGGCATTGATGCCGCTCAGCAAAGCCGGCAGGCCGGCGACGGAGGCATGATCGACCTCGATCCCGAGCAACTGGCCTATAGCGTCCGAAATGTCCTTGGTCGCCCCTGACAGTTCCGTGCCGGTAACGATCTCATAGGGCGGGAACGAGCCGTTGTTGACGGCCGTGATCGTTCCCGCCGCGCGGATCTCCTCCGGCAGCCGGGCCCGCAAGTCTTCGTTCACCGATTGCTTCTGGATATCCTGGGCAAAGCTGGCCTGCGCCAGCATGGTGACGAGCGAGGCGAATATGAAGCTGATTGTCCTCATGGCATTCTCCTTCGTGTTCTTCGTTGCGTTGTCAGGTGGCCCGCGACCTGGCCTCGAAAGGAAACAAGGCTTCGGCGGAAATCGGTTCCGTCAGAATGCCCTGGACATGGAGCTCGGTGACGAAATCCTCGATCATGCGCCGGTTGGCAGGCAGGCCGCTGGCGTTCCAGGAGGCAGGCAGGTCGCGCCCCGCATGAAGCAGCTCCTCGAGGATCCACGGCGAGGTGTCGGCATATTTTCGGCGCTTTGCCGTCCAGACGCGCTGGCTTTCGTCGATCAGCCTGGCGAGTTCCTGCGGCAGCCAGGGATGTTCCCTGGCCATTGCAGCCTTGACAGCGACCAGATGCATGCCCGGCACATAACGGACGTCGGCGAAATAGGCGCGTTCGGCCGCGCGAAAATCGCGCAGCACTTGCCGGAAGCCGGAAGCCGGGCCGAAAAAGCCGTCCGGCATGAAGGGCGTGAAAACGGCGTCGAGCTCGCCTTGCGCCAGCAGCTCCATCATCGGGCGCTCGCCCGGTGCTGCTTCGATGCGCCCCGGCCTGCCGAATCCGTCGAGGCGGTCGGCGATCGGGTGCTCGGATGTCAACCGGCCGGCAAACCAATAGGCATCCTCGATGCCGACGCCCTCCCGGCGAAGCGCCCCGCGCGTCCACGTGTTGCCGGAATCGCGCCAGCCGGTGACGCCGATACGTTTGCCGGCAAGGTCGGAAAGCTGCTGCAGCGGACTGTCCTCGACCGTGATGATACAGCGATGGCGAAAGCCGCGCATGATGAAACACGGTAGTCCAACCACCGTATCGACGCCCGAAGCCATGGCCGACACATAACGGCTGAACGAGACCTCCGCCGCATCGTAGTTCGGATCGGTGCCGAGATCCGCGATCAGCGTGGCGACGCGGTCAACCTTCAACGACAGGCGATTGGAGGCGACGTCACCCAGGACCAAGGGGGTGAGATAGTCCCAATCGCGGGTGGCTATAGTGATCGAAACGGCCATCGGCATGAACTTCAAAGCTATGTTTGACCGGCGATTGGTAAATGTTTATTTTCTGCCGATCAAATGTTATTATGTTATTGAACATTAGCTTTAACGGTCGCCGATGCCGATGGATTTCGATGCAGGATGGTTCGCTGAACGCCTTGGCGACCGCACGATGCGCGGCATCGCGCGCGAGACCAGTGCTCTGATCAGAAGCGGCGCGCTGCCGGTCGGCGCGAAACTTCCGCCGGTGCGCGATCTGGCCTATGTGCTCGGCGTCAGCCCGGCGACGGTCTCGCAGGCGTGGAGCGAGTTGCGGCGCTACAAGATCATCGGCGGCCGCGGACGCAACGGCACCTGGATCATGGGCAACCGCTTTGCCGCCCGGCCCGAGCGCCACATGAGCGGCGGCAATTACGGACAGGATGTTCTGAACCTGGCGATCGCGGAGCCCGATGTGAGGCTCTTGCCGCCGCTCGACATCGCGCTGGCGCATGGTGCGCGCGCCGAAAAGCTCAACAGTTACGAGCGGGTGCGTATCCTGCCCGAGCTGGAGGCCGCAGTGCGCCCGTCATGGCCGTACGATCCCGGTGCGTTCCTGGCCACCAATGGCGGTTACAACGCCATCTACACCTTGCTGCATGCGCTGGTCCCGCCGGGAGCGCCGGTGGCCATCGAGAACCCGACGGCGCTTCGCCTGCTCGACATCCTCGAAGATCTCGACGTACCGATCATCCCGGTGGATTGCGACGGTGACGGCCCCTTGCCCGACGCGCTCGCCAGCGCTCTGCGGCAGCGGCCGGTCGCGTTCCTGTTCCAGCCGCGCGTCCATTCGGTGACCGGCGCCTGCATGTCGCCGGCGCGGCTGGAAGTCATCGGCGACCTGCTCGCCGGTACCGACGTGCTGATTGTCGAAGACGACGGCGTTGGCGATATTGCCTCGGCGCCGCGCATTTCGCTGGGTCGGCGTTTTCCCGATCGCGTCGTCCACATCCTGTCCTATTCCAAGACCCATGGCCCTGACCTGCGGCTCGCCGTCCTGTCCGGATCGGCGACGATCGTCGAGCAGATCCAATCCTACCGCAGCTTCAGCTCGGGATGGACCAGCCGCATCCTGCAGGCGGCCACTGCCTGGCTGCTGCAAGACCCGGCCACGGCCACCCTGGTGGAGCGGGCGAAGCAGGTCTACCGCCACCGCCGCGAACGGCTGGCCTGCGAACTGGCCAAACGCAATGTCGTGATCGACGCCGGGCACGGTCTCAGCATCCTCATTCCGGTTGCTTCGGAACCTTACGCGATGGTCACGCTGGCCGCCCACGGCATCGCGGTCCATGCCGGAGCGAAGTTTTCGACCGGAAAAACGAACGCCGTCCGCGTCGCGACCAGCATTCTGGACGAGGAGCAGCTCGAGCACGTCGCAAATTCCCTGGCGCTTGCAGCCGACCCGACGCGGGAGGTTGTCTGAGGCAAGTCATCGCCGTTCGGACTGCTACTCCGCCGCCACGCCCTTCACCTCGAGATAGCTCTCCATCGAATCGTCCATCGCCTGCAGCCACGGCGTATGGTGCAAAGGCGCCATCGTGCCGGTCATCAGCGAGCGGTAGGCATGGTCGCGGAAGCCCATAATGTCTTCCGCCTTGTGGTGCTCCCACTCCATGAAGGTCCGATTGACGGCCTCGACGTCGAAGCCCGGATAGTCGGTCTGCTCCATCAGCTCTCGGGTGTAGTCGCCCTGGAACCAGATCATCTGCTCGGCGTCTTCCAGCGTCTCCTCGCGTGCCCGCCATTTCCGGCCGTGGTCCGCCATCGCTTCGGCCGAGGGTAGCTTGATACGGCCCATGATGACGTCGCGGGCGAACCAGGCCTGCGCGTCGAACATGTTGAAGGTGTAGAACTGGTCCTGCATGCCGATATAGAAAAGCTTCGGGTTCTTCTCCCAGACGACGCCCTCGTAGAGCCCGTCCGGCCACATGCGGTTGGCGGTCTTCAGCTTCAAATCCTCGGTGAGGAACGGGAAGGAATGGAGATAGCCGGTGCACAGGATGATGGCGTCGACGTCCTTGGTGCTGCCATCCTTGAAATGCGCGGTCTTGCCGACGACCTTCTGCAGCAGCGGCACTTCCTTCCAGTTCTCCGGCCATTTGAAGCCCATCGGCTTCGAGCGGTAGCTAGAGGTTATCGATTTGGCGCCGTATTTGTAGCATTGCGAGCCGATGTCCTCGGCCGAATAGGAGCGGCCGATGATCAAGATATCCTTGCCCTTGAATTCCATCGCGTCGCGGAAATCGTGGCTGTGCAGAATACGGCCGTTGAAGGTCGAGAAGCCCTCGAAATAGGGCACATTGGGCACGGAAAAATGCCCCGAGGCGACGACGACATTGTCGAACTCTTCCGAATAGGTGACGTCGTTGGTGCGGTCATGCGCGGTGACGGTGAATTTTTTCGTCGTGTCGGAGAAGGTGACCATGCGCACCGGGCTGTTGAAGCGCACCCATTGGCGCACGCCGGATTTTTCGACGCGGCCCTTGATGTAGTCCCACAGCACGGCACGCGGCGGGTAGGAGCCGATCGGCCGGCCGAAATGCTCCTCGAACGTGTAGTCGGCGAATTCGAGGCATTCCTTCGGGCCGTTCGACCAGAGGTAACGGTACATCGAGCCATGCACCGGGTCGCCGTGCTCGTCGAGGCCGGTGCGCCAGGTGTAATTCCACAGGCCGCCCCAGTCGGACTGCTTTTCGAAGCAGACGATCTCGGGAATATCGGCGCCCTTGTCGGCGGCCGACTTGAAGGCCCGGAGCTGGGCCAGGCCGGACGGCCCGGCTCCGATGACGGCAACACGATGTTTCATGCGGGCCTCCAGATCTCATTTCTCTAACGAAACAAATTTCACTGACAGGACAGTAATTGCCCCTTCGATGCTGTCAACAGGGCTTGTCGCGAAACCGCGCTTCGCCGAGTTGGATTTCTAAACGACGTGGAAGCTCGGGCGAAATCCGGTCATTGCGCAATTCGGCTTGCCGTGCCAGTTGCGCTTCTGTATCGGCACCGAATATGTTCACCGTGAGTGAAATGAATCGGCAAGGTCCGGGGTGGCGAAATGGCGAAAAAAGCATCCAGTCTGAAGCAAGATGCCGGCGCCGCGGCGGGCAAAGCCAAACCCGCCGCGATCGAGCCGCGCAAGATACGCGTGCCGCTCACCCAGAATCCGCACGCCATTCGCGACACCCGCGAAAAAGTGCTTGAGGTCGCGATCGGCCGCGAGGTGCGGGCATTCCGCAAAAAGCTCGGCATCACCGTCGCCGATCTGGCTGCCGCCACCGACATTTCGCTCGGCATGCTGTCGAAGATCGAGAACGGCATCACCTCGCCATCGCTGACCACGTTGCAGGCGCTGTCGCGGGCGCTCGGCGTTCCGGTCACCGCCTTCTTCCGCCGTTTCGAGGAGGAGCGCAGTGCCGTCTTCGTCAAGGCCGGCGAAGGCCTCGACGTCGAACGCCGCGGCACGCGCGCCGGCCACCAGTACAATTTGCTCGGCCATATCGGCTCCAACACCAGCGGCGTCGTCGTCGAACCCTATCTGATCACGCTGACCGAGGATTCCGACGTGTTCCCGACCTTCCAGCACGAAGGCATGGAATTCCTCTATATGCTCGAAGGCGAAGTGGTTTACCGGCACGGCAGTAATCTCTACCCGATGAAGCCCGGCGACAGCCTGTTCTTCGACGCCGATGCGCCGCACGGACCGGAAGTGCTGAGCGTTCTGCCGATGCGCTATCTGTCGATCATCTGCTACCCGCAGAGCAGTGCGGGCTGAGCGATCTCACCCCCTTGTGGACCTCGTGGGGGAGATCGACAGCTTCGCCGACGGCGCCTCTTTTGCAACGTTGGTGATCAGCGAAAGCTGAGGTGACATCCAATCTCCCCCCTTGAGGGGGAGATGTCCGGCAGGACAGAGGGGGGCGAACCGCGATGACGCATAATCCAGTACCCGCCAACAATCGCCGCAATGCGCGCAGGATGCGCAGGGTGCTGACCGATGCCGAACTGAAGCTCTGGAACGAGATCCGGGCGCACAGGCTGATGGGACTGGGGTTTCGGCGCCAGATGCCTATCGCCGGCTATATCGTCGACTTTGCATGCCCGGACAAAAAGCTGATCGTCGAGCTCGACGGTTCCCAGCACGCGGAGGCCGAAGCGTCGGAATTAGACGCTGCAAGAACCGCAAGGCTCGAAGCGCTGGGCTGGACCAGCCTTCGCTTCTGGAATGATGACGTTGTCCGCGATATCGACAATGTCTGCCAGCATATCGTGATTGTGGCTGGTCTGGCTAGCGCACCGTGAGTCTCGCCCAAGCGATGGGCTGACATAACGGCAAGGCCGGCGCTCCACGGCGCCCCCCTCTGCCCTGCCGGGCATCTCCCCCTCTTGGGGGGAGATTGGCAGCTTGATGGGCAGCGCCAACATCAGCAGGAAAAAACTCAATCCGGCCCGAAGCCCGGCGATGTCGGGCTGCCATCATCCAATTTCGACAGCCATTCGACCAAGGTCGGCCGATAACGCGTCAGGCCCTTGTAATTGGCGAGTTCCTCTGGCAGGTCGCGGATGACGCGGTGCAGGCGGCGTGCCCATTTCGGCTGCGTCACCAGTTCGTCCATCTTGATGAGGTAACAGCGGATCGGGAAGACGATCGCATTCGAGCGCGGCAGCCGCCAGAAACTCTGCAGTTCGACGCGCAGATGCACTTTTTCGCCGACGTTTTCCGGCGTCACCGTGGCGCGGTCCGGGCCCCATTTGTGGTAATTTTCCGGGCTGGTGTCGAGGCGCGGATTGATGGTCATCGTCCAGTTCAGCCGGCGCGCCGGCTTACCCTGCTGGATGTTGGTGAGGAATTTCAGCGCCCGGACGAAGATCCCCTTCTCGTGCGCCAGCGGCACCGGCGCGTGCCATTCGAAGAAGTTCATGCCGATGTCGAAATCGAGCGACCAGTCGGCCTGGGTGGTGACCATGCCGGCATCCATCCACAGATTGCCGTCGCGCTGGTCGAGAATGCAGAAATCGCCCTGGCTCTGGCGGGTGATGTATTCCATCGGTCCATAGGGCAGCGTCGAGACGTCGCCGAAGGTGAAGCTGTCGTCGATGCCGAGCGGCCGGTTGATCCAGCGCCAGCGATCGCCGTCGCGGATCAGCGTGAAATGCTCGGGATAGCCCAGCGCCTGCTGCTCCATCAGGAGTTCGAGCAGGTCCCAGCCGGCCAGCGTCATGTGCGGCAGCGACTGGCAGCGCAGCGGATCCTCGGCCAGCACCAAAGCGCGGTCCTGCATCTCGGCGACATAGTGCTCGTCGACGTCGATCAAATTCTCCAGCACGCTGCCCCTCGGCCCGACGACATGCGGCTCGATGTTGACCGCATACATGTAGCTGTCTTCATGGAACGGGAACGGGAACCGCCTGATGTGCTCGGGGCTGTTCCTGAAGGTGAAGTCGTCGCGGAACGTTTCCTTGCGAAAGGTGATGCCCAAGCTCGCCTCCTATCTTTCCAGCACCAGCGACCTGCCCTCGAAGCGCGAGACGCAAGGCATGATCTTGCAGCCCGAACGGTGGTCTTCCTCGCTCAGCCAGTGGTCGTTGTGGATGAATTTGCCGTCATGCGAAATCACATTGGTCTCGCATTGGCCGCAGACGCCGCCGCGGCACAGATAGGGCGGATCGACGCCGGCCGCCTCGATCGCCTCGAGCAGGCTCTGCTGCTCGTCGACGCGGATCGTCTTGCCGCTGAGCGCCAGCGTCACGTCGAAGGGCGCGCCGGGCTGTGGGGCCGCGAAATGCTCGAAATGCACGGTCTCTGGCGGCCAGCCGAGGGCAGCGGCGCGTTCGCGCACCCAGCTGATCATGCCGGACGGCCCGCAGACATAGAGATGCGTGCCGAGCGGCTGCGACGACAACAGCCGGTCGAGATCGACGCGCTCGTCGCGGTCGTCGTGATAGAGCCTGACCCGGCGGTCGTAGCGCTCTCTCAGCAGGTCCGCATAGGTGCCGAGCGAGGCGGTGCGGCAGGTGTAATGCAATTCGAAATTGCCGCCTTGCGCCGCCAGCTGCGCGGTCTGCGCCATAAACGGGGTGATGCCGATGCCACCGGCCAGCATCAGATGCTTCCTGGCCCGAAGATCGAGCGAGAACAGATTGACGGGGTAGCTCACCACCATCTCCGTGCCCGGCCTGACCTGCCTGTGCATGAACAGCGAGCCGCCGCGGCCGGCGTCGTCGCGGCGCACCGAGATGGTGTATTCGCGGGTGTCGAGCGGCGAGCCCATCAGCGAATAGGGATTGAGTCTGGTGCGTTCGCCATCGCGCATCTCGACGACGACATGGGCGCCGCCGGAAAAGGTCGGCAAAAGCTGGCCGTCGCGCCTGCGGAAATGAAAGCGCGTCACCAGTTCGTTGACCGGGACGACATCGCTGACGACGACATCGAGTTTGGTGGTGCCGGTGCTCATCGAAAGACCTCCTCGATCGGAGGAATTTCGCTGCGGTCCTCGGCGTTGATGCAGACGCCCTGGAAGGCGGCGAGGCGCCGCGAATAGTGGTCGCGGACCAGAAGCAAGAGGCCGCAATGCGAACAGGTTGCCGGCTGCGTCGTGACGTTCTCGGTGATGCCCTTGCAATGGACGCACTGCACGCGGCGCGCCAGCGAGCCGCGATGCTCGGTCTGGATCGAGGTGTGGTCGACGCCGGCTTCGAGCGCCGCCTGCATGGCCTGGCCGATCAGCCCTTCGGTGCCGGCAAGATAGAGCCTGAGGCCCATATGGGCGTTGGCCAGCGTCTGCTTCAGCCGCGGCAGGGCACTGGCGAAGGAATGGCCGAGGTAGAGCTGCGCCGGCTTTAGTGCTTCGAGCGCCTCGGCATATTTACCGTCACGGCCGGGAATGAAGATGATGTGGGTGCCGCCGAAGAAATCCGCCGGTGCCTTGGCGGCAAGATCGGCAATCGCCAGCGCTCCCTCTGCGTCCGCTACGAAAAGATGGTGCTTGCCGGGCTGTGGAGACAGGGTCCCATAGACCGGGCGGCTGATGATGCTTTTCGCTGCCATACCCGCAGTATGCCTCAGCCTTTCGCCGTGCGCTTGGTCTTCTTCGGATCGTCGAACGGAAGCGGCTCGGCGGTTGCGCTGATGGCGCCGCTCTTGTTGCGGATCTCGAGCCGGGTGCCCTGGACCGCGCAGTCAATGTCGAGCCGGGCGATACCCATCGATTTCCTGACCAGCGGCGAATACATGGCGCAGGTCACCACGCCGACCTTCTTGCCGTCGCGATAGACCGGTGCGCCCTCGTCGGCCGGCTCCCTGCCTTCGAGCAGCACACCGAATATCTTGAAGCGCTCCTTGCCCTTCAGGCGGTAGTGCTCCTCGGCACCGCGAAAGCCCGTCTTGCCCGGGCTGACGGTGAAGTCGAGACCAAGCTCCCACAGCGTGTCGCCGGGCCCCTCATTCTCGAACGGATATTTCTGCGAATTGTCGTAAGGGTAAAACAACAGGTAGCTCTCGACGCGCAGCATGTCGAGCGTGGTGAAGCGGCACGGGATGATGCCGGCGCTCTTGCCCTCGTCGAGGATCCTGTCCCAGATCGTTCCGGCGTCCTGGCCACGGCAGAAGATCTCGTAGCCGCGCTCGCCGGTGTAGCCGGTGCGCGAGATCATCACCGGAAAGCCGAACAACTGCGTCTGCATGTGGTGGAAATAGTTGAGGTCGCGAATGCCGGGCACATGCTTTGCCAGATAATCCACGGCTAGCGGCCCCTGCAGCGAAAGGTCGTGAAGATTGTCGTCGAAGCGTAGCGACACGTCGCGACCGACGGAAGCGCGCTGCAGCTCTTCATGGCCGGTGCCCGAGCCATGCACGACCATCCAGGAATTCGGGCCGGTGCGGTAGAGGATGCAGTCGTCGGTGAACTTGCCGGCCTCGTTGAGCATGCAGGCATAGGCCGACTTGCCGGGATAGATCTTTTCGACGTCGCGCGTCGTCGCCAGGTCGATCAGGTGAGAGGCGTGCGGCCCGGTGATGTGGATCTTCTTTAGGCCCGACACATCCATCAGGCCGGCCTTGGTGCGGATGGCGATATACTCTTCGTCAGCGTCCTTGTCGTAGGTCCAGGCGGTGCCCATGCCGCTCCAATCTTCGAGCTTCGAGCCGAGCGCGCGATGGCGGTCCGCAAGCGCCGAAAATCTCCAGGATGCCGTCATCCGTTTGTCCTCCGTTTCGAAAAACGTTTGCTTTCCCCTGCTCCCTGCACAGCGGCGGGAGCGTTGCCCGAATATTGATCGCAAACGCCGGGAGCCTGCAATACCCGCAAGCAAATAATTTCATTGTCAGGCAAAATTCGGCGGATCAAACAAACGGTTAACGTCGCGTAAAATCGTCTTGACAATTCCAGAATTCGGCCGGATTTTATGAAAAAAATTTCACTCTCTTGAAAGAGGGCAATGACCGGCCAGTCCGGACCGGCGTTGAAAAAGGGGAAAGCCGATGTCCGACCTGCAACAGCGCGTGGAAGCGTTGTACCGTTCCGACGTGCGTGGATCCATGCTCCTGATCGTCTGCCTGTGGGCGACGATCCTCTTTGTCCTGTTCATGACATGGCCATACATCCCCGATGGCGGCATCAAGCTCGTGGTCGCGGTCGCCGCGGCCGCCGTGCTGATCTTCAACACGGCCGCGATCCTGGCGATGGTCAATCACTACAAGGAAGACAAGGACTTCATCTACGGCCTCGACATCAAGAATGCCGACGCCTACCGCAACCGCAAGTCCTGAGGGGGAGACGCATGGCCCGCTATACACCGCCCGAACAGAGCAAGGCCGGACAGGTTTTCGATATCGCCGTCGTCGTGGTCGCGATTTTCGTCGCGCTGTGGCTGCCGCTGAAACTAGGCCTGGCAGGGGCGGCAAAATCCATCGACGCGCTCGACGCCAAGACGTGGGAAGCGCTCGGCCAGAACCCGACCATGGCCTCGATCTGGGAAAAGCTCGGCTACACGCCGGAAACCGCGCACGACATCATCCAGAACCGGTTCCACTACATCATCGACTGGCCGACGCTGATCATCATGGCCGCGGTGCTGATCGGCTATTTCATCTTTCTGTTCCGCGCATCGGACCGCGAATACCGCGACGTCATCGACGAAAAGTTCGGCGACAAATAGATAGGGAAGCATCGTCATGTGGGTGGCACTCTCTTACGCATGCTGGGGCATCTCGATCGTGTTCGCGCTGTGGATGCTCTACGACTGGTTCAAGATCGACACGACCTATTCCGAAGAGATGCTGACCTCGTCCAGGGAAGGCGAGCTTGAAGCCGTGTCCGAAAAACACCGGATCTGAGTGGGGAATTGAACGATGACGATCACGGCTGAACCAGCGGTGCAAGTGCAAGGCGACAGGGTTTCACTGCTCAGAGTGCTCGGCCCCGCCCATGTCTGGGCGCTCGGTGTCGGCATCGTTCTGGTCGGCGAATTCACCGGCTGGAATTTCGCAGCGGACAAGGGCGGCGCGCTGGCGGCGCTGATCGTCTGCTGGATCGTCGGACTGCTCTACACCTCGGTCGCGATGATCGATTCCGAAGTCACCTCGACGGTTGCCGCCGCCGGCGGCCAATATGCCCAGGCCAAGCACATTGTCGGGCCGCTGATGGCCTTCAACGTCGCGCTTTTCCTGGTCTTTGCCTATACCATGCTCGAAGTGTCGGACGCGATCCTGCTCGGCGACACCATTGTCGCCAAGGCCGGCGTCGAGGGCCTCAACCACAATTCCTTCATCGCCGCGACCATCGTCGTGCTGGCATGGCTGAACTATCGCGGCGTGCTGATGACGCTCAACGTAAACTTCGTCATCACCGCCATCGCCTATGTCTCGATCGTCATCCTGTTCTTCTCGGTCAGCCCGTGGACCCAAGGCGCCGTGCTGAAGCTCAACGAGCTGGTCACCCCCGGCAACGCCCTGCCCTATGGCTGGATCGGCGTCATCGCCGCCTTCCAGTTCGGCATCTGGTACTATCTCGGCATCGAGGGCACCACGCAGGCGGCCGAGGAAGTACGCTCGCCGGCGCGCTCGCTGCCTTACGGCACGATGGCCGGCATGATCACGCTTCTGATCGCGGCCGCCATGACCTGGTATGTCTGCGCCTCGCTGATGCCCTGGGAATATCTCGGCATCACCTATTATCCACTGTGGGACGCAGGCAAACTGACCGGCAGTGCGCTGCTGGAGAACCTGTTGTTCATCGCGACGCTGCTTGCTGCACTTGCTTCTGCCAATGGCTGCATCAACGACGCCGCGCGCGCCTGGTTTTCGCTCGGCCGCGACCGCTATCTGCCGACCTGGTTCTCGGCGGTGCATCCGAAATACCGCACACCCTACCGCTCGATCCTGTTCCTGCTGCCGATCGCGCTCGCCTTCGCCTTCATCGCCGACCTCAACCAGGCGATCACCTTCTCGATTCTGTCGGGCGTGCTGCAATACACCTTCATGAGCATCAACATCATCATGTTCAGGAAGAAGTGGCCGCTCGGCTCGATCCGCCGCGGCTACACCCATCCCTTCCATCCGCTGCCGGCGATCGTCTTGTTCTGCCTTTGCGTGGTCACCTTCTTTGCGATCTTCCTCGGCTTCGGCTCGCAGCTGATCGCCATGGTCGCCTTCTACTTCCTGATTTCGCTGTGGTTCCACTTCTACCGCTACAAATTCGTGCGCCGCGGTGCCCAGTTCACCATGCCGTGGCCGAAACCACAGGGGTACTGACGGCGCGCCCGGTCTGGGCAGGCATTTGCGTGACGAGGTGCGTTAGGTGATCTCAGCATTGCTCGCCGGGGCGGTTGCCCTGGCTCTCGTCCTCCACATAACCTGGCTTGCGCGGGCCAGCCGCGCCAAGGCTTCGACCGGGCTTGCCGCCGACGAAGCCGACGTCCGCGCCGTCATCCCCGACGCGGCCAACGTCTCGGACGGCACCACCGGCGTCGTCACCTTCGCCGGCTCGTGGAACGGCCGGCGGGTGCAGGTGCGGACCATCGTCGACACGCTGGCGATAAGGAAGCTGCCGGCGCGCTGGCTGAGCGTTTCGATCACCGAAAAGGTCGTGATACCAGGCACTTTCGACATGATGATGCGGCCGGGATCGCCGACGACTTTTTCCAATTTCGATCATCTCGTCCATACACTGCCGAAGGCCGCCGGATTTCCAGCCGAGGCGGTGCTGCGGAGCGACCGCAAGGGCGTGCGCTTCCCCGAAGCCATCATCGCCGATCACCTCGATGTCTTTGCCGAGGAGCGCGCCAAGGAACTGCTGATCACACCGAACGGCGTGCGCATCGTCTGGCTGCTGGCCGAGGCCGAGCGGGCGCGCTACGGCGTATTCCGGCAAGCCGAATTCGGCACGGTCAGGCTCGATCCGGGGCTGATCGAGCGGCTGCTGTCGTCGGCTTCGGCGCTCCGCGATGCCATCAATCAAAGCGAACGGCAGGCGGCATGACCAGCCAGATCAGCACCTCCCCCGCACCACCGAGCCCCTATCTGGTTCTGGGCGCTGCGATCGTTTTGCCGGCGAGCGGGCATGTCGTGCTCGGCGTGCCGGTGCGCGGCCTGCAATTCCTGTTCTTCATGGTGGTCCTGGCCTGGGTCACCGCCAAGATCGCGCCGCCCGATGCCAGCTTCATCGGCCGCCATGCCGGCGGCGTCCTGATCTATGCCCTGTCGATCCTGGATGCCTACAAGATCGCCCGCATCCGCTATGCCAAATGGGTTCACAATGGCGGCCAGCGTAGCGATGGTGCGGCCGACGGCGCCTCAACCGATATATAACGAGAGGAAAATTTTTTTCATACCAATTGAATTCCCGGGACTCATTCGATACATCTCGGAGGAACAAACTCGCGGAGCCTGACATGTGCGGAATCGTCGGACTGTTTTTGAAGGACAAGTCGCTCGAGCCCCAGCTTGGCGCGATGCTGTCGGAGATGCTGATCTCGCTCAGCGATCGCGGTCCCGACAGCGCCGGCATCGCCATCTATGGCGCGCCCTCCAGTGAAGCCAAGATCACCATCCAGTCGGCCAAGCCGGAGCGCGATTTCCGCGGCCTCGACGCCGAACTCGCCAAGGCAATCGGCGCACCGGTGAGCATTGCTGCGAAGTCGACGCATGCCGTGGTCCGGACGATGCCTGCCAAGATCGACGAAGCGCGCGAGGCGATCCAGACGCTGCGCCCCGACATCCGCATCATGGGCGCCGGCGACGTCGTCGAGATCTACAAGGAAGTCGGCTTGCCGGAAGCGGTCGTCGACCGTTTCGGCGTCCGCGAGATGACCGGTACGCACGGCATCGGCCATACCCGCATGGCGACCGAATCGGCGGTGACGACGATGGGCGCGCATCCGTTCTCGACCGGCGCCGACCAGTGCCTGGTGCATAATGGCTCACTGTCCAACCACAACAATGTCCGCCGCGAGCTGATCCGTGAAGGCATGACGTTCGAGACCGAGAACGACACCGAGGTCGCCGCCGCCTATCTCACCTCGCAGATGGCGCATGGCAAGAACCTCGGCGAGGCGCTGGAAGGCACGCTGAGCGATCTCGACGGCTTTTTCACCTTCGTCGTCGGCACCAAGAACGGTTTCGGCGTGGTGCGCGACCCCATCGCCTGCAAGCCCGCCGTGATGGCCGAAACCGACCAGTATGTCGCCTTCGGCTCGGAATATCGTGCGCTCACCAAACTGCCCGGCATAGACAATGCGAAGGTCTGGGAACCCGAGCCCGCAACCGTCTATTTCTGGGAGCATTGAACCAATGCCGGCAATCAACCTCTCCAAGGCGGCTCGCGAGCCGGGCCATGCGTCACGGGTCTTCGACCTGGCCGAAATGTCGCTGCGCGAGCTCAACCAGGCGCTGCACGGTCTGGCGCCCGGTTCGAACGAGACTGCCTGGGAGGTGCTGCACCCGCGAGGCAGCCATTCGGTCGCCGTCGGCGTCGACCAGCCGGTCGCCATCGATGTGCGCGGCAGCGTCGGCTATTATTGCGGCGGCATGAACGACGGCGGCACCATCACCGTGCATGGCTCGGCCGGGCCCGGCGTCGGCGAAAACATGATGTCCGGCCAGATCGTCGTCAAAGGCGATGCCAGCCAGTATGCCGGCGCCACCGGCCGCGGCGGGCTGCTCGTCATCGAAGGCAACGCGTCATCGCGCTGCGGCATTTCGATGAAAGGCATCGACATCGTCGTCCATGGCAATATCGGCCACATGTCGGCCTTCATGGCGCAGTCCGGCAATCTGGTGGTGCTGGGCGATGCCGGCGATGCGCTCGGCGATTCCATCTACGAGGCGCGGCTTTTCGTGCGCGGCAAGGTCGAAAGCCTCGGCGCCGACTGCATCGCCAAGGAGATGCGGCCCGAGCATCTCGAATTGCTGCAAGGCTTGCTCGACCGCGCCGGCGTGACCGGCGTCAAGGCGGCGGAGTTCAAGCGTTATGGCTCGGCTCGTACCCTCTACAATTTCAATATCGACAACGCCGACGCGTATTGAGGCTCAATGACCTATCGCAACCCGCCGACGACGCCGCGCAAATCCGCGACCTTCGACGACTACACCCTTTCCGAGATCCGCCGCGCCGCGGCGACCGGCATCTATGACATCCGCGGCGCCGGCGCCAAGCGCAAGCTGCCGCATTTCGATGACCTTCTGTTCCTCGGTGCTTCGATCTCGCGCTATCCGCTCGAAGGCTATCGCGAACGCTGCGACACCAGCGTCGTGCTCGGCTCGCGCTATGCAAAAAAACCGATCGAACTGAAAATCCCGATCACCATTGCCGGCATGAGCTTTGGCTCGCTGTCCGGCCCGGCGAAGGAAGCGCTCGGCCGTGGCGCGACGCTGTCCGGCACCTCGACGACCACCGGCGACGGCGGCATGACCGAGGAAGAGCGCGGCCATTCGAAGACGCTGGTCTACCAGTATCTGCCGTCGCGCTACGGCATGAACCCGCGCGATCTGCGCCGTGCCGACGCGATCGAGGTTGTCGTCGGCCAGGGCGCCAAGCCCGGCGGGGGCGGCATGCTGCTCGGCCAGAAGATCTCCGACCGCGTCGCCGAAATGCGCACGCTGCCGAAAGGCATCGACCAGCGCTCGGCCTCGCGCCACCCCGACTGGACCGGGCCGGACGATCTCGAGATCAAGATCCTGGAACTGCGCGAAATCACCGACTGGGAAAAGCCGATCTACGTCAAGGTCGGCGGCGCCCGGCCCTATTACGATACAGCCCTTGCGGTAAAGGCCGGCGCCGACGTCGTCGTCGTCGACGGCATGCAGGGCGGCACCGCGGCAACCCAGGAAGTGTTCATCGAGAACGTCGGCCAGCCGACGCTTGCCTGCATCAGGCCGGCGGTGCAGGCGCTGCAGGACCTCGGCATGCACCGCAAGGTGCAGCTGATCGTCTCGGGCGGCATACGCAACGGCGCCGACGTCGCCAAGGCGCTGGCGCTCGGCGTCGACGCGGTGTCGATCGGCACGGCAGCGCTTGTCGCGCTCGGTGACAATGATCCGCGCTGGGAGGCGGAATACAACGAGCTCGGCACCACCGCCGGCGCCTATGACGACTGGCATGAGGGACGCGACCCGGCCGGCATCACCACGCAGGATCCCGAGCTAATGAAACGGGTCGATCCGATTGCGGCCGGACGACGGCTGGCGAATTATCTTAAGGTGATGACACTTGAGGCTCAGACAATCGCCCGCGCCTGCGGCAAGAACAGCCTGCACAATCTCGAGCCCGAGGATCTTGTGGCCTTGACGATCGAAGCCGCAGCCATGGCCGGCGTGCCGCTGGCCGGCACCAATTGGATACCGGGCAAGAACGGCTTCTAAAAACAAACCAAATGCCAGTAAGCGAGGAACTATAATGGGGAACGATCTCGCCGCCTTCGCCAAGGAAAAGGGCGTCAAATATTTCATGATATCCTACACCGACCTGTTCGGTGGGCAACGCGCCAAGCTGGTGCCGGCGCAGGCGATCGCCGACATGCAGCGGGACGGTGCCGGCTTTGCCGGCTTTGCCACCTGGCTCGACCTGACGCCGGCGCATCCCGACATGCTGGCGGTGCCGGATCCGGCCTCGGTGATTCAGTTGCCTTGGAAGCCGGAGGTCGCCTGGGTCGCCGCCAACTGCATCATGGACGACAAATCGGTCGAGCAGGCGCCGCGCAACACGCTGAAGCGGTTGATCGCGGAGGCCGCTGGCGATGGCATGCACATCAAGACCGGCGTCGAGGCCGAATTCTTCCTGATCTCGCCGGATGGCAAGACGATTTCCGACGAATATGATACGGCGTCGAAGCCCTGCTACGACCAGCAGGCGGTGATGCGCCGCTACGACGTGATCGCCGAGATCTGCGACCACATGCTGGCGCTCGGCTGGGGCGCCTACCAGAACGACCACGAGGACGCCAACGGCCAGTTCGAGATGAACTGGGCCTTCGACGATGCGCTGGCGACCGCCGACAAGCATTCCTTCTTCAAATTCATGGTGAAATCGGTCGCCGAAAAGCACGGCCTGCGCGCAACCTTCATGCCTAAACCCTTCCAGGGCCTGACCGGCAATGGCTGCCATGCGCATATCTCGGTGTGGGACAGGGACGGCAAGACCAATGTCTTTGCCGACAATGCGATGGAGCTCGGCCTGTCGGCAAAGGGCCGGAACTTCCTCGGCGGCATCATGAAACATGCTTCCGCCCTTGCCGCGATCACCAACCCGACGGTCAATTCCTACAAGCGCATCAACGCACCGCGCACCATCTCCGGCGCCACCTGGGCGCCGAACACCGTGACCTGGACCGGCAACAACCGCACCCACATGGTGCGCGTGCCTGGTCCCGGCCGGTTCGAGCTGCGCCTGCCGGACGGCGCGGCAAACCCCTATCTGCTGCAGGCCGTCATCATCGCCGCCGGCCTTGACGGTGTCCGCTCGAAGGCCGATCCCGGCCGGCGCTACGACATCGACATGTACCAGTTCGGCCATACGGTCGAGGGCGCGCCGAAGCTGCCGCTCAACCTGCTCGACGCGTTGCGCGAGTTTGACAACGACAAATCGCTCAAGGCGGCGCTGGGTGAGGAATTCTCGTCGGCCTATCTAAAGCTCAAGCAGCAGGAATGGAATTCCTATGCTTCCCACTTCACCCAGTGGGAGCGCGACCACACGCTCGACATCTGATCCGGATTGTTGCACGCCCGGCGCGAAACAGGTTCATGAAATACTCGATCTTCTCCCTCGCCCGGGCGGCATTTTCCGGCCATAAGAACTGGCAGCGCACCTGGCGCGACGCCACCCCGAAGAGCCACTACGACGTGGTGATCATCGGCGGCGGCGGCCATGGCCTGGCGACGGCATGGTTCCTCGCCAGCGAATACGGCATCAGAAATGTCGCCGTGCTGGAAAAAGGCTGGATCGGCTCCGGCAATGCCGGCCGCAACACCACCATCATCCGTTCCAATTACGGGCTGCCCGGCAATACAGGGTTCTACGAGCTGTCGATGAAGCTTTGGGAGCGCATGGAGCAGGACCTCAACTACAACACCATGGTCAGCCAGCGCGGCGTCATCAACCTCTACCATTCCGACGCGCAGCGCGACGCCTATGCGCGGCGCGGCAACACAATGCGCATCAACGGCATCGATGCCGAACTGCTCGACCTCGCCGCAGTCAGGAAGATGATGCCGTTCCTGAACTTCGACAACGCACGTTTCCCGGTGCAGGGCGGCCTCTTGCAGCGACGCGGCGGCACGGCAAGGCACGACGCCGTGGTCTGGGGCTATGCGCATGCGGCGAGCGCGCTCGGCGTCGACATCATTCAGAATTGCGAGGTGACCGGCTTTGTTCGCGACGGCAGCGGCAAGGTGACCGGCGTCGAGACATCGCGCGGCAGGATCGGTGCCGCCAAGGTCGGCATGGCGGTCGCCGGCTCCTCGTCGCGCGTCGCGGCGATGGCCGGCATGTGGCTGCCGATCGAAAGTCATGTGCTGCAGGCCTTCGTCTCCGAGGCGATCAAGCCGCTGATCCCCAATGTCATGACCTTCGGCGCCGGCCATTTCTACGTCAGCCAGTCCGACAAGGGCGGGCTGGTCTTCGGCGGCGATATAGACGGCTACAATTCCTACGCCCAGCGCGGAAATCTGCCTGTCATGGAAGACGTCTGCGAAGGCGGCATGGCGCTGATGCCGATGATCGGCCGGATACGGCTTCTGCGTCAGTGGGGCGGCATCATGGACATGTCGATGGACGGCTCGCCGATCATCGACAAGACACCGGTCGACGGGCTCTATCTCAACGCCGGCTGGTGCTATGGCGGCTTCAAGGCGACGCCCGGCTCCGGCCTGGTCTTTGCCCATCTGCTGGCGCGCGACGAGCCGCACAAGGAGGCTACCCGCTTCCGCCTCGACCGCTTCCGGCGAGGTGCCATGATCGACGAAAAGGGCCAGGGCGCCCAACCGAACCTGCATTGAAGGCTGGCTGAAGAAGCATGCGGATTGTCTGTCCCTTCTGCGGCGAACGCGAACTCGGCGAGTTCACCTATCTGGGCGACGCCAAGCCGACGCGTCCTGCGGCCGGCGCCACCGAAGACGAGGTCTTCGACTATGTCTACCTGCGTGACAACATCGCCGGGCCGATGAGCGAATACTGGTACCATGGCGGCGGCTGCCGGGCCTGGCTGAAGGTCGCCCGCAACACGCTGACGCATGAGATTTCCTCCGTCGAGCCGGCGACGGGCGTTGGTGCAAGGCAGCCCGCCAAATGAATTCTGTCCGGGTCAGCGCTCATAACCCTGCCGGCGGCCCCCTCATCCGGCCGCTTCGCGGCCACCTTCTCCCCGGCGGGGAGAAGAGAAGGAGGCTGCGTGCAAGGCGGCCACAGCGAAGCGGAGGCCGGATGAGCGGCAGCGCGACGCTCCTGCATCAGGCCACAGCGACGGAAGGCGGGCGATCGTGACCTCCAGCCAGCCCTATCGTCTCGTATCAGGCGGTCTCATCGATCGCGCCGCGCCGCTGGCCTTCCGCTTCGACGGCAAGAGCTTTGCCGGCTTCCAAGGCGACACGCTGGCCTCGGCGCTGATCGCCAATGGCGTCAAGCTGGTCGGCCGCTCGTTCAAATACCATCGGCCGCGCGGCATCCTGACCGCTGGTTCGGAGGAGCCCAACGCGCTGGTCGAACTGCGCAGCGGAGCGCGACGCGAGCCCAACACCAAGGCGACCACGGCCGAGCTTTATGACGGTCTGGAAGCGGCCAGCCAGAACCGCTGGCCGTCGCTGCGCCATGATCTGATGGCGGTCAACCAGCTGTTGGCGCCGATCTTCGTCGCCGGCTTTTACTACAAGACGTTCATGTGGCCGGCCAAATTCTGGGAAGCGGTCTACGAGCCGGCGATCCGCCGCGCCGCTGGCCTCGGTCGCGCTGCAGGCATCGCCGATCCCGACCATTACGACAAGGCGTGGGCGCATTGCGACGTGCTGATTGCCGGGTCCGGCCCGGCTGGGCTGGCTGCGGCACTGGCGGCCGGGCGCGGCGGCGCCCGCGTCATCCTGTGCGAGGAAGATTTCGCGCTTGGCGGCCGCCTGCTTGCCGACGGCGGCACGATCGACGGCGCGCCGGCGGCCGAATGGATTACGCGCACGCTGGCCGAACTCGCCGCACTGCCCGATGTCCGCATCATGAACCGCACGACACTGTTCGGCGTCTATGATGGCGGCACCTATGGCGCGATCGAGCGGGTCAACGACCACCTGCCCTCGCCGCCCGAGCACCAGGTGCGCCAGCGGCTGTGGCGGATCGTAGCCAAGCGCTGCGTCGTTGCCGCCGGCGCCATCGAGCGGCCGATTGTCTTTGCCGGCAACGACACGCCCGGCGTGATGATGGCTTCGGCGATGCGGACCTATGTCGAACGCTATGCGGCAACCCCTGCCACGAGGATCGCGCTGTTCACCAACAATGAGGATGGCTGGCGCACCGTCGAGACCGCGCTTGGCGCCGGATTGCAGATCGCAGCGGTCGTCGATGCACGCCCGGACGTATCCGCCGAACGTCGCGCGCTTGCCGCCAAAGGCGGCTTTGCCGTGCTCAACGGTTTCGTCAGTGGGGTCGAGGGCGGCAAGGACGGGGTCCGGAAAATCGCGGTATCGCTCACCGGCGGCGCGCGCGCCGAAGTCGAAGCCGATGGGCTTGCCGTGTCCGGCGGCTGGAATCCGGCGGTCGGGCTGACTTCCTATCATCGCGGCCGGCCGAAATGGCAGGACGATATCGCAGCCTTCGTGCCGGATGGCGCGCCGCCCGGCATGGTGGCCGTCGGCGCCGCCAACGGCGCCTTCGGCCTAGGCGACTGCCTGCGCCAGGGATTTGCCGCGGGTGCTGCGGCAGCGCAGAGCGCCGGGCGCAGCGGCAATGCCGGCACGCGGCCGGTCGCCGACAGCGAGGCGTTTTCACTAACGCCGCTCTGGCATGTGGCCGGCAAAGGGAAAGCCTTCGTCGATTACCAGCATGACGTGACCGCGTCCGACATCGAACTGGCGCAGCGTGAAGGGTTTGAATCGGTCGAGCATCTCAAGCGCTACACGACGCTCGGCATGGCCACCGACCAGGGCAAGACCTCGAATGTCGCCGGCCTCGCCATCATGGCTGCGTTGTCAGGCAAGTCCATTCCCGAGACCGGCACGACGATCTACCGCCCGCCCTATGTGCCGGTCGCCATCGGCGCCTTCGCCGGCCATCATCGCGACGAAAACTTCCACGCGACACGACTGACGCCGTCGCATCACTGGGCAGCCGAACAGGGCGCGGTGTTCGTCGACACCGGCCTGTGGAAGCGGGCGCAATGGTATCCGCGCGCCGGCGAAAAGGACTGGCTGGAATCGGTGACGCGCGAGGTCAAGGCGGTGCGCTCAGGCGTCGGCTTCTGCGACGTCTCGACGCTCGGCAAGATCGACGTGCACGGCCCGGATGCCGGCGCCTTCCTCGACCGCGTCTACATCAACACTTTCTCCAATCTTGCCGTCGGAAAAGCCCGCTACGGACTGATGCTGCGCGAGGACGGCATCGTCTATGACGACGGCACGACGTCGCGGCTCGCCGAGGACCATTATTTCCTGACCACCACCACCGCCAAGGCCGGGCTGGTGATGCAGCATCTCGAATTCTGCCGGCAGGTGCTATTCCCTGAATTCGACGTGCAGTTGACCTCGGTTTCCGACCAGTGGGCGCAATTCTCGATCGCCGGGCCGAGCGCGCGGGAGTTGCTGAAACAGGTCGTTGATGAATCCGAGGACCTGTCGAACGAAGGTTTCCCGTTCATGGGGGCGCGGGAAGTCGCGCTGCACGGTGGCATCAGAGCGCGGCTGTTCCGCATCTCCTTCTCCGGCGAAATGGCGTTCGAGATTTCGTGTCCCGCCCGCTATGGCGACGCACTGGTGCGCAATTTGATGCTGGCCGGCAAGCCATTCGGCGTTACGCCCTACGGCACCGAGGCGCTCGGCGTCATGCGCATCGAAAAGGGCCATGTCGCCGGACCGGAGCTGAACGGCACGACGACCGCCGCCGACCTCGGCCTCGGCAAGATGATGTCGACCAAGAAAGACTTCATCGGCCGCGTCATGGCCGGGCGCGAGGCGCTGGTCGCGCCGGACCGTCAGGTCGTCGTCGGCATCAAGCCGGTCGACAAGACGCGCCGCCTGCGTTCCGGCGCGCATATTATCCCGAAGGGCGAGACGCCCGGTCCCGACAATGACCAGGGCTATGTCACCTCGGTCTGCTTTTCGCCGATGCTCGACCAGTGGATCGGGCTTGGGCTGGTCGAGCGCGGCCGCGAGCGCATCGGCGAGATCGTCCATGCGCACGATCCACTGCGCGGCGAAGATTACGATGTCGAGCTGTGCAGTCCCGTCTTCTACGATCCGGATGGAGGGCGCCAGCGTGGCTGAGTTTTCCTGGATTGCCCGCAGTCCGCTGGAGAAAGCGCTTGTTGTCGGCGGCTATGGCGCGCGCGGCACGGCGGCCGGCGTATCGCTCACCGAGATTCGCAATTTCGACCTGATCCAGGTGATGGCGCAGCGCGGCAAGGCGGCAGAACTGGCGAAGGCTGCCGAAACCCGCTTCGGCGTTGCCGCCCCGAATGCGCCCAACGCGGTCCGAGTTCCCGACGCCACGCTGATCTGGTCGGGACCGGATCAGTTCCTCGTCCTGTCGAAGGGCGGCATTCACGCGATGGAGAAGCTGAGCCAGGCGTTCTCGCAGTCCGCCTCGCTTTCCGATCAGTCGCATGCGCGCGCCCTGATCAGCGTCTCTGGAGCCAAGGCGCGCTCGATGTTGGTGAAATTGTCGTCGCTAGACCTGCACCCGGCGGCGTTCCCGGCCGGCACCGCTGCGGCGACCTCGGTCGATCACACCAGCATCAATCTCTGGCGCGGCAGTGACCGGCCGGATGGGCAGGCGGTGTTCAATCTTCTGGTGTTCGCCACCTTCGCGGAAAGCCTGTGGCACACGATGCTCGATGCGGCCGCGGAGTATGGCGTCGATATCGGGCATTCCGAGGAATTGGGGTAGCCTTGGCGCGTCTTCCCTTCTCCCCTTGTGGGAGAAGGAAGAGGCGCGCGCTCCACCTTCACTTGCCAACTCCGGCTCTTCTATCCTATTCTTCCCGCTAAAATAATTTCACGCACAGGCAAACTTGTTTCTCGAAACCAGGGTTGAGATGAGCCAGTCGCCCTACCCCGCCGTCGTCGCCGGACCGCCGCGGCCGAGCCTGATCCTGAGGCCAGGCCAGATCGCGCTGCCGGCCGGGATGGAGCGCTACACCGTCCATGGCAACGGCGCGGTGCTGATCGAGGTCGAGGCCGGCGATACGATCAGCGTGCGCAATGTCGAGGGCGGGCAGGCTTGCGAGCTGCTGGCATGGGACAGCAGCGGCGCGACCGATCCCGGCATTCTCGGAGAGAAATCGAACAGCAATGCCGCCGGCATCAAGGCGATGCTGGCCGAGGGCGACGACAGCCTCGCTTCCTTGCGCCGAGGCCTCGAGCGGCGCGAGGTGCAGCTCGATCAGGCAAAGGCGGTTCGCGTTTTCGGCGGCGCCACCCCTGCCGGTACCGAACAGGCTTTTGCCGTCGCCCGCGACGGTTCAATGTTGATTGCCGCGCCCGGCGGGCCGATGCTGGTCGACGGCCACGATACCGCGACGCCGCTTAGCGTCGTCGTCCGGCGCGCCACCATCCGCCCGGCGGAGAAATCCAGGCTCGCCGACCCGCTGGCCGATCCCGTGCTCGACCTGCGCGTCCATTCGGCGACGGCGGAGGCCTATTTCGTTAGGGCGGGCGATTATCTGCAGATCATTGATGTCGACGGGCGCCAATGCACGGATTTCCAGTGCTTTTCGGCGCGCAAGCTGGACAAGGGCCGCGATCATCCGCTCGACGTGACGACGACGCGCACGCTGATGGGCTCGAGCTATCCGATGCCCGGCCTGCATTCGAAATACTACGACCAGGACATGGAGCCGCTGGTCGAGGTGGTGCAGGACACTTGCGGCCGGCACGATGCGTTCGCGCTCGCCTGCGCCGCCAAATATTACGACGACATCGGCTATCCCGGCCATCCCAACTGCTCGGAGAATTTCAACCGCGCGCTGGCCGACAAGGGCGTCACGCCCCGCGCCGGCTGGATGGCGATCAACTTCTTCTTTAACACGGCGATCGACGCGCATGGCGTCGTGGTTTCGGACGAGCCGTGGTCGCGGCCGGGCGACTATGTGCTGCTGCGCGCCTTGACCGACATCGTCTGCGTCTCGTCCGCCTGCCCCGACGACACCACGCCGGCCAATGGCTGGAACCTGACCGACATCCATGTGCGAACCTATTCCGGCCAGCACAAATTCTCGCGAGCGATCGCCAGACGCATGACGCCCGATTCGGAACCGAAAATGACCCGCGAGACCGCCTTTCATTCGAGCTTTGCCAAGCACACCCGCAACTTCGTCGAGTACAAGGGTTATTGGCTGGCCAATTCCTTCGCCAGGCAAGGCCCGATCGACGAATACTGGGCCTGCCGGCAGGACGCCGTGATCATGGACCTGTCGCCGCTGCGCAAGTTCGAGATCACCGGGCCGGACTCCGAAGCGCTGCTGCAATACACGCTGACCCGCGACATCAAGAAACTCGGCGTCGGTCAGGTGGTCTACTCCGCCATGTGCTACGAGCATGGCGGCATGATCGACGACGGCACGCTGCTTCGGCTCGGCAAGGATAATTTCCGCTGGGTTGGCGGCGACGATCTATCCGGTGAATGGCTGCGGGAAACGGCGCAAAAACTCGGCCTCACCGTGCTGGTGCGCTCGTCGACCGACCAGATGCACAATGTCGCCGTGCAGGGACCGAAAAGCCGCGACATCCTGCGGCAGATCATCTGGACCTCGCCGCTGCAGCCGTCGATCGACGAGCTTGAATGGTTCCGTTTCGCGGTCGCCCGCATCGGCGGCGGCAATGGCATTCCCGTCGTTGTCTCGCGCACCGGCTACACTGGCGAGCTCGGCTACGAGATCTGGTGCCACCCGCGCGACGCCGAAAAGGTGTTCGACGCGATCTGGCAGGCCGGCCAGCCGCACGGCCTGAAGCCGATGGGGCTGCAGGCGCTCGATATGGTGCGCATCGAGGCCGGGCTGATCTTTGCCGGCTACGAATTTTCCGACCAAACAGATCCGTTCGAGGCCGGCATCGGCTTCACCGTACCGCTGAAGACCAAGAGCGACGATTTCATCGGCCGCGAGGCGCTGATCCGGCGCAAGGAAAATCCACAGAGGAAGCTGGTCGGCCTCGACATCGACGCCAATGTCGCCGTCGGCCACGGCGATTGCGTGCACGTCGGCCGCGCCCAGATCGGCGTGGTCACCTCCGGCATGCGCTCGCCGCTGCTAAACAAGACCATCGCGCTGGCCAGGCTTGACGTCGCGCATTCGTCGGTCGGCACCGAGGTCGAGATCGGCAAGCTCGACGGCCACAGCAAGCGGCTGCCGGCGCGCGTCGTCGCCTTTGCCCATTATGACCCGCAAAAGACCAGGCCGCGCTCCTGATCGATGCTGTCTGGTTCTTCCCTTCTCCCGTTGCTGTCGTGGGAGAAGGAAGACCGCACCCGTTAGCAGTGCCAACGAAGCTCGACTGTTTCACAAACGCAATGTGCACAGCGTCACAAAGCGCTTGACGTGAAAGCGCGTTGGGTCAATCTTCACTGCTAAGAAAAAAATACTACTGAGCGGAAAACGCCTGGGGCCGTTGAACGTGAGCGTCGATGACGCCTCGCGAGACTGTGGCTGTTGCCGATGGGAACATCAAAAATGGGGAATCCACGTAAATGAGCACGATAGTCACCACCTTGGTGCCGCCTGCCGAAGGGCAGCTGCACCGGAACATCGATTGGCGCGGCGCCTTCTGGGTCGCGAGCGGCGTTCCGGCCCTTGTCCTGTTTTCGATCGGCGGCATCGCCGGCACTACCGGAACGCTGGCCTTCCTGATCTGGACCGTATCCATGGTCATGGGCTTCCTGCAGTCCTTCACCTATGCGGAAATCGCCGGGCTGTTCCCGAATAAATCCGGCGGTGCCTCGATCTATGGCGCCACCGCATGGCTGCGCTATTCGAAATTCATCGCGCCGCTTTCGGTGTGGTGCAACTGGTTCGCGTGGTCGCCGGTGCTGTCGCTCGGCTGCTCGATCGCCGCCGCCTACATCCTCAACGCACTGGCGCCGGTGCCGCTGTTCACCGACACTTCGCCGGAAGTCGCCGCCTATATTGCGGCCATGCCGGAACCAGCGCCGCCGACGCCATCACCGCGGTCACCGCGGCGGCGACGCCGGCGATCCGTAACTGGACGCTCTACGGTCACACGCTGGGCCCGGTTTCCTTTACCTTCAACGCCACCTTCTTCATCGGCGCGGTGCTGATGCTGATCATCTTCTCGATCCAGCATCGCGGCATCCTGGGCACGGCCAACGTGCAGAAATATATCGGCCTGCTTGTCATCATCCCGATGCTCATTGTCGGCGTGGTGCCGATCGTCACCGGCCAGATCGATTGGGCAAATTTCTCGCCGCTGGTGCCGCTCGCGGCAGCCTATGCGCCGGAGCCCGGCGCCTGGAACATCGCCGGCTGGACGCTGGTGCTCGGCGGCATGTTCATCGCGGCATGGTCGACCTATGGTTTCGAGACCGCGGTCTGCTACACCTCCGAATTCAAGAACCCTGGCACCGATACCTTCAAGGCGATCTTCTACTCCGGCCTGTTATGCATGCTGCTGTTCATCCTGGTGCCATTCACCTTCCAGGGCGTCCTCGGCTTGAACGGCATGCTGGCGACGCCGATTGTCGACGGCTCCGGCGTTGCCGATGCGCTGGCCGGCATGGTCGGCGGCGGACAGCTGATCCACAGCCTGCTGGTCATGCTGATGATCCTGGCGCTGGTGCTCTGCATCATGACAGCGATGGCCGGCTCTTCGCGCACGCTCTACCAAGGTTCGGTCGACGGCTGGCTGCCGCGCTACCTCAGCCATGTCAACGAGCATGGCGCACCGACGCGGGCGATGTGGACCGACCTGGTCTTCAACCTGATCGTGCTGGCCATCGCCTCGGCCGACGCGACAAGCTTCTTCTTCATCCTGGCGGTGTCGAATTGCGGCTATATCATCTTCAACTTCCTCAATCTCAATGCCGGCTGGATCCACCGCATCGACAATGGCCACATCGCGCGGCCCTGGAAGGCGCCGAGCTGGCTGCTCGGCCTTGGCGCGGTCTTTGCCTACGTCAACGCTGTTTTCATGGGCGCCGGAGCCAAGGTCTGGAACCCGATGGCATTGTGGGCAGGGCTGATCACGGCAGCCTTGATCATCCCGGTGTTCTGCTTCCGGCATTACATCCAGGACAAGGGCAAGTTCCCCGACCACATGCTGGCCGATCTCGGCATGAGCTCGTCCGACCTTACAGTGCGAAAGGCGGGGATGCTGCCCTATCTGACGCTGGTCGCCGGCGTCGCGGTGATGCTGCTCGCCAACTGGCTGTTCGTCATCTGAGGCTTGCCTTGAGGGATCGGGTGCGCGATGCGCCCGATCCCCTGCCGGAACATCGAGACGCCCGGCACGTCGATTATTTGAGGCATAGCCCTATTTTGTTCTTGCTTTGTGCCCGCAGCTATGCTACTAAATTGGGTATGGTGCCAATTGGCTCCAAAGACCCGCCTCCCGAGGCGGGTTTTTCGTTTCTGACCCTGTTGGCGCCAGGCTCAATCGATCTTGATGAACACGCCCTTGGTGTTGAGATATTCGTCGAGGTGTTCGGCGCCACCCTCGCGGCCGTAGCCGCTCATCTTGTAGCCGCCGAAGGGCACGGCCGGATCGATGGCGTGATAGGTGTTGACCCAGACCGAGCCGGCGCGGATCTTGCGCGACAGCTGGTGGGCGGTAGCGAGATTTTGGGTGAAGACCCCTGCAGCCAGGCCGTAAGGCGTGTTGTTGGCCCGCTCGACCGCCTCGTCCAGAGCATCGAACGGCAAGGCTGAAATCACCGGCCCGAAGATCTCCTCACGGGCGATCTTCATGTCGTCCGAGACTCCGGCAAAGACGGTCGGCGCGACGAAATTGCCGGTGGCAAGCGCGCCTTCCACAAGCCGGGTGCCTCCGGTGACGAGTTTCGCCCCTTCCGCAGTGCCGGCCTCAAGGTAACCGGTGACCCGTTGCAACTGCTTTTCGGAGACGAGCGGGCCGATCTCGGTCGCCGGGTCGATGCCGTCGCCGACCCTGAGACCCTTGGCATATGCCGCCAGCCGCTCGACGAACTCGTCATGGACGGCGCGTTCGACAAACAGGCGCGAGCCGGCAATGCAGATCTGGCCGGAATTGGCGAACACCGACATCGCCGCCACCGGTACCGCCTTGTCGAGATCGGCATCGGTGCAGACGATGACCGGCGACTTGCCGCCGAGTTCCAGCGAGACGCGCTTGAGGTTGCCAGCCGAGGCCCGCACGATCGACTGGCCGGTTGCCGTCGAGCCGGTGAAGACGATCTTGTCGACGCCCATGTGCTCGGCGAGTGCCGCGCCTGCCTCGGCGCCGGTGCCGGTGACGATGTTGACGACGCCTTCCGGGACGCCGGCTTCGTTCATGATGTCGGCGATCAAAAGCGGCGTCAGCGGCGCCTCTTCCGATGGTTTCAGCACGATGGTGCAGCCGGTCGCCAGCGCCGGGCCGATCTTCCAGATCGACGCCGCCGTTGGCGCGTTCCAGGGAATGATGGCGCCGACGACGCCGACCGGCTCCTTGCGGGTGAAAGAGACGATTTCGCCGGGCAGCGAGTTGTCGATGGTCTCGCCGTGCAGCGCCGTCGCCATGCCGGCATAGTAGCGCAGCATGCCGATGACGCGGTTGCGGTTGGCGCGGGTGCGTATGATCGGCATGCCCATGTCGGTGGTGTCGGAGCGGCTGATCTCTTCCCAGTGCTTTTCGAAGAGGTCGGCGATCCTTAGCAGCAGCACCTGCCGCTCATAAGGCTTGAACCGGCTCCATGGCCCCTCGAACGCCTTGCGGGCGGCAGTCACCGCGACGTCGATGTCCTGGCGGTCGGCGCGCGGCACTGTGGCGATGACCGCGCCGGTGGCGGGGTTGCGGCTCTCCATGGTCCGACCGGAGCGGGCATCAACCCACCCACCGCCGATGAACATCCGGCGATGGCGCCCGTCGATCGGCAGCCGCAGCGCCGCCGCTGTCTGAGGCATGGTCATAACGTCCTCCTCCGGCGCCTACGCCTGGTGGGCGGATTAAACCGCCGGAGGTCACATTTGCCAACAGCGCTATTCGGCCGCCAGGGCCAGTTGCGGCCTTTCGTTCTTTTCTTCCGTCTCGGCCGGCTGCTCCACCACCTTCTTGGGCTCCCTGCCGAAGAACAGCGCATAGGCTGCCGGCAGGACAAGGATGGTCAGCACCGTGGCGACGAGAATGCCGCCCATCATGGCGTAGGCGAGCGGCCCCCAGAAGACGCCGCGCGAGATCGGGATCAGCGCCAGCACCGCCGTCAGCGCCGTCAGCACGATCGGCCGGAACCGGCGCACCGCCGAGCCGATGATGGCCTCGGAACGCTCCACGCCGGCGGCGATGTCCTGGTCGATCTGATCGACCAGGATGATCGAGTTGCGCATGATGATGCCGAGCAGGGCGATGACACCGAGGATGGCGACGAAGCCGAACGGCGCGCCGCTGATCAAAAGTGCCGCGGCCGCGCCGATAATGCCGAGCGGACCGGTCGCCAGCACCAGCATCGCCTTGCCGAAATGCTGCAGCTGGATCATCAGCAGCACGACGATAACGGCCAGCATGATCGGCGCTTTCGCCGCAATCGAGGCCTGGCTTTCGGCCGCATCCTCCGCGCCGCCCTGGATCTCGATCTTGTAGCCGGGGGCGAGGCTGGCGCGCAGGCCCTGCATCTCGCTGTACATTTTCATGGCGACATCGTTCGGCTGCACGCCATCCGGAAGCGTGGCGCGTACACTGATGGTCGGCAAGCGGTCGCGCCGCCATTCGACGCCTTGATCCAGCACCGGGACCACCTTGGCGACCTGCGACAGCGGCACGGAGCCACCGAAATCGGTCGGGATGTAGACGGAGTCGACCGCCGACAGCAGGTGACGGCTTGCCTCCGGCTCACGGGCGACGATCGAAACCGTCTCCTCGCCGTCGCGGAAGTCATCGAGCGGCGCTCCGGACATGGTCGCCTGCAGCATCTGGCGGATGCGCTGCGAGGTGACGCCGAGCGCACGGGCACGATCCTGGTCGATCACCAGCTTCATCGCCGGCACCGGCTCCAGCCAGTCGTCGTGGATGGCGCCGAGCAGCGGATTTGCCTGGAACTTCGCCTTTACCTCGTCGGCGATGCGGCGCACCTCCTGGCGATCGGGACCCATGACGCGCATCTGCACCGGCCAGCCGGTCGGCGGACCGAGGAACAGGCGATCGACCTTGGCGCGGATCGATGGGAAATCTTCGGCCAGGATGGTGCGCAGCTTGACGATCAGCCGCTCGCGGGCCGGTTCGTCATTGGCCATCACCAGAAGCTGGGCGAAGTTCGGGTTGCGAAGCTGCTGGTCGAGCGGCAGGAAGAAGCGCGGCGCGCCTTCACCGATATAGGTGGCTATGAAGCGCTTGTCCTTGTCGTCCATCATCCTGGCTTCGAGCGCCTTGGCCTGCGTCTCGACTTCCTTGATGCTGGTGCCTTCCGGCAGCCAGAGATCGACGAGGATTTCCGGACGCGACGATTGCGGGAAGAAATTCTGCGGAATGAACTGGAACGCCCACAGGCTGGTGGCAAACGTCATCAGCGTCATCACCAGGACGATGATGCGGTGGCGCACCGCCCATCCCACGGTCGAGCGAAGACGGCGGTAGAAGCGCGTGTCGAAGACATCGTGATGGTTGCCGGCGTGCTTGCGCTGCTTCAGGATCATGTGGCCGAGCCACGGCGTGAAATAGACTGCCGCAAACCAGGACACGACCAGCGCGATGCCGACGACGTAAAACAGGGTGCGCACATATTCGCCGGCTGTCGAGGCAGCGAACCCGACGGGGATGAAGCCAGCTGTGGTGATCAGCGTGCCGGTCAGCATCGGGAAGGCGGTCGAGGAGTAGGCGAAGCTTGCCGCCTCGACCTTGACCAAGCCTTCCTCGAGCTTTCGCTCCATCATTTCGACGACGATCATCGCGTCGTCGACCAAGAGGCCAAGGGCGATGATCAGCGCGCCGAGCGAAATGCGCTGCAGGTCGATGCCGAGCTCGTACATGATGGCAAACGTGGCCGCCAGGACCAGCGGAATGACGATCGCGATCACCAGGCCCGAGCGCCAGCCTATCGACAGGAACGATACGAAAAGCACGATCAGCAGCGCTTCGCCCAGCGCTTCCATGAACTCGCTCACCGCCTCCTTCACGACATGTGGCTGGTCGGAAATCTGATCGACCGAAACGCCATAGGGCAGCGCCTCTTCGAAGCGCTTATAGGTCGCTTCGACGTCCTTGCCGACGTCGGTGACGTTGAAGCCCTTGGCCATGACGACGCCGAGCTGGACGCTGTCGTGTCCGTTGAAACGGTACTTGCGCTGGTACGGATCCTCGAGGCCGGAGGTCACGGTGGCGATGTCGCCGAGGCGCGTCACCTGGTTCCCGGCGCGCAGGCGAAGCTCGCGGATGTCGGCCGCCCTGGTGACATCGCCCTCGACCGAAATGCGCACCGAACGCTGGCCGGTGTCGACAGAACCTGCCGGGTCGACATTGTTCTGGCCTCGGATCGCATTCTGCAGGTCGGTCAACGTCAGGCCACGTTCGGCAAGCGCCTTGGATGAAACGTCGATGTAGAGTTTTTCCGGCTGGTCGCCGATGATCACGGCCTTCTCGACACCGGGCGTCGTCAGCAACATGTCACGCGCCTGGATGGCGAATTTCTTCAGCTCGGGATAGCTGTAGCCGTCGCCGCTGATCGAATGCAGGGTGATGAACGTGTCGCCGAATTCGTCGTTGAAGTAAGGCCCGAGCAGCCCCTGCGGCAGTTCGTTGGCGATATCGCCGACCTTCTTGCGCACCTGATAGAAAGCATCGGCGACCTGCGCCGGATTGGTGTCGCCCTTGACCTGCAAGGTGATGATGGCGCTGCCGGCGCGGGTGTAGGAGCGGACAAAATCGAGGTGTGGGGTTTCCTGCAGCTTGCGCTCGATCTTGTTGACGACCTGGTCCTCCATCTCCTTGATCGAGGAGCCTGGCCAGATCGCCTGGACAACCATGACGCGGAAGGTGAAATCGGGGTCTTCCTTCTGGCCCATGCGCATCAGGCCGAGCGCACCGGCGACGATGATCAGCCCGAACAGGAAGCGGGCAATGCTCGGATGGCCGATTGCCCAGCGCGAAAGATTGAAAGACCGCTTTTCATTGGTATCGATGGTCATCGGCGTCAGTCCGTTTCAATTTGATCAACAGAGCACGCGCTTTCGCATGCCCAAGGAACTTCCGATGTGGGCTTCCGGGCGGCGTGGCTTTCCGAGTTGAGAGATCTACATCGCGGTGGGACACGAGGATCGACGTGGGGGTTACATCGACCTGAGATCTCGAAAATCGGGGCGCCTGCCGCCCGGAAACCGTGAATTGCCTGGCCGTCAGCGCAAGCGCCTCGCAGCGTCATCGGCAGACGCCGACTGTTGCGCTGCATCACCGGTCAGCTTGACTTTCAGATTCTCGGTCATGAACTGCGTGCCGGCGGCGACGACCACGTCACCCGGCTTCAGGCCATCGGCGACACTGACGCCGTCGGGGGTGAAGGCGGCGACCTTGACCGGATGCGCATGGACGGTCCCGCCATTGCGGTCGACGGTCCAGACGATCGATTGGCTGTCCTTTTGCGCCAACGCGGCCAGCGGGATCGACACCAGCTGCTGCCGGTTGTCCGCCGCGGCTTCAATGGAGGCGGTCATGCCTAGCAGCACGCGAGGATCGTTGGGCAGGCTGACGCGAACGGCAAAGGTGCGCGACTGCGGATCGGCGCTGCCGGCGACTTCGCGGACCTTGCCGTCGAGCGTCAGCGCCTCGTCGGACCAGAAGCCAGCCTTGACGGTCTTGCCCGGCTTGAATTCGGCGATATCGGTTTCCGGAACAGCGATCAGCACTTCCTTCTCGCCGTCGATGGCAACGGTCACCACCGGCGTGCCGGAGCCGACCACCTGGCCGACATCGGCGGCAACGGCGGTGACGATGCCGTTCTTGTCCGCCTTGAGATCGGTATAGCGGACCTGGTTCTGCGCCTGGGCAAGCTGCGAGCGGGCGGAGTCTCGCGTGGCGACCGCCTGATTATAGGCGAGCGTCGCCTGCTCGAGCTGCGACTTCGGCGCGAAATTCTTGGCGTAGAGCTGTTCGGCGCGCTTGCGCGTAAGCTCGACTGTCTCGACCTGACGGTCGGCAGCATCGAGGCTGGCCTGAGCGCTTCTCACCGAAAGCTCGTAGTCGGTGGGATCGATGCGGGCAAGAACGTCGCCCGGCTTGACGCGGTCACCGATGTCGACAAGGCGCTCGGTGATCTTGCCGTTGATGCGAAAGCCGAGATTCATCTCGGTGCGGGCACGCACCGATCCGGAATAGGAAAGCTGACGGGTATCGCTCGCCTTGGCGATCTCGACCACCTTGACCGGGCGGATGATCTCCTTGACCTCGGCTTTCTCCTGCGAGCAGCCGGCGAGGCCGAGAGCGGCAACGACAATCAGTGCCAGGCCGGCGGCCGGTCGCCTGTAGGTGATAGACTTGGACAAAGACACTTTCGTACTCCCGAACTGTGGAGATGAATTCTCGGCATCGCCGCCCGACGGGCGGCAACGGTCATTTCTTCAAGGCTCTGATGGCGAAGTCGGCAAGCTCGTCCGGCGTTGCCCGGTTCTTCTTGGCGAGGCACTGGGCCACCATCTGTGGATGACAGAGGCTGATAATGGCAGCGCCGAAACACCGGGACGCGATCACCGGATCCTGATCGACGAACTCGCCGGTGGCGATGCCCTCGCGGATCACTTCCGCGACCAGTTCATGGATGCTGTCGATGTGCTTTTCGATGACGTGCCAGTCGCGCTCGATGGCGACGATGACCATCTCGTGCACCTTCTCCTGGTCGATCATGGTCTCGAGCGTCCACTGATAGTGCGTACGCACGTAGCGGCGGAGCTTTTCGCTGGCGGTGCCGGGGCTATGGCAGGCTTCGTAGGTCAACCGGTAGCAGGTCTCGAGCATACGGCCGCAAACCGCCTGGTGGATTTCCACCTTGGAGGCGAAGAAGCGATAGATGTTGGCGGTCGACATGCCGAGTTCGCGCGCTATGTCGGCGACGTTGGTCTTGCCGTAGCCGTAGTGGCGGAACAATCGCTCCGCGCAATCCAGGATGCGCGTGACATTTTCCTGGCGGGCGGAATCGGCGGTGGCGTCTAGGGTTTCAAGCATCTCGTTGGCCAAAATTTACGACTGACGAATTTAGAATTTCGTCACTCGTAAATTGAAAACCGTCACCTGTCAAGGCACGATTTTGGGCGCTGACGACAGAGGGTGACATCTCTGGACGGAGTTGGCCCATGAAGCGCATGGGATTGGCGCCGGGCGCGCCTGCGACAGCGCGCGTTTTTTTGTGCGAAGGATTTTTGAAAAGATGCTTTCCGAAATCGGTTCCGTTTCGGATCAGGCGCTAAGGCTGCTTTGCCATCTCCCGCAGCCGGAACTTCTGGATCTTGCCCGTCGAAGTCTTCGGGATTTCGGCGAAGATCACCGCTTTCGGCACCTTGAAGCGGGCGAGCAGTGCGCGGCAGTGCTCGATGATTTCGGCCTCAGTCGCCGCCTTGCCCGGCTTCAGCTCGACATAGGCAACGGGCACCTCGCCCCATTTATCGTCGGATCGGGCGACAACGCCGCAGGAAGCGACGGCGGGATGCTTGTAGAGCGCCTCCTCGACCTCGATCGAGGAGATGTTTTCGCCGCCGGAGATGATGATGTCCTTGGAACGGTCCTTGAGCTGGATGTAGCCATCCGGATGCATCACGCCGAGGTCGCCCGAATGGAACCAGCCGCCGGCAAAAGCCTCGTCGCTCGCCTTGCGGTTCCTGAGATAGCCCTTCATGACGATATTGCCGCGGAACATCACCTCGCCGATCGTCTCGCCGTCGGCCGGCGTTTCTTGCATGGTCTGCGGGTCCATCACCGTCAGGCCTTCGAGCGCGGCGTAGCGTACGCCCTGCCTGGCCTTCTTCGCCGCCCTCGCCCCCTTCTCCAGCCGGTCCCACTCGCCATGCCATTCGTTGACGACGGCCGGGCCGTAGGTCTCGGTCAGGCCGTAGAGATGGGTGACGGCAAAGCCCGCATCGGCCATGCCCGACAGCACCGCCTCAGGCGGCGGCGCCGCGGCGGTGTTGAAGGTGACGGTCTGCGGAAATTGCCGCTTGTCCTCGTCCCTGGCGTTGATCAGCACCGACATCACCACCGGTGCGCCACACAGATGGGTGACGCCGTGATCGGCGATGGCGTCGTAGATCGGCTTCGGCCGCACCCAGCGCAGGCAGACGTGGGTGCCAGCCTGCACGGCAAGCGTCCAGGGAAAGCACCAGCCGTTGCAATGGAACATCGGCAGCGTCCACAGATAGACCGGGTGCTTGCCCATGCCGGCATGGATAGTGTTGGCATAGGCCATCAGTGCCGCGCCGCGATGGTGACAGACGACGCCCTTCGGATTGCCTGTCGTACCGGAGGTGTAGTTGAGCGAGATGGCGTCCCATTCATCGTCCGGCATCGACCAGGCGAAATCCTCGTCGCCGCCGGCGACGAACGCCTCATAGTCCAGCGTGCCGATCCGTTCCCCCTTGGCGTAGGGCGCATCGGCGGCATAGTCGGGATCGTCGTAATCGATCAGCAGCGGCCTGACCTTGGCCAGCGTCAGCGCTTGCCGGACCACGCCGGCGAATTCGCGGTCGACGATCAGCACCTTGCTTTCGGCGTGATCGAGCTGGAAGGCAATGACGGCGGCGTCGAGGCGGGTGTTGAGCGAGTGCAGCACCGCCTTGGTCATCGGCACGCCGAAATGCGCTTCCAGCATCGGCGGTGTGTTGGACAGCATGACAGTAACGGTGTCGCCCTTGCCGATGCCGCGCTTAGAAAGGGCCGAGGCAAGCCTCAGCGAGCGTTTCCAGAAATCGCGATAAGTCGTGCGCCGGCGGCCATGAATGATGGCGACCTGGTCGGGAAAGGTTTTTGCCGCCCGCTCGAAATAGGTGAGCGGCGTCAGCGGCTGATGGTTGGCCGGATTTCGATCGAGGTCCTGTTCGTAGGGATTGCCCATCCCGTCCTCCGCAATGTCTTCGTCGATAACTTTAGCGACCGGCTTCCGGCCCGTCACCACCAACGATGCCATCACAGACCGCGTTTGGCATAAGAACGGTCTAGATTCGGCGAGCGAAAGCGCATCTATTCCTTCCTCCAATTTGACTTTTGTCGAGAGCCGTGAATAATGTCAGCGAGGAGATGGCATGGCGATCCGACCGGCAGAACAGCTTATCCACAAGGCCGCCTGGCTTTACTACGCACACGGCTTGCGCCAGGACCAGGTGGCCAGCCAGCTCAAGATTTCGCGTGCCTCGGTGGCCATGTATCTGCGCAAGGCGCGCGAGACCGGCATCGTCAACATCTCGACCTCGACCCAGCTTTTCACCGACGACGTGCTGGCGCGCGAGCTGGAAGACGCGCTGAAGCTCGACGCCGTCTGGATCGCGCCGGAAAACGGCTATGTCGCCGACCCGTCCACCGACATCGCGGTACTTGCGGCAAGCGTCTTCCTCGAGCTGGTCAGGAAGGGCGACCGCATCGGCGTCGCCTGGGGGCGGACCATCTACACGATCGCCGACATCATGTCCTATGCCGATCTGCAGCACGTCACCGTGGTGCAGCTCTGCGGCAATCTCGGCGCCCCCTATTCGTACCGGCCGGACCAATGCACCATGGAGATCGCCCGCCGGCTCAACGCCAAGGGACTGAATTTTTACGCGCCGCTGGTGCTGACGACGGAAGAACTGGCACGCGGCCTGCGCGCCGAGCCGGTGATCCGCGAGCAATTGTCGGGCATCGGTGACTGCAACCTGGCGCTATACTCGGTCGGCTCGGTGGATACCGACAGCCATCTGGTCAAATGCGGCGCGCTGACGCCAAGCGAAATGGCTGCATTGCGCAAGGCGGGTGCGGCCGGCGTCATTGCCGGGCAAATCATCGACGCCCAGGGCCAGGCGCTCGACTGCAGCTACAACCGCCGGCTGATTTCGGCGGAGCTGTCATCGCTGCGCCAGATCGAAAAGCGCCTTGTGGTGGTGCAGGAGGAGAGCAAGTTCGAACCGCTCGTCGCGGCGATCGCCGGCGGGCTCTGCACTCATCTCGTCGTCGGCGCGCGCATGGCACGACGGCTGCTCGACCATGCCGGAGCGGCAGCAGAAAAGGTCGCCTGATAGTTAATTCCAGCCGGTGCGTTGTCATCAAAGCGTCGCGGCATTCCTGTTCACAACAAAGAGAAATCGGACGAAGCTGACATGAAGAACCTATGGAATGACGGCGAGGCGGAGAAGCTGGTCGCCGACTATGCAAAGAAGGGTGTGGCCCGCGACCTGGCGTTGCGCGTCTACACGACCAGGCTGCTGGGCGGCGAGCCGCGGCTCGTCCTGCATGGCGGCGGCAACACCTCGTGCAAGACCAAGGCCACCGATCTTGTCGGTGACGAGTGGGACGTGCTCTGCGTCAAGGGCAGCGGCTGGGACATGGGCGTCATCGAGCCGCAGGGCCTGCCGGCGGTCAAGCTCGGCGCGCTGTTGAAGGCGCGGTCGCTGAAGAAGCTCTCCGACGAGGACATGGTCGCGCTGCAGCGGGCGAACCTCATCGATCCGTCCTCGCCAAATCCATCGGTCGAGACGCTGCTGCACGCCTTTCTGCCGCACAAATTCGTCGACCACACGCATTCGACCGCAATCCTCGCCATCGTCGACCAGGAGGACAGCGAGGCGCTGAGCCGCAAGGTGTTCGGCGAAAAGATGGGCTTTGTGCCTTACATCATGCCGGGCTTCGATTTGGCGAAGGCGGCCGCCGATGTTTTCGACGCCGATCCGATGGTCGAAGGCCTGATCCTCGACAAGCATGGCATTTTCACCTTCGGCGACGATGCCAAACAGGCCTATGACCGGATGATCCATTATGTGAACGTCGCCGAGGATTTCATCGCCAGCCACGGCAAGCCGCGCACCGAAAAAGTGGCACTGCCGGCCAGGCTGGCCAAGCCCGCGGAGATTGCGCCGATGCTGCGCGGCGCGGTGGCGGTGGCGCGCGGTGAAGGCCGCTTCGACCGCATGATCAGCGATTTCCGCACCTCGGATGCGATCGTCGATTTCATCAATTCGGCAAAGATCGCCGACTACGCCGGGCGGGGCGTGTCGACACCCGACCTGTCGATCCGCATCAAGACCGGACCGATGGCGCTGCCGGCGCCCGACGCTGACAAGGTAGGCGACTACAAGTCCGTCATCCGCCAGCATGTCGAGAAATTCGCCAAGGACTATCGCGCCTATTTCGAAACCAATGACGCGCTCGACGACGTGAAGCGCACCATGCTCGACCCGATGCCGCGGCTGACGCTGGTGCCCGGCCTCGGCATGTTCGGCCACGGCCGCACGCTCAAGGACGCGAAGATCGCCTCCGATGTCGGTGAAATGTGGATCGAGGCGGTGCGCGGAGCGGAAGCGGTCGGCGACTTCCGTCCACTGTCCAAAGCCGACCTGTTCCCGCTCGAATACTGGTCGCTGGAACAGGCCAAGCTCGCCTCCAACAAGCCGAAGCCGCTGACCGGCCAGGTTGTGCTGGTCACCGGCGGCGCCGGGGCGATCGGTGCTGCCACGGCAAAGCTGTTCGCCGACAACGGTGCCCATGCCGTCGTCGTCGATCTCGATGGGTCAAGGGCTGCCGAGGCGGCAAAAAAAGCCGGCAACAATTCGATCGGCATTGGCGCCGACATCACCGATCCGGCGCAGATGCGCGCTGCGTTCGACAAAGCGGTCGCCGTCTACGGCGGCCTCGACATTCTCGTCTCGAATGCCGGTGCCGCCTGGGAGGGCCGGATCGGCGAGCTCGACGACGCCACCTTGCGCAGGAGTTTCGAACTCAATTTCTTCGCCCACCAGTCGGCGGCGCAGAATGCCGTGCGCATCATGCTCGAACAGGGCACCGGCGGCGTGCTGTTGTTTAATACCTCCAAGCAGGCGGTCAATCCGGGGCCGAAGTTCGGCGCTTATGGCGTTCCCAAGGCGGCAACGCTGTTTTTGTCCAGGCAATATGCACTCGACTACGGCGCGCATGGCATCCGCTCCAATGCCGTCAACGCCGACCGCATCCGATCGGGGCTGCTGACCGATGCCATGATCGCCAGCCGCTCGGGCGCGCGCGGCGTGTCGGAGAAGGAGTACATGTCCGGCAACCTGCTCGGGCAGGAAGTAACGGCCGAAGACGTCGCCCAGGCCTTCCTGCATCAGGCGCTGGCCGAGCGGACAACCGCCGATGTGACGACGGTCGATGGCGGCAACATCGCGGCGGCGTTGAGGTAGATCTAAACACCGGGCCAACAAAAAAGAGCGGCCCGCGAGCCGCTCTTTTCCTTTACCGATAGCGAAAGACTACTTCGCGTTCGGGTTTGGCATCCAGGCCGGCATGGCGACATCGGCATGGGCGAACTGCGGCAGCTTGGCCGAGAGATCCTCCATGTTCTTGATGTCCTTGTCGATCAGATCCTTCTGAGTGATCAGCGTCGGCGGCACGATGACGTTGTGGCCGGGATCTTCACCGGCCAACAGCTGCGCCAGCGCACGCACCGAGACCTGGCCGACGACGGCCGGGTTGGTGGCGGCGGTTGCCGCCCAGGCGCTGTCCGGCTCGCGCATCGCGGCGATGTCCGAGGTGGAGATGTCGGCCGAATAGATCTTGATGTCCTTGTTCAACCCGGCCTCGTCGACGGCGATTTTCACGCCTTTGGCGAATTCGTCATAGGGCGCGAACATCACCTTGATGTCGGGATGAGCCGACAACACCGAGCGAGCCTGGTTGGCGACCGAATTGGCGATCGGATTGTCGAGCGTGCCGAACATGGCGACTTCGTTGATGCCCGAATATTTCTTCTTGAATTCGACCCAGGTCTCGTTGCGGCGGTCGAGTGGGGCGATGCCGGCGACATAGACATAGCCGGCCTTCCAGCTCTCGCCATTGTCCTTGACCGCCTGTTCGAGTGCGAGGCGCGCGAGGTCGCGGTCGGATTGCTCGATCTGCGGGATCTTGGGGTTTTCGACATTGACGTCGAAGGCGACGACCTTGATGCCGGCATCGACCGCGCGCTGGGCGGCGTCCTTCATCGATTCCGTCAGTCCGTGCTGGATGATGATGCCCTGGACGCCGAGCGCGATAGCCTGGTCGACCATGTCCGCCTGAAGCGCCGCGTCCTGGCGGCTGTCGAGCACGCGCAGGTCGACGCCGAGTGCCTTGGCCTGCGCCTCGACGCCGGACAAATACGCCTGGAAGAAGTCGCCGGTCGAGAGATAGCGCACCAGCGCTATCTTGACGCCGCCCGGCTTGTCGAACGGCGCCGGCCGATCCTGCGCCATCGCTGGCAACTGCATCAGCAATGTTGCGCCGGCAAGCCCGAGCGCTGCCTTCCCCAAAAGTCTTCTTGTGATGTTCACGTCGCTTCCTCCACTTGTTGAACCCAAAATGTAACCGGTCGAACCTATCTCCTGCCCCTGCCGGACAGGGCGAAGGTGAAGACAAGGGCGACCACGAGAACCACGCCCTTGACGAAATCCTGCGTGTAGTAAGGCGCGTTCATCATCGTCAGGCCCTGCAGCAGCACGCCGACAAACACCGCGCCGACAGCCGTGCCGAAGGCGTTCGGCTTGGCGGCGCCGAGAACCGCGTAACCGATGAGTGCCGCAGCCACCGCGTCGAGCAACAGATTATTACCCGAGGCGATGTCGCCACGTCCAAGCCGGGCGGCGAGCAAAATGCCGCCGATCGAGGCAAAAACCCCAGAAATAACGTAGGCCCAGATTTTGTATGCCTTGACAGGCGCGCCGGCGAGTTCGGCAGCGCGTTCGTTGCTGCCGACCGCATACATCATGCGCCCGAAACGCGTGTATTCTAGAAAGAACCAGATCAGTACGGCCAGCACGAGCAGGACGACGACCGACACCGGGATGAGGTTCGGGATGAAGAAGTCGAAGCGGTGACGCCCAAGTGCCAGGAACGCTGCGCCGAAGCTGCCGTTGGCGACCGAGCCGTCGGGCATGGTCATGCCGGTGGCGATCGAACGGCCCTCGGTAGGTATGCGCTGCAGGCCGACAAGCAGGAACATCATGCCGAGCGTCGCCAAAAGGTCCGGCACCCGCATATAGACGATCAGCCAGCCATTGATGAGGCCGACGACGGCGCCGATCACAAGGCAGACGACGACCGCCACGACGGCGTTCTGTTCCAGCACCACCATGACGTAGGCAGCCGCCATCATGGCGCTGGTGGCGACCGAGCCGATCGACAGGTCGAAGCCGCCGACGACCAGCGTGGCGGTGACGCCGAGCGCCAGAACGCCGGTGATGGCGACCGACTGAAAGATGAAGACAGCACTTTGCGGCGAGACGAAACCATCGGCGGCGACGGCGAAATAGGCGATCAGCCCGAACAACAGAACGATGAAGCCGTAGCGAATAGCATGGTCGCGCAGGATCATTCAGCGCTCCCGCACGCTGGCACCGTCTTTATCCGACCCGAATTCATGCCCTCTCCATTCCCATTCCCATCGTCTTCCCGCTGTCAGGCTGCGCTGTGCAACGGCCCGCCGGCCACTTCGGCCAGCAGACGCTCGAGATCGACATCGGTATTGCGGTGCTCGCCGACGATCGTCTGCTCCGACATCACCAGGATGCGATCGGCCGTCTCCAGGGCTTCGTCGAGTTCGGTGACGAACAGCAGCGTCGCGCGGCCGTGGGCGCTCGCCCGCAGCTTTGCGGCGATATCGCGTCTGGCCGAGATGTCCACACCTTGAAACGGCTCGTCGAGGATGAAAAGCCTTGCCGCCTGCGACATCCAGCGGGCGACCATCACCTTCTGCTGATTGCCACCGGAAAGCGACGCCATCTCGTCCCTCTCGGAGCGGCAGACGATACCCAACTCCTGGATCTGCTGGCGGGCAACAGCGCGTTCGATACGGCGTTTGAGAACACCGAGACGCGACATGCGACTGTGGAACGGCAGGCTGATGTTTTCCTGGATGTTGAAGTCGCCGACGATGCCGTTTTCGCCACGGTCCTTGGCGACGAGAAACACGCCGGCGGCAATCGCTTCGCCGGTCGACGCCGGCGCATAGGGTTTCCCGTTCAGCACCATGGTCCCGGACAGCGGCTTGCGCAAACCGAACAGCGTCTCGGCGAGTGCGGTCTTGCCGACGCCGACGAGGCCGGTGATGGCGACGACCTCGCCGTCGCCCAGGGTCAGCGAAATCGGCCTGGCGCCTTCAGCAATCCGCAATGCATCGGCAGCGAAAATTGCTTTGGCCGAATTCCTGGCGACGATCCGCTCGAGCTGGATCTTACGGCCGAGCATGGCGTTGACCGCACCTTCGTAATCCAGCGGCTTCTTGTCGAAGATACCTGAGATAACCCCATCGCGCATTGAAATGATGCGATCGGCAAGCCGTCTGATATCCGACATACGGTGCGAGATGTAGAGGATCGCCACGCCTTGCTGGCGGAGCCGGTCGAGCAATGCGAACAGCCGGTCGGCTTCGGCGCTGGACAGCGAGGAGGTCGGCTCGTCGAGGATCAGCACTTTCGGCCGGTGCGCCATGGCGCGGGCGATCGCCACCATCTGGCGGTCGGCCAGAGAGAGATCGCTGATCCGGGCCTTGAGGTCGATGGCCAGTCCCATGCGGTCGGCCACCGCCTTTGCCTCGCGACGCACCCGGCCCGGATTGAACAGCGTCGGCACGCCGCTGCCGCTCAGCCTGTCGAGGGTAAGGTTGGTTGCGACGTCGAGGTCGGCGACGACACCGTCATTGATGTTCTGGTGAACGGTAACGACGCCGGCGCGGATCGCCTCGGCCGGCGTTTTCGGGGCGAAGTCCGGACCGGCAAGCGACATCGAGCCGCCGCCATGGTCGTAAACACCGCTGATGATTTTGACGAGGGTGGATTTGCCGGCGCCGTTGGCGCCCATCAGCACGGTCACTTCGCCGGCATGCAATTCGAGCGAGACGCCGCCAAGCACCTCGATATGGCCAAAGGATTTCCTCAGGCCGTCGACGCGGAACACGGCATCATTGCCCATTCGTTCCTCCCTGACCGTGACGCTATGGGCTATATCGGCAATTGTCAACACGATTGACAATTGCCAGAAGGCTTCCTAGCTTGGCCCGGCCGCCATGGCTCCGCTATCATCGGAGCACATAAGCGGGAGGTGAGGATGACTGGGAAATCGCCGTTCGAAGCACTGTCGGTCGAGACACTGGCGGGCCGTCTCGGTGCCAACGAGGCCCTGTGTTCGCAGATCGGCAAGGATACGAGCCAGTGGAAGGTTCGTGAAGTCGGCGACGGCAATCTGAACCTTGTGTTCATCGTCGAAGGTGCTGAGGGTGCGGCCGTCGTCAAGCAGGCCCTGCCCTACGTCCGGCTGGTCGGCGACAGCTGGCCGCTGCCGTTAAAACGCTCCTATTTCGAATACCATGCGCTGACGCGGCAACAGGCACGGGCGCCGGGTTCGGTGCCTGAGATCTACCACTTCGATGAAGGCCAGGCGCTGATCATCATGGAGTACCTGTCGCCGCACATCATCCTGCGGCGGGCACTGATCGAAGGCCGGCAATTGCCGAACATCGCGAAAGACATCGGCTTGTTCATGGCCCGCACGTTGTTTCGCGGCTCCGACCTGCATATGGCGACCAAGGATCGCAAGGCCGATCTGGCGCTGTTCGCCGACAATGTCGAACTCTGCGACATCACCGAGAACCTGGTTTTCTCGGATCCGTATTTCGATGCCAAGATGAACCGGCACACCAGCCCGCAGCTCGACGGCATTGTCGCCGAGCTGCGCGCCGACCGCGACCTCAAGGTCGAGGCGCAGCGCATGAAGCACATCTTCGCTGCCAATGCCGAGACGCTGCTGCATGGCGACCTGCATTCCGGCTCGATCATGGTCACCGACACCGAAACGCGGATGATCGATCCCGAATTCGCCTTCTACGGCCCGATCGCCTTCGACGTCGGCATGCTGCTCGCCAATTTCTGGATGGCGTTCTTCTCGCAGCGCGGCCATGAACAGGACGGAAGCCGCGATGCCATGCGGGACTATCTGCTCGGCGTTACGGCCGAGACATGGTCGGTGTTTCGCGTCGAGTTCTCGCATCTGTGGCGAACCGAGCGCACCGGCATGCTCTACCAGAAGAGCCTGTTCGAAGATCAGGGCGACAGGCTTGGCGCCGACCAGGCGCTAGACCACATGCTGCAGTCGATCTGGACCGATCTGCTCGGCTTTGCCGGCGTCGAGGTTCACCGGCGCATTCTCGGCCTTGCCCACAATGCCGATTTCGAGACTATTGCCGATCCGGATCTGCGCGCCAGATGTGAGGCAAAGGCGCTGAAATTCGGCCGTCACCTCGCCGTCAACCGGCGCCAGATCCACAGCATCGACGAGGTCAACCGGTTGGCCGCGCTGATCGAACGGGAGAGCAGGATTTGAACGTCGGCGACCGCCACTACCGCACCATCTGGCCGAGTGACGACGGGCGTTCGGTGGAGATCATCGACCAGCGCTGGCTACCGCATGATTTCCGCATCGAAAAGATCGATACCGTCGCCGGCATCGCCACGGCAATCCGCGACATGTGGGTGCGCGGGGCGCCGCTGATCGGCGTCACCGCGGCCTATGGCGTCGCCATGCAGATGGCCGACGACCCGTCGGATGCAGCACTCGACGTCGTCTGGGCAACCTTGCACGAAACGCGCCCGACGGCGATCAATTTGCGCTGGGCGCTGAACGAAATGCAGCGCTTCCTGCTGACGCTTCCCCTGGCAGAACGTGCCGCGGCTGCGTATCGGCGTGCCGGCGAGATCGCCGACGAGGATGTCGGCCTCAACCGCGCCATCGGCGCCCATGGGCTCGAAATTATCAAGGCGATCGCGGCGCGCAAGCAGCCGGGCGAACCAGTCAACATCCTGACCCACTGCAATGCCGGCTGGCTGGCCACCGTCGACTACGGCACCGCCACCGCGCCGATCTATCTGGCGACGGAAGCCGGCATTCCAGTCCATGTCTATGTCGATGAAACGCGACCCCGCAACCAGGGTGCCCAATTGACCGCCTGGGAGATGGCCGGCCACGGCGTGCCGCATACGCTCATCGTCGACAACGCCGGCGGCCATCTGATGCAGCGCGACCAGATCGACATGGTCGTCGTCGGCACCGACCGGACCACAGCCAACGGCGATGTGTGCAACAAGATCGGTACCTATCTCAAGGCACTGGCGGCCGCCGACAACGACGTGCCGTTCTATGTCGCGCTGCCGTCGCCGACGATCGACTGGACCGTGGGCGACGGGCTGGCCGAAATCCCGATCGAACAGCGCTCGCCCGACGAGGTCTCGCTGGTCTGGGGCAAGACCGCTTCCGGCGAGATCGCCCAGGTCCGCGTGTCGCCGGAAGCCACGCCGGCGGCCAATCCGGCCTTCGACGTGACGCCGGCGCGGCTGGTCACCGGTTTGATCACCGAACGTGGTGTCGCTACGGCCTCGCGCGAAGGCCTGAAGGCGATGTTTCCCGAGCGCGGATGATCCGCGGTCGGCGCCGCGATTGACAGTACAGCCCTGCCCTCCCATACATCTGCCGTCAATGTTCTCAGGGCGGGGTGAAAGTCCCCACCGGCGGTGAAGGGTTTCGGCCCAAGCCCGCGAGCGCCTTCCAGATGATCGGAAGGGTCAGCAGATCCGGTGTGATTCCGGAGCCGACGGTCAAAGTCCGGATGGAAGAGAACGAATGGAAGACGGTCCGCTTTCGCGGTTCGGATTCCGTATCGTGCGTCCTGATTCTGGTTCGAAACGGAAGGATGGACCCATGAATCAGCATTCCCGGAAAAACTATGAAACGATCCGCGTTGCCGTCATTCGGGCGCGCTGGCACGCCGACATCGTCGACCAATGCGTTGAAGCGTTCGAGGCGGAACTGGCGGTTCTCGGGGAGAAACGCTTTGCCGTCGATGTCTTCGACGTGCCGGGTGCCTATGAGATTCCCCTGCATGCAAAGACCCTTGGCCCAGACCGGTCGCTATGCGGCGATCCTCGGCGCGGCGTTTGTCGTCAATGGCGGCATCTACCGCCATGAATTCGTGGCGGGCGCTGTGATCGACGGCGTGATGAACGTGCAATTGTCGACTGGCGTGCCCGTGCTTTCGGCGGTGCTGACGCCGCACAACTACCATGACAGCGCGGACCATCACCGCTTCTTCTTCGAGCATTTCAAGGTCAAGGGCAAAGAGGCGGCCAGTGCCTGCGTGCAACTGCTGGCGGCACGCGAACGCATCGCGGCATGAAATCTCCGTCGCGGGTGGAAATCCCGGTAAGGCGCTGTAGTATCTCACGAAAACCAGGGAGGATGCCGGTGCAAACCAAGAAGATCATCAATGACGGTAACCGCTCCGTCGACGAGATGCTGGAGGGCATCCTGGCTGCGCATCCGCGCCATCTCAGAAGTGCGGAGGGAAGTCCGCGCTCCATCATCGCCCGCGACGGCCCACGCCCCGGCAAGGTCGGCCTCGTCATTGGCGGTGGCTCCGGCCACGAGCCGACCTTCCTCGGCTTCGTCGGCAAGGGGCTGGCCGACGCGGCCGCGATCGGCAATGTCTTCGCCTCGCCCCCGCCGGACCCGATCCTCGAATGCGCCAAGGCGGCCAGCGGCGGCGCCGGCGTGCTGTTTATGTACGGCAACTATGCTGGCGACGTGATGAACTTCGACATGGCCGCAGAGATGGCGGCGATGGACGACATCGAAGTGCGCACCGTGCTTACCACCGACGACGTCGCCTCGGCGCCACGCGACCAGAGGCAGAAGCGGCGCGGCGTCGCCGGCAATTTCTTCATTTTCAAGACGGCCGGTGCCGCATGCGACCAGATGCTGTCATTCGATGAATGCGAACGCATCGCCAGGAAGGCCAACGATCACACCTTCACCATGGGCGTGGCGCTGTCGCCCTGCTCGCTGCCGCAGACCCGCCGGCCGAATTTCGAGATCGGTCCGGACGAGATGGAGATCGGCATGGGCATCCACGGCGAACCAGGCATCGCGCGTGGAAAGTTGAAAACCGCCGACGAGATCACCGACGAGATGCTGGACAAGATGCTCGACGAGATGGCGCCGGCGCGCGGCGACAAGGTCGCCGTGCTCGTCAATTCGCTCGGCTCAACGCCGTTGATGGAGCTTTACATCATGAACCGACGCGTCAAGCAGAGGCTCGACGATATCGGCGTTTCCGTCCACGCGACCTGGGTCGGCAATTATTGCACGTCGCTCGAAATGGCCGGCGCCTCGGTGACGCTGATGCATCTCGACGGCGAATTGCAGGAGATGCTCGACCATCCCTGCGACTGCGCCATGTTCCGTGCCGGCTGAGAGAGCATCATGACATCCACCGATACGGCCAAATTGAAAAGAATGTTCAATGCGATCGCGGCGGCGATCGACGCCGATAAGGACAGGCTCTGCCAGCTCGACGGTGTCATCGGCGACGCCGACCATGGCATCGCCATGGCACTAGGCTTCGGCGCTGTGCGCGACGCGCTGGACCAGATCGATGCGTCGACCGAGCCGACAGCATTGCTCAACACCGCGGCAAAGTCGTTTCTCAACGCAGTCGGCGCCTCGTCGGGCCCGCTCTATGCGACCGCCTTCATGCGCGGTGCCGCCGCCGTGAAAGGCAAGGCAATTCTGGAGGACGCTGACGTCATCGCCATGTTCCGGGCGATGGCACAAGGCATCCAGGATCGCGGCAAGGCCGAGCTCGGCGAAAAAACCATGGTCGACGCCTGGCTGCCGGCAGCGCAGGCAGCGGGTGCCGCGAAGCAAGCCGGCAAGAGCCTGTCCGAGAGCCTGGATGCGGCACTTGCCGCGGCCGAAAGCGGCGCCGAGGCGACCAAGGACATGATCGCCACCAAGGGCCGCTCTTCGCGTCTCGGCGAGCGCTCGCTCGGCCACGTCGATCCTGGCGCCGCGTCGGCCGTGACGATCGTCAGGGCGATGCGGAACAGTCTGGCTTAGCCCCGCTTCGCCGCGTCGAGCCTGTCGATGGCCTGGACATTGCCGGCCGATGGTCCCTTCTCATCGAATTCCGATGCGAGCCAGGCGTCGACGATCGACTTGGCCAGTTCCGGGCCGATGACGCGCGCGCCCATGGTGATGATCTGGGCGTTGTTGGATTTCGCGGCGCGCTCTGCCGAATAGGTGTCGTGGGTGAGTGCGGCGCGAATGCCGGGGACCTTGTTGGCGGATATGGATACGCCGATGCCGGTGCCGCAAAACAGGATGCCGCGATCGTTCTCGCCGTCCAGGATGGTCTGGGCGAGCTTCTGCGACAGGTCGGCATAGTAGCCCGCCTGGCTGAGGTCGCTAACCGTGAGGCCGGGCTTGGTAGCGAGGTGAGCGGCAATGACGTCGAGCAGCGGCTTGCCGGCGCTGTCGGCTCCAATGGCTATTTTCATGTTCGGTTTCCTTCCTGTTCTATGCTTCAGATCGCCGCCGAGGCGCGTTTGAGGATGTCGATATAGCCTTCCGCCTGCCAGGCGGAACGGCCGATGAACAAGCCGTCTATGTTGGGCTGGCCGACCAATTCGGCGGCATTTTGCGGATTGACGCTGCCGCCATAAAGCACCGGTGGCACCACGGGCAGCAGGTCGCGGGCGATTTTCTTGATCAGCGCCTGCTGCCTGTCGGCATAATCCGAACTGGCCGGCACGCCCTTGTCGCCGATCGCCCAGACCGGCTCATAGGCGAACAGGATCGTCGCCGCCTTCGCCGCGCCTTCGAGAAACTGCAGTGCGCCGTGCACCTGCAGGGCCAGTACCGCAGCGGCCTGCCCGCTGTTGCGTTGAGCCAAGGTCTCGCCGACGCAGATGAGTGGCACGAGACCGTGCTTCACCGCCGCTGCAGTCTTCAGCCCGACAGCCTTGTCGGTCTCGCCGAAATGCTCGCGCCGTTCGCTGTGGCCCAACTCTACCATATCAAGTTCGCAGTCTTTCAGCATTACCGGCGAGATCTCGCCGGTCCAGGCACCGGCGTCGGCCCAATGCATGTTCTGCGCGCCAACCTTGATGCGTGTCGGCGACAGCGCTTTCTTGACCTCGCGGACCGCCGTGAATGGCGGGATGACGAAAGGCTGAATGCGCTCGTCGAAACCGGGGACGAACTCCGCCAGCGCCTCGGCGAAAGCCATCGCCTCGGCGAGCGTCTTGTTCATTTTCCAGCTGGTGCCGACCCAATAAACCATACGCGCCCTCCTAGTCTGCGATCACGGTCAGCGAAACGCCAGCGCCATCCAGCGCGGCGCGCATCTGCGGCTGCGGCTCGCGGCCGGTGAAGACCATGTCGAAGGCCTTGAGATCGGTCAGGAAGTGCAAGGCGGTGCGGCCAAACTTGCCGTGATCGGCCAGCAGATATTTGCGCGCTGCTGCGGCCATCATCAGCCGTTTGGTCTGGACCACTTCCTGATCTTGGTGAAAGGCAGAGGCACCATGGATGGCCGATGAAGACAGGAAGGCGACATCTGCGCGCAAAGATTTCAGCGTGTCTTCGGCGAGCAGGCCGAAGAAGCCGTGGAACTTCTTGCTGTATTGGCCGCCAAGCGCAATCAGGTTGATGCCGGCAACGCCCGCCAAATCCTGGATGACAGCCAGGTTGTTCGAGATCACCGTCAGCGGACGCAGATCGGCAAGGTGCCGAGCAACGCCGCCCGCGGTCGAGCCGTCGTCGATAATCACCGTCTGGCCCGGTTCGATCATCCTCACGGCGGCGACGGCGATGCGCTTTTTCTCGTCGCCAGCCAATCTCTGGCGGTAACGGAAATCGCTCTCGAAAAGGCTGCTCGGCTGGATCGAGGCGCCGCCGCGCACCTTGCGCAGAAAGCCGCTTTCCTCGAGCTCGTCGAGGTCGCGGTGGACGGTCATCTTCGACACGCCGAAGCGTGAGGCAAGATCGTCGACACTGGCCGTACCGGTGTCCATCAGAAAATCCATGATGCCTTGCCGACGGCCGTCGCTCTTCATTTCCGCGGCTTCCTCGTGCACCCCGGTTCCGAGACATGACAGCAAACGTCGCACAAGCCATCAAATTTTTTGTGATAATGTTATGTCTCTATGGGATATCATGACGCTTCTGGTCGCGTGCTGTAACAAGAATTGCTGCCGGCCGAGCGCCCAGCGGTTGCGGTGCCGCGGAAATCCGGCCAGAAGCATCAGGGGCTCGACGACAACCGAACAGCCCGCAAACACTGGCTCGAAACCGGATACGGGAGACTACTGAGTGGCTCGCATCACACTGAGACAATTGCTCGATCATGCCGCCGAATACGGCTATGGCGTGCCTGCCTTCAACCTGAACAATATGGAACAGGGCCTCGCCATCATGGAGGCAGCCGAGGAGACCAAATCGCCGGTTATCCTGCAGGCGAGCCGCGGCGCGCGAGCCTACGCCAACGATGTGGTGCTGGCCAAGCTGATCGACGCGCTGGTCGAAATCCATCCCGATATCCCGGTCTGCATGCATCTCGACCATGGCAACAACGAAGCCACTTGCGTCACCGCGATCCAGCACGGCTTCACGTCGGTGATGATGGACGGATCGCTGAAGGAAGACGGCAAGACACCGGCCGACTACGCCTATAATTCCGGCATCACCCGCCGCGTCGTCGACATGGCGCATTGGGGCGGCGTCTCGGTGGAAGGCGAGATCGGCGTTCTCGGATCGCTGGAGATGGGTGGCGGCGAGCAGGAGGACGGCCATGGCGTCGAGGGCGTCATCAGCCACGACCAGCTGCTGACCGATCCCGTGCAGGCCGAACAGTTCGTGCGCGACACCCGTGTCGATGCGCTGGCCGTCGCCATGGGCACCAGCCACGGCGCCTACAAGTTCAGCCGCAAGCCGGATGGCGCTGTGCTCGCCATGAACGTCATCGAGGAAATTCACCGCCGCCTGCCGAGCATGCATCTCGTCATGCACGGCTCGTCCTCGGTGCCGGAGGAGCTGCAGGAGATCATCAACAAATATGGCGGCCAGATGAAGCCGACATGGGGGGTGCCGGTCGAGGAGATCCAGCGCGGCATCAAGCACGGCGTGCGCAAGATCAACATCGATACCGACAACCGCATGGCGCTGACCGGCGCCATTCGCAAGGTGCTGACCGAGAACCCGAGCGAATTCGACCCGCGCAAATATCTGACGCCGGCGATGGCCGCCATGCGAAAGCTCTGCAAGGAGCGTTTCGAGCAATTCGGCACCGCCGGCAACGCACCGAAGATCAAGCCGCTGCCGCTATCGGAAATGGCCAGGCGCTATAAATCCGGCAGCCTCGACCCTAAATTCGGCTGATGTGTTCTGGATGAGCAGGGGCCGCATCGGCTCCTGCTCATCCATCATGCTCGCGGCAAAAGATCGGCCCTGCCGGCCTCGATGAAGGGCGCCCAATAGCCGACCGACTCGCGGATCATGGCGATGACCTGGTGGTCGACGGGCTCGCGCTCGCGGAACGACAATTCGAGGCAGATCTCGTTGTCGACGCCGCCGCCACGGCGAATCGTCTCCAGCAGCTTTTCCGGTGTGATGCGGCCGTCCTTGTTGTGGGCGGCAATGAACGGCCAATGGCCACCCTTGTTCATCGACGACTGCTTGACGTGGATGATCGGCGATTGCTTTGGAAAGGCTTCGGCCCAGGCATAAGGGTCGATGTCGTCCGGATTGCTCGACGTCACGTCGCCATGGTCGATGTCGACCATCATCTTGAGCGGGATCGCCATGCCGGCGGCATCGATCTCGCGCTGCAGCGTCCGGCAGCTCTCGATCGTATGGCCGAACTCGCGGCCGACCGACATCGGCTCCCAGAACAGGTAGATCAAGCCGGCGGCCTGGGCATGCTCGGCAACCTCACGCCAGCACGCCAGCGCGATGTCGAAAAGCCGCGCGCGACGTTCAGGATCGTCGTAATCCCGATGGGTGAAGATCGCGAACTGCGTACCCATGCCGCCGGCGCCGAGCTCGGCCGAAATTTCGGCAAAGGTCTTGAACCAGTCGACGTAGTAGCGTCGCACGTCGGCATCGGGATGGCCGAAATGATTGAGCCGGCCGTAAGGGCCGGTCATCGCCGAGGTCACGCGCACCCCGGTGCGGTTGAGAGCGGAGCGGAACAGGCGGGTGAATTTGGCGATCGTTGCCGCCGGCCAGCCGGGATTGATGAACTCATGCGTGAGCTGCACGTCGCGGATGCCGATGTCGTAGGCGATCGTATCGATCAGGTCGTCCGGCTCGGCAAAACGGTTGACCAGCGGATTGGTGTTGAGGGACAGCGTAAAGGCCATCAGCCGGCCTTTGCCAGCCGATTCGAACACCAGTCCTCGAACGCTTCTCTTTCCGCGCTGGACAGATGCAGGCCGTGCTTGGTGCGTCGTTCGAGAATATCGGCCGCGGTCTCGGCCCATTCGTGCTCGAGCAGGTAGTTGGCTTCGCGCTCGAAAAAATCCTTGCCGAAGCGCCGGCCCAGTTCGGCGAGCGAACCGGCCGCGCCGACCAGATCACGCGTCCTTGTGCCATAGAGCCGGCCATAATGCTTGACCAGGGAGGCGGGCATCCAGGGATATTCGTGGCCGAGGTCACCGAGGAACTGCTCGAAATCGGCATTGGCGATATCGCCGCCCGGCAGATGCCCTTTCGAGGTCCACGGCTTGCCCATCTTCGGAAAGAACGGGGCGATGCGGTCCAGCGCGTGCTCGGCCAATTTGCGGAAGGTGGTGATCTTGCCGCCGAAGACGGAAAGCAGCGGCGCCTGCCCTGCCGAAGCGTCGAGTTCGAAAATATAATCGCGGGTCACCGCACTCGGATTGTCGGCATTGTCGTCATAGAGCGGCCTGACGCCGGAAAACGAATGAAGGACGTCGCCGCGCGCAAGCTGGCGCTTAAAGTAGCGGTTGACCACCTTGATCAGATAGTCGATCTCGCCGGCATCCGCGGTGACGTCTTCCGGCCGCCCGTCATAGGGGATGTCGGTGGTGCCGATCAACGCCAGATCGTTCTGGTAGGGATTGATGAAGATCACGCGCTTGTCGCTGTTTTGGACGAGATAGGCCTGTCGCCCTTCCCAGAATTTTGGCACGACAATATGGCTGCCCTTGACCAGGCGCACGTTCCGCTTGGAGTTCTGGCCGGCCACGCGGTTGACGACGTCGTTGACCCAGGGACCGCCGGCGTTGATCAGCGCGCGTGCCCGGACGGTGGTCCTGACGCCGGTTCGACCGTCGCGCATCTCCACCGACCACAGGCCGTGTTCGCGACGGGCGGCAATGCATGCGGTGCGGGTGAATATCCTGGCCCCGCGCTCGGCGGCGTCGAGCGCGTTGATGACGACCAGGCGGGCGTCGTCGACCCAGCAGTCGGAATATTCGAAGCCGCGCTTGAAGGCGTCCTTGATCGGCGCGCCTTCGGGTGCGGTGCGCAGGTCGAGCGTGCGGGTGGCCGGCAGCCGCTTGCGGCCGCCAAGATGATCGTAGAGGAACAGGCCGAGCCGGACCAGCCAGGCCGGCCGGTCATCGGGGCTGTGCGGCAGCACGAAGCGCATAGGCCAGATGATGTGCGGCGCGGATTCGAGCAGCACCTCGCGCTCGATCAGCGCCTCCCGCACCAGGCGGAACTCGTAATATTCGAGATAGCGCAAACCGCCATGAACGAGCTTTCCCGATCGCGAACTGGTGCCCTCGGCGAGATCGTCTTTTTCGCAAAGAATGACCGACAGGCCCCGGCCCGCCGCATCGCGCGCGATTCCGGCGCCATTGACGCCGCCGCCGACGACGAAGAGGTCGACGATTTCGGTTTCACCGTTCATCTCGCTCGATGCCCTGTCGTCAGCATGGATTGACCGGAGGCAGACCGGCGATGAAGCGGCGCACTTCCTCGGCCGCCTGCTCGGCCGCATAAGTCACCGTGCGCACCGACGCGCCGGCGATATGCGGCGTCAGTGTCACGTTCGGCAGCTGCAGCAAGGGCCAGTCGGCAGGCACCGGCTCGACGGCGAACGTCTCCAACATGGCACTGCCGATCTGTCCCGAGACGAGCGCCTCGTAGAGTGCATCGTAGTCGACCAGCGGTCCGCGCGCGGTATTGACGAAGATTACGCCTGGCTTCATCCGGGCAATAGCGTCCTTGCCGATGAGACCGCGCGTCTCTTCGGTGACCCGAGAATGCAGCGTGACCACATCGGAGCGCGACAGCAGATCGTCCAGCGCTACCAGCTCGACGCCGGCATTGCGGTCCTCGACGCTCAACTGCACATAGGGATCGCAGACCAGGATGCGACAGCCGAAAGCACGCAGCAGCCGAACCAGCCTGGTGCCGATATTGCCATAGCCGATGACGCCAACGGTCATTTCGTTGAGCTCGCGGCCGGTGCGGTCGGCGCGGTAGAGATCGCCGCGCCACTCGCCCTTGCGCAAGGCTTCGTGACCGACGCGGATCAGCCGCGTTTCGGCGAGAATGGCGCCAATGGTGAACTCGGCCACCGCGCTGGCGTTGCGGCCGGGCACATTGACCACCGTGATGCCATGGGTCTTGGCGGCAGCCATGTCGATGTTGATCGGCCCGCCGCGCGACACCGCAACCAGCTTGAGTGTGGGCAGGCGCTGCATCATGGCTTCGGAGAGCGGCGCAAGCTGGGTAACAAAAATTTCGGCATCGCCGATAAAATCGACCACCTCGTCCGGATCGCCGAAATACTCCTTGACCTTGTCGAGGCCGAGCGCCGCATTGCCGAATTGCATCGGCTCGTCGGGCCAAGCGGTTTCAACGGTGCGGATGTCGAGATTGTCGCCGCAGGCCGCCTCGATTTTCTCGCGAAACACGTTCGGAAGCATGAAGCGGTCGCCGATGATCGCAATTTTCTTGGGCATGCTCTTCTCAATTCACGTCGGTTTGCCTGGACGCGGCCAGCGAACGCCAGACTGGCCGCAGCGCCTCGTGCGCCAATGTGTAGGACGGAGCCATCGCCTCATAGGCAGCGGCAAGTTTTCGATCGCTGGGCTCGGACGCACGGAGCAACGGTGTGACCCATTCACTGACGCAATCGTCCATCGATGCGTACTGGCCGACGCAGACCGCAGCAATCATTGCAGCGCCCGCCGCACCGGCCTCCTCGCGCTCGCTGGTGCGAATGTCGGCGCCGATCGCAGCACCCAGGATATTGCGCAGCGCCGGGCTCCTGGCCGCTCCGCCGGTCAGGCGGATTTCCTTGGGCAGCGGCCCCATGGCGGCGTAGCAATCGCGTGCCGCGAAAGCCAGTCCCTCGAACACCGCACGAACCATGTCGGCATAGCCGTGCCTGGACGAAATGCCGATGAAGCCGGCCCGGGCATTGGCATCGACGAACGGGCCGCGCTCGCCGGCCTCCGAGACATAAGGCTGGTAGAGCAACGAGCCTGGCTCGGACGACGATATCCACTGGTCGACCAGCGCGATCATCTCGCCATTGGTCCGTGTGATACCTTGCGAGGCGAGAATGCCGGAGGCGAGGCCAAGGACCCAGTCAATATTGAGCGTTGCCGCCATGTTCGACTGCATCTGCGCAAAGACGCCCGGTGCCGGCATCGTCATCGTGTAGCCGGTTGCAGCCTCATTGAGCAGAACCTCCTCCGGCGTTTCGGCAAGCCGCATATGCATTCCGGTGGAGCCAATGATCGAGCATCCCGGCTTGCGCTCGCGATCGAACAGGCCGGCGCCAAGCGCCGTGCAGGCGACATCGACATAGGCCAGAACGACCGGCGTGCCGGCGAGCAGACCGGTCGCTTTGGCTGCTGCCGCCGACAGCGAGGTGCTTTGCCTGGTGCCATCTACGATCGGCGGCAGCAGATGCCGGAGATCGGTGACTCCGAGTACCTCGAGCACATCATCTGAATAGCCGCGCGTGCGGAAGTCGCCGAAGGTAAAGGTGCCCTCGGACGGGTCGGTGGCGCGTTGGCCGGTCAACTTGAAATAGAGCCAGTCCTTGCAGTGGAAGGCCGTCGCTGCATTGGCAAGCATCGCGGGCATGTGGCGCTTCATGAAGACGAACTGCGATCCTTGCTGGCAGGCAGCGAGCCCGCTGCCGGTCTTTTCGAAGCGCAGCCGGTCCTCGGGCCGCGCGCGTATCTCCTCGACGACCGCGGCAGCGCGCGCGTCGAGCCACAGCCAGCCCTTGGCCACCGGCTCACCATCCTTGTCGATCAACCAGGTGCCGTCGCCCTGCCCGGTCACGGCGATGGCAATGGTCCGGCTGGCGAGGTCCGGCACCTTGTTGGCAAGCTCGCGCAAGGTCGTCGCGGTATCGGCCCAGGTGCGTGTCAAGTCCTGCTCGGCGCCGCCGCCCGGCAGTGTCTCGTACTTGTTGGGCAGCGCGGCGGCCGCGATCTGCCTGCCCGCCGTGTCGAAGGCGACGGATTTCATGACAGACGTGCCGGCGTCGACGCCGATCAGCACATCCCGCATCAGGCAAGCTCCGTGCCATGCGAAATGGCGTCACCGCTCGCCTGATCGAAGACGTGCAGGTTTTTTGGATCGATGCTGACCTTGATCGGCGCCCCGAGCTCCAGGCGGGTCCGGTCATGCTCAACCAGAACCAGCGAACCGCCGGCGAAATCGGCGGCGATATGGGTCTGATCGCCGAGCCATTGATTGGCCGAAACCGTGGCCGGCACGCCGTCCTTGGAGCGGCGGACAGCATAAGGCCTGACGCCGATGACGACGCGCTGCCGGTTGAGCAATTCGTCGCGAACCGGGCCGCTGAAGGCATCCTTGTCGTAGTCGAGCGAAAGCCCGTCGGGCAGCTTGAGATTGATCTTGCCGTCAGTCGTGCCGACATAGGCTTCGAAGACATTCATTGGCGGCTCGCCAACGAAGGTGCCGGTGAACAGGTTTGCCGGCCGCTCCTTGATCCTGTCAGGCGTATCGAACTGCTGCAGCACGCCGCCTTCCATGACGGCGATACGGTCGGCCAGCGCATTGGCCTCCGTCTGATCGTGGGTGACCAGGATCGCGGTCAGGCCGCGCTCCTTGATGAAGTGCTTGATGCGGCCGCGCAGCACAGCGCGAAGCTGCGGCTCGAGTTGGCCCATCGGCTCGTCCAGCAGGTGCAGGTTGGCTTCGCGGATCAGCGCCCGGCCGAGGCTGGCGCGCTGCTGCTGGCCGCCGGAGATCGAGCTCGGATAGCGCTCGAGAATGTCCTCTATCTCAAGCAGCTTGGCGATATGAGCAACCTTTGCATCGACCGCGCTCTTAGCCAGCCTGGCAGCCTTGAGGGCGAAGGCCATGTTCTCGCGCACGGTCAGGGGCGGGTAGAGCGAATAGCCCTCGAAGGCCATCGCGACGTTGCGCTTGACCGGCGGCAACGTGTGCACCTTGCGGCCGGCAACCGAGATTGTGCCGCGCGAGACCTCTTCGAAGCCTGCGATCATGCGCAATGTCGAGGTCTTGCCGCAGCCGGATGAGCCGAGCAGTGCCACGATCTCGCCCTTGGCGATTTCCATCGTCAGGTTCTTGACGGCGTGCACGCCGCGGTCGACCGGACCGTAGAACTTGTCGACGCCCGAAATGGTGATTGCGCTCGGGCTCATGCCGCTTCTCCACTGCGCAAATTGACGACATTTTTCGAGCCAATGCGCTCGCCGCTTGCACGATCGAACAGCAGGGCGCTTTTGCTGTCGACAGCGATATGCGCCCTGCCCTCGGATTGACCCGGTATCCCGGACGGACGCGAAACCAGGATTTCACGGCCTCGCACGGTGCGCACCAGTGTGACGATCTTCTCGTTGAGCGGCGTCTCGGCCTCGACCGTCACCGGGATGGCGCCGGACGTGCCTTCGTCAACAAAGGCCAGCGCCTCCGGCCGCAAGCCGATCACGCAGTCACGGCCGACCGCCGCCTCATGCGCGCCCGCCAGATGGACCTGGACATTGGACAGGCCGACATAGACGCCCTTGGCATCCCGGGACGGCTTGACGTCGAGCAGGTTGATGGTCGGGTCGCCGAACAGCCGGGCGATCTCGACGTTGGCCGGCTCGCGATAGATCTGTTCGGGTGTGCCTAGCTGTTTCACGACGCCTTGCGACATCACTGCGATGCGATCGCCAAGCGCCATCGCTTCCTTGTAGTCCTGGGTGACGTAGACAACAGTTGCGCCACGATCGGCGAGCAGTCTTGGCAGTTCGAGCCGCATTTCGAAGCGCAATTTGGCATCGACGTTGCGCAAGGGATCATCGAGCAGCAGAAGCGGCGGCGAGCCGACCAGGGCGCGGGCAAGCGCAGTGCGCTGCTTCTGGCCGTTGGACAGCGCCCGCGGCTTGTGGCTGAGCACATGGCCGATCTTCAACAGCTTGCCGACGCTCTCGACGCCAGCCTTGATCGCGCCCTGCGACGAATGCTTCGCCTGCAGCGGCGTGGCGATGTTGTCGAACGCCGTCATATGCGGGAACAGCGCGAAGTTCTGGAATGCCATGCCGACGCCGCGGAACTCGGCGTCGACGTCGGTCATGTCCTCGCCGCCGATGAGGATCTTTCCCTCGTCGGGGTCGATGACGCCGGCGACCAGCCGCAATAGCACCGTCTTGCCGGCGCCGGACGGCCCGAACAGGACCAGCGTTTCGCCGTCGGCGACGGTCAGCGACAGATTGTCGAGAACGGTCTGGCTTTTGTAGCGCTTGACGATGTTTCGCAGTTCGAGGCTTGCCATCGGACTATCCTTTCACCGCGCCAAGCGACAGGCCTTCGACGAGATAGCGCTGCGCATAAAGCGCGAGCGCCAGCGTCGGCGTGATCGACAGCACGATCGCGGCTGAGATCTGGCCGTACTGGATGCCGGAGGAGGTGATGAACGCCAGCGCGCCGACCGTCACAGGCTGCTTGTCGGCCGAGGCGAGCACCAGCGCAAAGACGAAATTGTTCCAGGCGAAGATGAAGGCGAGCAGGCCGGCAGCGGCAATGCCCGGCCCGGCGAGCGGCAACGCGATCTTGCGGAAGGTGGCAAACCAGGAATGGCCGGCAATGCGGTAGGCGTATTCGATGTCGGCCGGAATATCCTCGAAATAGCCGCGCACGATCCACAGGATCAGCGGCAGGCAGATCAGCTGGTAGACCCAGATCAGCCCGATATAGGTGTTGGCCAGCCCGAGCTTCTGGAAATAGAGGGTGAGCGGCAAAAGCACCAGCAGCGCCGGCGCGAACCGGAACGACAGCAGCGTGAAGGCGATGTCCTCCGAGCCGCGGAATTTGTGCCGGGCAAAGGCATAGGCTGCGGGAACGCCGAGCAGTAGCGCGACGGCAACCGAGGTGACCGACAGGAAGACGGAATTCCAGAGATTGCGCATGAAGGCGATGTCGAGCGTGCCGGCTGCCGTCATCAGCTTGCCTGTGATCAAGGCGGTGTAGTTGGCGAGCGTCGGCTCGAAGACAAGCTGCGGCGGGATCCGCAGGATTGTCTCGTTGGTCTGGAACGACATCATCAGGATCCAGACGATCGGGAACATGAAGAAGATCACGACCAGCGCCAGGGCTATGCCACGCAGGATGCGTTCGAGAAGGGAGGTGTGTTCCATGCCAGCCTCCTATGCATGGCCGCGGGCGCGTTCGCGCAGCCGCAGCCAGTTCTTGATGAAAATGTTCGAGAGGAAATAGGTGATCGCCCACAGGATGATCATCAGTGCTGCCGAGCGGCCGACATTGGTCGACTGGAAGAAGTTGAGATAGGCCTCCACCTGGAAGACGGTCAGCGTATCGCCCGGGCCGCCTTGGGTCATGGCGTAGATGATGTCGAACTGCTGGATTGAATCGAGCAGGCGGAACAGCGTCGCTGTCAGGATATAGGGGGTCAGCATCGGCAGGGTGATGCGGAAGAAGACGAAGCTGCGCGGCACGCCGTCGAGTGCTGCCGCCTCGAAGGGCTGCGTCGGCAGGCTGCGCAGTCCGGCAAGCAGTAGGATCATGATGAAAGGCGTGTAGACCCAGATGTCAACAAGGACGACGGTGAGCAATGCCGTCGACGGAGACGAGGCCCAGCGGAAATCCTGCAGCCCGATCAGGCTAGCGAGATAGCTGAGCACACCGAAGCCGGGATTGGTCATCAGCTTCCACATCAGCGCGGCGAGCGCCGGCGCCGTCATCAGCGGCATCAACAGCATGATCGAGATGAAGTTGTTTAACGTCGAGCGCTTCTGCAGCAGCATGGCGATGCCGAGACCGAGAAGCAGCTCGAGCACGACGGTGATGCCGGCGTAGAGCAGCGAAATCTCCAGCGTGTTCCAGAACTTCGGGTCGGTGAAGAAGGAGATATAGTTGTCGCCCCAGTTGAACTGCCGCGCCCAGGGTTGGCTCAACCGGTAGCGCTGGAACGAATAGACCACCGAGGTCAGGAACGGGATCAGGATTCCGATGCAGACCAGCAGGGCCGGCAGGCTGAGGAGGTAAGGCAGCACACGCTTGCTGATCCTGAAGCCCGACGGCCCGTTTCTTTGTATTGTCGCCGCAGTCATCTGCTGCTCCGTCATCCTGTTGCTTCGCCGTCCCGGCCGCCCAAGGGAGCAAGGCGGCCGGTCGGGCGAGCAGGCGGCACCTTTCGGGACCGCGTCGCAAACGATCACATCTCAAAGGCTGGCCCGCGACGGGCCAGCCTTTGCCGCGCCTTAGCCGAGCCCGGCTTCCTTGAGCTGACCGTTGATGCTCTCGGCGAGCTTGTCGAGGCCCTCGTCGACCGGCACTTCCTTGGCCACCATCTTCTGCAGCGTCGCCGCCCATTCGGTGGTGAGATCGAAGAACAGCGGCTGCGGAGTGAACTTGATGCTGGCGCCCGGCGCCGAGACGTCGAACATCTCGACATAACCGGGATAGCTCTTGTTCAACTTGTCCCGGAACATCTGGTCGTTCCAGACCGACTGGCGGACCGGATTGACGAAGTCCATCTTGGTCGCACCGAACAGTGCATGCTCGGGTCCGGATGCCCATTGCATGAAGTACCAGGTGGCGTCCTTGTCCTTGGAGAAGTTGGACATCGACAGCGACCAGATCCAGATATTGGGCGTCGGTGCCTTGGCGGCGGGATTGGCCTTGAACGCCGCGAAGGCGAGCTTGCCGGCCATCTTGTTATCGCCGCCATTCATGAAGTAGCCGAGAATGTCGGCATCGTAGATCATCGCCGAGGCGCCTGCACCGAGATCGGTGCCGACCTGGTACCAGGTATAGGTCGACCAGTCCTTCGGGCCGCTCTCCTGAATCATCTGGACCCACTGTTTGTGGAAAGCCTTGGATTCGGCGGTGCTCATCGCGGCCGACAGCTTGCCGTCAGCCGAGACGTTCAGGTCCTTCTGGTCGAAATTGGCGTAGGCCGACAGGAAGCCCGGGTGGATCGTTGCCCAGGAGCGCGAGCCGCGCACGCCGATGCCGTAGACGCCACCGCCGACGTCCTTGGTGAGCTTCGCCGCCGTAGCGACCATCTCATCCATATTGCCGGGAACGCTGACGCCGACCTTGTCGAACATGCCCTTGTTGTAGGTGATGTTGTTCTGTTCGAAGCCCCACGGAATGCACCACTGCTTGGCGTCGTCGGAGCCGAGCACTCCGCCAGGCTGGCCGTTCCAGGCGCAGGACTTTCTGACGCCTGGCAGGAAGTCGTCCCAGGCATATTTCGGGTTGGTCTTGGCCGGATCCTTGATCCATTCGTTGAGGTCGGTGATCCAGCCGGCCGGGCCGTAGGTCCAGGTCATGTAGGCGCCGGTCATGAAGGCATCGTATTCGGGCGAGCTGGCCGACAGCGCGGCGGTAACCTTGTCGAAATAGACGTCTTCGGGGAACACGTCATAGACGACATTCATGCCGGTCAACTGCTTGAAATTGTCGAGGTTGGCGATCATCGCATCGGCGTAAGGATGCTTGTTGAGTAACAGCTTGATGGTCTTGCCCTTATGCGCCTGCCAGTCGAAATCAGCCGCCAGGGCGCGGGTCTGCCCGAAATTGAGCAGTGTGCCGGCGGTGCTGGCGGCAAGGCCCATTGCACCGAGGCCCTTGATCAGCCCACGGCGGTCGACTTGTCCACGCAGGAACGCGTCGATGAGGTCTTTCTCTTTCTCATGCATTTCTCTTCTCCTCCACAGGGTAGTTTCAACGAAATGGTTGCCGGCTACCCGACCGGCGTCTGTTCCACGAGCGATCGCGCCGTCCGCTCGTCGGTTATCAAGCCTTTGAGATAGCGGCCCTCCAGCACTGATTTGATGGCACGAACCTTCACCTTGCCGCCGGCGACGGCGACGATCCTGCGGTTGCTGATGTCTTCGCGCGCCAGCGCCAGCGCCCGGTCGGAAAGCGTCGTCGCAACGGCCTTTCCGGCGTCGTCGAAGAAATGCCCGAGCAGTTCGCCGACGCCGCCATTGCGGCGGATCTCCTCCATTTCGCCCTTCTCGATCATACCGGTGGCGACAAGCGAGGCCTCACGCTCGGCGGTGCCGATGCCGGCGATAAGCAAGTCGGCGGACTTGGCGAGGTCGAAGACATCGCTGACGCCCTTCTGCCCGAGCAACACGGTTCGATCCTCGACCGTGTTGGCGAACATCGGTACGGGCATCACATAGGCCTCCGCACCGGTCCGTTCGGCGACGCGGTGGATGACGTCATGCGGATTGGCCGAGAACTTGCGCGTCAGGCCGCCAAGCAGCGAGACGAAACGGATCCGGCCGGCCGATATGCGCGGCAGATACTCCACGCAGGCGGCAAGCGTGCGGCCGTGGCCGACGCCGATCAGCGCCTCCTCGCCGCGTTCGATCTCGCGCTTGAGAAACTGCGCGCCGGCGATGCCGAGCGCCTTGAGCGGCAGGTCTTCGGCATCGAAGTCCGGAACCACCTCGCAATAGTCGAGGCCGTAGCGGCCGGACAACTCGTCCTCAAGCTCCACGCATTCGGAGACTTCGCCGTCGATATAGACTTTGACCAGGCCTTCCTGATTGGCCTTGGTGATCAGGCGATGCGCCTTGAGGCTGGTCAGGCCGAGCCGCTTGGCGACCTCCGACTGGGTCAGGCCGCCGGCATAGTGAAGCCAGGCGGCACGGGCTGCCATACCTGTCTCATCGTCGCGCAGCAGGCCGTTGCCAAAACCAACCATTTCCGCCCTTTGATATTTTTATCAGTTGCTGCAAAATTTTTCACAAGGCGTCGCCCGAGTCAAGCAACCGCTGCGTTTAAATCGCCGACCAGGAGCTTGCGGGCCGGGGTCGATAGGGCCGCGCTACCCAACGGGCAAGAAATCACACCAACCGCGCGCCATTTAAAACGTTTGCAATTTCGCTTGAAGTGATTACAAACGTTTCAAACTTCGTTCGGGAGGAACGATGCCGGCCCGCGTTACCACCCTCAAGGAACTTGCTGCGCAGCTCGGCCTGTCAATCACCACCGTTTCGCGGGCCCTTGCCGGCCACGAGCAGATCGCCTTGAAAACGCGCCAACGTGTCACCGAGGCCGCGCGCCTGGCCGGCTATGTGCCGAATACCGCAGCCCGCACGCTGGTCTCCGGCCGCAGCGGCTTTATCGGCATGGTGCTGCCGATCCGCGGCCCCAATCTGGTCGATTCCTTCCTCGGCGAATTCGTCACAGGGCTCGGCGAAGGGCTGGTTTCGCACGGCTCCGACCTGATCCTGGCCGCAGCGGCGCAGGGCCAGTCGGAACTTTCCGTGCTTCGCCATGTCGTCGAATCGGGCCGCGCCGACGGGGTCGTCGTCACCCGTATCGCCGAGGTCGACGAGCGGCTTGCCTATTTGCGCCAACGCAATTTCCCGTTCGTCGCGCATGGCAGGCTGCTCGACGGCGACTTTGCCTACCATTGGCTCGATACCGATGGCGCACATGCTTTCGGCGAAGCCTTCGACATGCTCTACGACCTTGGACACCGGCATTTCGGCCTGGTGACGATTTCCGAGCCGATGACGTTTCGCCATCTTAGGCAGGATGGGCTCGCCGCCGCGATCGCCCGCCGGGGCGATCCGTCGGTCAGGCTCGATGTGGCGACGGCGCCGCGTTTCGATCGCGGTGCCCGCATCCAGGCGATCAACCGGCTGCTGCACGCTGCCGAGCGGCCGACGGCGATTGTCGCGCTGTTCGACGAGCTGGCGCTGACTGTGATGGAAGAGGCGGGGCGCGCCGGACTTGCCATTCCTCGCGACCTGTCGGTGATCGGCTTCGACAACATAGCCGCCTCCGCCTATGCGCCGCCGGGGCTGACCACTTTCGACGCCTCGATCCGCCAGTGCGCGCGCGAGATCGGCGAGATGCTGCTGACCGTCATTGGCGACAGGCCGACCACGCCGCTGACGCGGCTGGTGCGGCCGATACTTGTCTCACGGGCAAGCCATGGCCCGGCATCCACAGGACGGAACTGACGCCTTAGCGGCGCACAACCAGGGAGGAAGATGACGATGAATGCGTTGAGGACATTGGCAGGTGCAGTGCTGGCGTTGTCGCTTGCTGCCGGCGCAGCACAAGCCCAGCAGGTGTTGTTCTGGTCGACACAGGCGCGACCAGTGGAAGAGACACAGAAGATGCGCAGCGAAGTGCTGAAGGGGTTTGACGGCCAGGTTGACTATCAGGTCGCCGAGGACGGGCCCTGGCTCACCCGCCTTCAGGCCGAACTGCAGGCCGGCTCCGGCACCATAGGTGTGCTCGGCGGCCTGCACGGAGACTTCTCCACCGTGGGCGCGAACCTTGTCGATCTCTCTGGCGTCGATCTCGGTGGCGTCAAGGTCAACGAGACCTACAAGAAGCTCGGCATGCTCGGCACCGGCGAGCAGAAGTACCTGCCATGGATGCAGGCCACCTTTCTGATGGCGGCAAACAAACAGGCGCTGCAATATCTGCCGGCCGGCACCGATCTCAACACCATCACTTATGACCAACTGATCGAGTGGGCGAAAAACATCGCGGAAAAGACCGGTTCGCCCAAGTTCGGTTTTCCGGCCGGCCCGAAAGGGCTGAAGCATCGTTTCTTCGAGGGTTTTCTCCTTCCGTCTTATACCGGTTCGATGGTGACCAAGTTCCGCTCGGCGGAGGCCGAGACGGCGTGGAACAAATTCAAGGAGTTGTGGCAGTACACCAACCCGAATTCGACCAACTATGCCTTCATGCAGGAGCCGCTGCTGACCGGCGAAGTGTGGGTGGCATTCGACCACGTGGCGCGGCTTGCCGACGCCTTTAACCAGAAACCCAATGACTTCGTCGCCTTCCCGGCGCCGGCTGGCCCGGCAGGCCGCGGCTACATGCCGGTGGTGGCCGGTGTCGCTATCCCGAAGACCTCGCCTGACATGGACAAGGCCAAGGCGCTGGTCGCCTATATGCTGAAACCGGAAACCCAGATCGCGACGCTGAAGGCGACAAACTTCTTCCCCATCGTCGACGTCAAGCTGCCCGACGACATGCCGGCCTCGGTGAAGGCTTTCAGCCCAGTGATCGCCACCATGACCGGAGCTCCCGATGCGTTGCCGGCGCTGCTGCCGATGGGACTTGGCGGCCTCGGCGGCAAGTTCAATCAGATCTACACCGACAGCTTCGAGCGCATCGTGCTCGGCGGCGAGGATGCGCACGGCGTGCTCGACGAACAGGCGACGGCGCTGAAAGCGATCATCGAACAGGCGAAGGCGCCGTGCTGGGCGCCTGACAAGCCATCGCAAGGCGCCTGCCCGGTCGATTAGGAATCCTCCCTGGGCGTCCGGATTTCTAGCGCGCCGGGCGCCCACCCTTTTTTCAAGCGTCGAATAGAGAGCGCTCCATGCACGGCAAGGCCCTTCCCTATCTGCTGCTGATGCCGGCGACGCTGTTCCTCTGCGTCTTCTTCCTCTACCCGTTCGCGCTGGTTGCCTTCGAGGCGTTCACCCGCGACGGCGGTTTTACGCTCGATAATTTCCGCACCATGGCGGGCAGCTGGAAGTTTCCGGTCACTGTCCGCAATACGCTGCTGCTGAGCGCCATCGTCGTGCCGATCCAACTGGTAATGGCGCTGCTGATGGCAACGGTGGTGTCGCGGCTTGAAACCGGGCGCGGCGCTGCGCTTTACATCTTCGCTATTCCGCTCGGCATCTCCGATCTCGCCGCCGGGCTGATCTGGCTCGCCATCTTCGACCAGTCCGGCTTCCTGAACACCTTGCTCTCCAATCTCGGCGTCATCGACAGGCCGGTTATGTTCCTCGGCTACCAGAGCAAGCTGACGATCTTCATCGCCGTGGCGCTGGCCGAGATCTGGCGCGCGACCGCCATCATGATGGTCATTCTAGTCGCCGGCATGGGGCTGATCCCCCGGGAATACTACGAGGCGGCGGAGGTTTTTGGCGCTAGCCCGTGGAAGCGCTTCATCAAGATCACGCTGCCTCTGCTGCGCCCAAGCCTGCAGACGGCCATCATCCTGCGCGTCATCCTTGCCTTTGAAGTCTTTGCCGTGGTTGCAGCACTCGGCGGCACCAATCTGCCGGTGCTGATGGGCGAGACCTACAATTGGCAGTTCACGCTGCAGGACCACAATGTCGCCGCCGCCATGGCGCTGTTCATCCTCGCCATCTCGATCGGTTTCACGCTGTTCTTCCTGCGGGTGCTGCGTGTGCCGAAGGAGGCGCGGATATGAGCACGGTCGCGGAGCTCTCGATCGCCGCGCCTGAGGCCCGCAAAGCCGGTAACTGGTTGCTGGTCGCCACCGTCATCCTGCTTTGCGTCTGGGTGCTGCTGCCGATCTATCTGTTGATCGTCAACGCGCTGTCGTCGCCGGAACAGGTGACCGCCTTTCCCAAGCGCTTCTTCCCGTCATTCGATTTCGGCAGCCTTTCTTTCTTCATCAATTTCGCCGGTGTCGCCAAGGCGCTGTGGAACTCCGTTCTCGTCGCCACGCTGACGATGCTGCTCTCGATCGGCTTCGGCGCACCCGCGGGCTACGCGCTGTCGCGCTTCGATTTTCCAGGCAAGGAAACGTTCCGTTTCCTCGTGCTGATGACCCGCGCCTTCCCGCTGCCGCTGCTGGCGCTGCCGCTGGCGGTGATGTTCATCCGCACCGGCCTCGACGATACCGCGATCGGGCTGGCGCTGGTCCACACCACGCTGGCGCTGCCGTTTGCCGTGCTGATCACCTTCTCGCTGTTCTCCGGCATCCCAGTCGAGCTGGAGGAAGCTGCCTGGACGCTGGGCTGCACGAGATTGCAGGCATTCCGAAAAGTCATTCTGCCGCTGGCGCTGCCGGGCATCGCGGCGTCGGCGGTGTTTGCCTTCACCATCTCCTGGAACGAGGTGTTTGCCGCCGCAGTGCTCACCATAGAGAACCGGACGCTGACCGCCTTCCTGCTGCAGAGCCTCGGCGAGTCGCCGCTCTACCTCAAATTTGCCGGTGGCGCGGCACTGGTCATTCCGGCGCTGATCTTCATCTTCGCCGTCCGCAAATATCTGTTCGCCATGTGGGGGATCGCCAATCGATGACGCGCACAAAAGAGAACGCCGATGGCTGAGATCGTCATCAAGCAGGTGGCAAAACGTTTCGGCGGCTTCACCGCACTGCATTCGATCGACCTGACCATCACCGACCAGGAATTCATGGTGCTGCTTGGCGCCTCGGGCTGCGGCAAGACCACGCTGCTGAGGATCGTCGCCGGGCTGGAAACGCCAAGCCAGGGCGAGGTCTGGATCGGCGGCCGTCGCGTCGACCATCTGCCGCCGCGCGACCGCGGCATCGCCATGGTGTTCCAGAATTACGCGGTCTTTCCGCACCTGACGGTATTCGAGAACATCGCCTTCGGCCTGCGCATGAAGAAGCTGCCGCAGCAGGAGGTCGACGGGCGCGTCAACCGCACCGCGGAGCTCATGCATATCGAGCAACTTTTGAAGCGCTATTCAGGCCAGCTTTCCGGCGGCCAGCGCCAGCGTGTGGCCGTCGCCCGCGCGCTCGCCATGGAGCCCGATGTGATCCTGATGGACGAGCCGCTATCGAACCTCGACGCGCTGCTCAGGCTCGAAATGCGCGCCGAGCTCAAGGGCGTGCTGGCGGCGTCCAAGACCACCACCATCTACGTTACCCACGACCAGGTCGAGGCGATGAGCCTTGCCGACCGTATCGCCGTCATGCATCAGGGCCGTATCGTCCAGGCGGCCTCGCCGGTAGAGGTCTACCGCAATCCGGCGGCCCGCTTCGTCGGCTCCTTCATCGGCAACCCGCCGATGAATTTCATCCCGGCGACGAAGACTGCGAACGGCAACTGGACCGTCGCCGGGGTGACGCTGCCTGGCCCCAAATCGGACAAGCAGACAATAGAATTCGCCATTCGCCCCGAGGATGTGGACGCCGGCAACGAAGGTATTAACGCCACCGTGCGCGTCGTCGAGCCGCTCGGACCGCACACGCTGGTCACCTGCGATGTCGAGGGCGGCCTGTTTCGCGCCATTCTCGAATCGAACGCCACGGTCGCCGTCGGCGATCACTTGCGGCTTTCGCCCAAACCCGATCGCATCCGCTGGTTCGATCCCGAAACCACGAACGCCCTTTGATCCTCCCTTCGATCCTGAAAGTACGAACGCCCCGATGATATCTCTTGCCATTGACGAAACCATCGCCCGCGCCGTCGAGGTGCTCAGGGAAAATGACCAAGGCACCTATACCATACCGACCAAGGGCCTCTACCCGTTCCAGTGGAATTGGGATTCCTGCCTGACCGCCCTCGGTCTTGCCCACTATGACGAGGCCCGAGCCTGGACCGAGATCGACACGCTGTTCGCTCACCAGTGGCCGGACGGCATGGTGCCGCACATCGTCTTCCACGTCTGGAGCGACGGCTATTTCCCCGGGCCGGAGGTCTGGCGAACGGACCGCCCGACCGCCACCTCGGGCATCACCCAGCCGGCAGTCGCCGGCTTTGCCGTGCGCCGTCTGTTCGATCAGGCCAAGGACAAGAAACTGGCGGCCGAGCGCGCCCGTGCGCTGCTGCCGAAAATCGATGCCTGGCATCGCTGGTTCTACGAAAATCGCGACCCGAACGGCGAAGGGCTGGTCGCCATAATTCACCCATGGGAGTCCGGCCGCGACAACTCGATCGACTGGGACGAGGCGTTCGAGCGCGTGCCGACCGAAGGCGTCGAGCCCTACACCCGCCGCGACATCCTGCACGCCGACCCTGCGCATCGACCGACCAGGGCCCAGTACGATCGCTATATCTGGCTGCTGCAGCATTTCCGCGAACTTGGTTGGGACAACACCCGGCTGCACGATGCCTCGCCCTTCCAGGTCGTCGATCCCGGCTTCAACGCCATCCTCATCCGTTCCGCCGCCGACCTTGCCGATCTCGCCGATACACTTGGCGAAACCGAAATCGCAGAAGCCAATCGCGCCCGTGCCGAAAAGGGGCTTTCGACGATGGAACGGCTGTGGAGCGACACACATGGCCAGTACATTTGTTTCGACCGAGTGGCCGGAAAGCTCGTGGACAGCGCGTCGGTCGGCGGCATTCTGCCGGTGTTTTCGGCCATTCCGGAAAGCCGGGCAGCGGCCATCGCTGCAACGATCGAGCGCATCGCCGGCAAAGCGCGTTACATCGTCCCCTCGCACGATCCTGGCGATGGACGCTTCGACCCAAAGCGCTACTGGCGCGGCCCGGTCTGGCTGGTGGTCAACTACATGATCGCCGACGGCCTTGCCGCCGCCGGCCACAGCCAAATCGCACAACGGATCACGCAATCCAGTCTCGACCTGATCGCCGAGAGCGGTTTTGCCGAATATTACGGTCCCCTCAGCGGCGAGCCGCTCGGCGGCAATCGCTTCACCTGGACCGCGGCGATGGTGATCGAGTTTCTGAACGCTCGAGGCTGACGGCCGGTCGCGATTGGCAGTCCCGCAAGGTTTGACAACCAGCAGTCCGTGTCTATCGTCGGCCTTTTCCAGGAGCGGCGCATGATGACAACATCCGTGAGCGCTCTGTCCCCGCTGACCGCCGAGCTTCTGTCGCGGCTGGAAAAGCGGCTGGACAGATCAGCGATTGTCTCGGCTGAGGAGGCCGGACCACGCTACCGGGAAGATCCCGACGGCAAGGACGGCGCGCCGCCAGCGATCGTCTTGCGTCCACGCACGACCGGCGAGGTGTCGGACATTCTGCGCCTGTGCAACGAGGCCGGGCAGAGGCTCGTCATCCAGGGTGGCCGCACCGGTCTTGCGGGCGCGGCGCGCATCCAGCCCGGCGAGGCGGTGCTGTCGCTGGAGCGCATGACGGCGGTCGCGGCGCCCCACCGCGAGGCGGCGACGATCGTCGCCGAGGCCGGCGCGCCGCTGCAAATGGTGCAGGACGCGGCCGATGCGGCCGGCTTGCTTTTCGGCGTCGACATCGGCGCGCGCGGCACGGCCACCGTCGGCGGCAATGTCGCCACCAATGCCGGCGGCATTCGCGTGCTGCGCTACGGCATGTACCGCGCGCAGGTGCTTGGGCTGGAGGCGGTGCTTGCCGACGGCAGTGTGCTCACGTCGCTCAAGGGCTTGCCAAAGGACAATTCCGGCTATGACCTCAACCAGCTCTTCATCGGCAGCGAAGGCACGCTCGGCGTGGTCACGCGCGCCTGCCTGCGGCTGCATCCCAAACCTGCCACCGAGGTCAATGCCTTCTGCGCAGTTCCATCGCTCGATGCGGCGATTGCGCTGCTTGCGCAGCTCCGGCAGAAGCTTGGGCCGTTGCTCTCGGCCTATGAGGTGAATCTCGCACCCCTCTATGGCGCCATGATCGCCGGCATGGAGGCGCCGGCGCCGCTGCCGGTCGGCTCACCCGTCTATGTGCTGGCCGAGATACAGGGCAGCGAGCCGGACCGCGACGGCGACCGCTTCGCCGCGGTGCTGATGCAGGCGGTTGAAGATGGCCTGATCGACAACGTCGTCGCCTCGCAATCGCCGCGCGAATTCCGGGCGCTCTGGGCGGTGCGCGAGGAGGCCAACCGTTTCCTGTTTTCGATGGCAGGACTGATCGGCGTCGATATCAGCATCCCGCTGGCGAAAATGGCGACTTTTCTGCGCGAGACGGAAGCCGTTATCAAGGCCGTCGACCCGAGCGCCGACATCTACGTCTTCGGCCATCTCGGCGACGGCAACCTGCATTACCAGGTCCGCACCGTGGATCCGGCGGCCGCATACGGGATCATCTACCGGGGTGTGGCCGCGGCTGGCGGCGGCGTCTCGGCCGAGCATGGCATCGGCCTCGACAAGAAGGAATGGCTGCATCTGGTGCGCAGCGACGCCGAGATCGCGGCCATGCGCCGCCTGAAAGCGGCCTTCGACCCGAACAACATCCTCAATGCCGGGCGCATCTTCGACCTCGCGCCGGGCTGAAATCGAAGGCACGTAGCGCTGGCCGGGCGCTGTCTCTATCTGGTCGCGGCCTTCAATTCCGCATGCGCAACCGCGATGCGGGCAGCAAGCGCGGCGTTGTTGCGGACAAGCGCGATGTTGGCCTTCAGGCTGCGGCCTTGTGAAAGCTCGTTGATGCGGGCGAGCAGAAACGGCGTCAGTTCCTTGCGCCCGATGCCGCGCTTCTCAGCCTCAGCCACGGCCGCTGCGATCGTGCCGTCGATGAACGCCGGATCGAGCGCGTCCGCTTCGGGAATCGGGTTGGCGACGAGAATGCCGGTGCCGGATTCCATCTCGTCATGCAGCAGCATGGCTCGCGCGACCTCGTCGGGGGTATCGAGGCGATGGTCGGCCTTGAGCCCGCTGGAGCGGGTGTAGAAAGCCGGAAAATAATCGCTCACATAGGCAATGACCGGCACGCGCTGAGTTTCCAGATATTCCAGCGTCTTCGCAATATCGAGTATCGACTTAACCCCGGCGCAGACGACGGTCGTGCCGGTCTGGCCGAGTTCGGTCAGGTCAGCGGAGATATCGAAAGTGGCTTCGGCGCCGCGATGCACGCCACCGACGCCGCCGGTCGCAAAAATACCGATCCCGGCTAAAGCGGCAATCCGCATCGTCGCCGAGACGGTGGTTCCGGCCGAGCCGCCGCGCACCATGATTGCGGCGAGATCGCGCCCGGAAGCCTTGACCACGCCCTTTGCCGCTGCCAGCTCTTCCAGTTCCGGGTCGTCGAGGCCAACCTTGATCTTGCCAGCGACCACTGCGATCGTGGCGGGCACGGCGCCGTTTTCACGCACCACGGTCTCGACACCACGAGCGGTTTCCAGATTGGCCGGATATGGCATGCCGTGGGTGATAATCGTCGATTCCAATGCCACCACCGCGCGGCCTTTATCAAGCGCAGCAGCGACTTCATCGTTCAAATGGACAAGGGAAGGTTTCATATCATCTCGCTTTCAGGCAGGAATGCGGTACATGCCGGCGGCAAGGAAGCGCGGCGACAGATCGGGGTGGACGCTGGATTCGCTCTCGGTGGTCAGTGTGGCAAGCAGCGCGCCGGTGCGCACGGCATGAGCGACCGGCTCACCCGAAAGCACCTTGTACAGGGTGCCGGCGATCATCGCGTCACCGGCGCCGGTGATGTCGACGGCCTGCGCTGGGACGGAGCGCATGGCCGTCACACCGCTCTCGGTCGCAACGGCAAATCCATGCGCACCCACAGTCACGATCACTTCGCCAGCGCCGGCCGCGCGCAGCGCTGCTGCTGCTTCCTCCGGCGTCAGCCGCCTGTCGGCATCCGTCATGCCGAGCATCGTATTGGCCTCGTCATGATTGGTGAACAGAAGATCGATGCCGGTCAGGTCCTTCGGCAGGCGCGCCGACTTCGGCGCCGATACCGTGTCGACTGCGAGCTTGAAGCGCGCACCGTGCTTGCGCGAGATCAGCGCTGCGATGGTCGCGGCCGGCAGGTTGCAGTCGATGAACACCCATGTCGCTGAAGCCAGATGCGGCCAGAAACGGTCGAGATAGGAGGGCAAAAACAGATCGAAGATCTCCATGTCGGCGATGCCGAGCACGAGATCGTTGTTGCGGTCGAGGATGGCCGCATATTCGGCCGTCGGCCGCTCCGTGGTGGTGATGACCTGGCTGACATCGGCGCCGAAATCACGCAAATGCCGCACCAGCGCGCGGCCGGTTTCATCCTCGCCGACGATCGAGACGAAGCTTATGTCGACACCGAGGCGGGCAAGGTTTTCGGCGACGTTGCGGGCAACCCCGCCGAAGCTGCGATAGCCGTCGACCGGGTTCGATGTCTCGAAGATCAGATCCTTCTTGGCGTGGTATTTGCGGTCGAGCACCGCGCCGCCGATGCAGACCATACGTTTGGACGCCGGCAAGACATAGCCGCGGCCGAGAATGTAGCCCTTGTTGATGAGTTGCACGATGTGGGCGGCGACCGTCGAGCGGGCAATGCCGAGCGCGGTTGCAATATCCTGCTGGCCGGCAAACGGATTCGCCGCAATGAGGTCGAGAACCGCTTGTTCTTGTGCTCCAAGGTCGTCCATCGTCTCACCTGGCCCGCCAAATTCGAGGCTGAACTCGATGTATGAAACAACAGATGATCTTGTCAACATTGGTTTGTCGAGGCGGCGTTTGACCAATCGGCGCTCCCGCGGCTCTGCCAGCCGGAGAGCGTGTGAGCGCATTGAAGAAAGGTACTTCGGAGGACGAAACTCGCTCTTGTCGACGTGCAGCATCAGGGAGGAACAGGGGCCTTAACGCCACGCCGAAGACTGCTAAGCCTTCAGCACCGAGACGGCCAATTCGCTGTTGTGGACATATTCATTGGCGTCAGGCTGCTTCTGCACAAGCAGGATGAACAGCAGGTCGGTTAGCGTCAGTTGCGCATCACGCGCGGTTATCGATGACGAGCGCGCGCGCTCTTCATCGGCGATCGTGTGGAGGCGAATATCGGCAACCCGGCTCAGCGGATTGTCGCGAAGCCCGGTGACGGCGATCACGGTGGTGCCGCGATTGCGGGCAAGTTCGGCTATCCGCAAGGTTTCGATGCTCGCCCCGGAATAGGAGAGCGCGAACAGCACGTCACCTCGTCCAAGCGTCGAGACATTGGCCATTTGCACGTGGCTGTCGCTGTCGTGCAGCACGTTGCGGCCGAGCTTCATCAGCTTGTATGAGAAATCGCGCGCCACCAGCGAGGATGCGCCGACGCCTGCCAAATGAATGCGGCGCGCACCGTTCAGCGCCTCGAGGGCCCTGCCGATTTCCTGCTCGGTGTTGGCCGCGACCGTCTGTTGCATCGACAAAAGCTTGCTGCCGATCAGCTTGCGCAGGATGACCAGATAGCTGTCGCCGACCTCGATCGAACCGTGGATCATGCCGGCCGGCACGTGCCATTCCTGCGACTTGGCCTCGCTGACGGCGAGCTTGAGCTCCTGATAGCTGGAATAGCCGAGCTTCTGGCTGAACTTGACGACGCTCGACTGGCTGCGGCCGATCTCGGCGGCAAGCGCCGCCGTCGACAGGCGCAGCATCTGGTCGGGATTATCGACGATATACCGACCGATCTCGCGGCCACCGGGCGCCATGATTTCGAGCTTGGCCTCGATTTTCTTCAGGATGGACATGCGTTCACCTGTTGCCAGTCACGGACAATGCCAAACCAAGGAATAAATTATTCCGTCTCTGATTGACAGCGAAGAATGAACCATCAAATCTCGACTGGTGCGGTTGTGCCCCAGCCTTCGGGCATGTCGACGATTCGGCCATGAAAGATCGTAGACACACCGACAGCTCGGGATTAGGTCAGAGCCATGGACAAATTGCGGATCGTCGGCGGGCACAGGCTTGAGGGCGCGGTGACGATCTCCGGCGCCAAGAACGCGGCCTTGCCGCAAATAGCGGCGGCGTTGCTCAGCCCTTATCCGCTGCAACTGACCAACCTGCCTGCGGTGACCGACGTCGAAAACATGCTTGGCGTCGTCAGGCTCCACGGCGCCCAGGTCACCAGATCGGCACACGCCGCAACGATCAACACCAGTGCTGCCGTCTCCAAGGAGACAACCTACGATACCGTCAGGCGTATGCGCGCGACAGTGCTGGTGCTCGGCCCGCTGCTTGCCCGCTTCGGCCACGCCATGGTTTCGCTGCCCGGCGGCTGCGCGATCGGCGCACGGCCGGTCGACATGCATGTCGCCGCACTTGCCGCACTTGGCGCCGACATTGCGATCGAAAACGGGCTGATCGTCGCGTCCGCGCCGGGCGGACTGAAAGGCGCGCGTATCGTTTTGAGCTCACCATCGGTCGGCGCGACCGAAACTGCGATGATGGCAGCGACGACTGCAAAGGGCGAAACCGAGATCCTCAATGCGGCGCGCGAACCGGAGGTGGCCGACCTTGCTGCCTGCTTGATCGCCATGGGCGCGCGGATCGACGGCGCCGGCACGCACCGTATCCTGATCGCGGGCAGCACAGGCTGGCGCGCCGCCACGCACGACATCATACCGGACCGGATAGAGGCCGGCACCTATGCCGTCGCGGCGGCTATCACCGGCGGTCAGCTCGAGCTGACCCACGCGCGGCTCGAGCACATGGCATCCGTCGTCCAGCTGCTCGAAACAGCCGGTGTGAAAATCTGGCCGGGCGACCGCGGGCTGATCGTATCGAGAGACGGGCCGCTCAAAGCCGTCGATGTGACGACGGAGCCCTATCCGGGCTTTCCGACCGATCTCCAAGCGCAGTTCATGGCATTGATGTGCTGTGCCGAGGGCGCTTCGCTGTTGCGTGAGACGATCTTCGAGAACCGCTTCATGCATGTGCCTGAACTGATGCGGCTCGGCGCCAACATCAAGCTGCAAGGCACCATGGCGCTGGTGCGCGGAGGCGAGAAGCTGAAGGGCGCGCAAGTGATGGCCACCGACCTGCGCGCCTCCGTCTCGCTGGTGCTGGCAGCGCTGGTGTCCCAGGGTGAGACGACGATCAACCGCGTCTATCATCTCGATCGCGGCTATGAGCAACTGGACCACAAGCTCCGGCTTTGCGGGCGCCCAGATCGAGCGGATAAGTGGATGAGTGCCGGCTCGGCGTCTTCGCATTATTTCCTGGGCGTCGATGGCGGCGGAACCGGCTGTCGGGCGCGTATCGAAGACGAGGCGGGAACCGTGCTCGGGCAAGGTCTCTCGGGTCCGGCGACAACGCGGCTCGGTATAGAGGCGGCCTGGGCCTCCGTTGCCAAAGCCTTTGGTGCTGCGATCAAAGAGGCAGGGTTCACGGCGACGAAAATCGCCAGGATCCGTGCCGGCGTCGGTCTTGCCGGCATCGGCCGCAAGGGGTCGCTTGAGGCGTTTCGTGCGATCTCCCATCCCTTTGCAAGTCTCGACTTCGTCAGCGACGGCGTCGCGGCTTGCCTGGGCGCGCATTCGGGCCAGGACGGCGCCATCGTCATAGCCGGGACCGGTTCGATCGGGCTCGGCTTTGTCGAAGGGCGCGACCTGCGTGTCGGCGGCTACGGTTTTCCGATTTCCGACGAGGGCAGCGGCGCCGATCTAGGGTTGAAAGCGGTACAGTTCGCCTTGCGCGCCCATGACGGCCGACACGAGCGGACCGCGCTGCTGGCCGAGGTGATGCAGCGCTTCAAGGACGACCCGTTCGAGGCGGTGGCCTGGATGGACCGCGCCAGTGCGACGGACTATGCCGCCATGGCGCCGATGGTGATCCGCCACGCCGACCAGGGCGATCCGGCCGGTCGGCGGATCGTGCAAGGCGCTGCCGAGCAGATCGACACCTTCGTGCGGGTGCTGTTCGAAAAAGGCGCGCCGCGGGTTACGTTACTCGGAGGGTTGTCCAGCCCCCTTGAGCCATGGCTTGCTCCCGACGTCCGCCGACGGCTGAAGCCGGCCGACGGCGATGCGGTTTCGGGAGCCATAATCCTGGCCAGAAAGTCGCTTTGCGGCGAGTAACGCGCTACTCAAAGAGGAATATTTTATTCCTGCAATCCGTTGACACCGGGAATACCAAATTCTAAAAAGTTAACTAAGCAGAAACAAGACAGCCGGTCGCCTGCCCGGCACGGCATCGCGTTCCCGCTCACGGCAGATTGAAAGTAAGCAAGTGGTCGAACACGGGTTGATGTCGGAGTTGGAGCGGCTGGTTTCCGAGGACCGCAACCCGAGAACCATCGACATCGACCTGTTGCCGACCATCGAGGTGCTGCGCAAGATCAATGACGAAGATAAAGGCGTTGCGGCCGCCGTCGAGAAGGTCATTCCTGAGATTGCTGCTGCCGTGGACCGGATCGTCAGCGCGTTCCAGAAGGGTGCGCGCCTTGTCTATGTGGGCGCTGGCACCAGCGGCCGGCTCGGCGTCCTCGACGCCTCGGAATGTCCACCGACCTTCGGCGTACCCGAGGACATGGTGGTGGGCCTGATCGCCGGCGGCGACGACGCACTGGTGCGCTCCGCGGAAGGCGCCGAGGATGACCCGAAACAGGGTGTAAAGGCATTGCAGGACATCAAGCTGACCGCCGACGATGTGGTGGTCGGCATCGCTGTCAGCGGGCGCACGCCCTACGTCATCGGCGGCCTGACCTATGCCAAGCAGGTGGGAGCGACCACTGTGGCGCTGTCCTGCAATCCGCGATCGACCATTGCCGGCATAGCCGACATTGCCATCTCTCCGGTGGTCGGCCCGGAGGTTCTCACCGGCTCGACCCGACTGAAATCGGGAACCGCGCAAAAGCTGGTGCTCAACATGCTGTCTACCGCCAGCATGATCCGCATCGGCAAGAGCTATCAGAACCTGATGGTTGACCTCAATCCAAGCAACAAGAAGCTTGTCGCCAGGGCGGTCAGGATCGTGATGCAGACGACCGGCTGCGCCGCACAGCAGGCACGACAGGCACTCGACCAGACCGGCAATGATGTAAAACTGGCAATCCTGGTGACGATCACCGGCATGGGCGTCGAGGAAGCACGTAAGGCGCTTGCCAACGCGGGAGGTTTCCTGCGCAAGGCGATAGGCGAAAAGACGGTGTAAGACCGCATGGATACTGGGCCGATGTTCCGGGACGTGTGTCCCTTTGAAGCGGTCCGGGGAACTGCAAGGCATCAGGTTTAACAATAATGGGAGACGACAATGGTACGGCACATTGGCAAGAAACTGCTTTCCGGCATGGCACTCGCGGCAATGGTTGGCATCGCCGCGCTACCGGCGCAGGCGAGTGCGGCGACGCTGCATATGGCGTGGTCGCAGGACGCCACCGGTCTTGATCCGCACAAGCAGACGGCATTCTCCTCACTGCGGCTGCTGGAACTGATCTATGAGCCACTGGTGCGGCTCGACGCAAACCTGCAAATCACGCCCGCGATTGCCGATTCATGGCAGTTCTCGCCGGACGGCAAGGAGCTGAGTTTCAAACTCAATCCGAAAGCAAAATTCCAGAACGGCGCCGCCGTGACCTCGGCCGATGTCAAGGCATCATTCGAGCGCATACTCGACGAGAAGACCGGCGCGGCCGCGCGTGCCAACTTTCTCTCGATCGCCAGCATCGACACACCCGATCCAGCCACCGTCGTGTTCCACCTCTCGCAGCCGGATGTGCCGATCCTGACGGCGATGAGCGACGTCAACGCCGCGATCGTCCCGGCAAGCGAAATCACGGCCGGCTCGATCGGCACGACGACGATCGGCTCGGGTCCGTTCAAGTTGGAAAAGTGGGATCCGAATTCCAAGGAAGTGCTTGTCGCCAACAAGGATTGGGCGGGCGGCACGACCGGCGTCGACGGCATCGAGATCAGCGTGCTGCCGGACGAGACGGCGATCCTGGCGGCGATGCGCAGCAAGCAGATCGATTTTGCCCTGCTCAACGATCCGCTTGTCGCCACGCTTGTGCCCAAGGAAGCCAGTCTGCAGTTGAACCGTGTGCCGGTGCTTGCCTATCACGTGCTGCAGCTCAATCCTTCCCGCAAGCCGATGACCGAACTCAAGGTGCGTCAGGCGATTTCCTGCGCCATCGACCGGCAGGAAGTGCTGGACACCGCCTCGCTCGGTGAAGGCAAAGTCACCGGCCCGCTGACTATCCCGGCGCTGGCGACCGATCCGAGCCAGTTGTTCTGCTATAAGCGCGACGTCGAGAAAGCCAAGCAGCTGATGGCCGAAGCGGGCTACGCCGACGGTTTTTCGGCGACCGTGATCGGCGCCACCGGCGAGCCGCCGACAGCGGCGGCGGAAGCCCAGGTCATCCAGTCGCAACTCGCAGAAATCGGCGTCAAGCTCGACATCCAAATGATGGAGCTCAACGTCTATGTCGATGCCTGGCTGAAGGGCGATTTCGACATGGCCATCGCCCTGAACGGCGGCAGGGCCGATCCCTACACTATGTACAACCGTTACTGGACCAAGACGGGCAATCTGCAGAAGGTCGCGAACTATATCGACGATACGCTGGACAGTCTTATGCAGAAGGGCCGCAGCGAGACCGACCCGGCAGCGCGCAAGGCGATCTTCGCCGACTTCGAGAAACACATCACTGAGATGTCGCCCTGGATCTGGCTCTACACGTCCTACAGCTACACGGCACAGCAGAAGAATATCGCAGGATTCGAACCGGTGCCGACAGGCTCGCTGTTCAGCCTCGCCAAGGTGACGATCCAGTAGCTGCTTTGGCGCCAGACGAGAGGGTATTCTTCGCGTGAACTATCTGATGCGGCGACTGGCAACCTTCCCTCTCGTCCTGCTTGGCGTGTCCATCGTCGTGTTCCTGGCGATCAGGATGGTTCCGGGCGATTCGATCACGGCAATGCTGGGGACCGAAGCCGGCCTGCTGACGCCGCAGCAGCGCGATGCGCTTGCAGCTTATTTCGGCATCGACCAGCCCTGGTTCATCCAGTACTGGCGCTGGCTGCTTGGTCTTTTCCAAGGTAATCTCGGCATTTCGTCCACCTATGGCAGGCCGGTGCTCGACGTCATCCTCGAGCGTTTCCCGCTAACGTTGGAGCTCGCCCTGCTTTCGATGGTCATCGCCCTGGTTGTCGGCATGCCGGCCGGGATTTTTGCCGCCACCCATAATGAAAAGCTGTCCGACCTCGGCGTGCGCGTTGTCGCAATGATCGGGCAGTCGACGCCGAACTTTGTCCTTGCCCTGCTGATCATCTACACGCTGTCGGCGGGGTTTGGCGTTTTGCCGGCGATGGGCGAGTTTTCGCGGTTGTGGCAGGATCCGCTGCGCAATCTCGGCCAGCTGTTGCTGCCTGCGGTCACGCTTGGATTTGCCTTCGCGGCTTCGGTGACCCGCATATCGCGTTCGGCGATGCTCGATGTGCTCTGCGACGACTATGTCAGGACGGCGCGCAGCAAAGGCGTTTCGGCGCGCGGCGTCATCTGGCGGCATGCTTTGCCCAACGCGCTCATCCCGGTCGTGACGCTGAGCGGCATAGAGTTCGGCTATCTGCTGGGCGGGGCAGTCATCGTCGAGCAGATATTTGCGCTGCCCGGTCTCGGCCGTATGGTGCTGGATGCCATCCTGCAGCGCGACTACGCGCTGGTGCAGGGAAGCGTGCTGTTCATCGCCTTCAACTTCATGATCGTCAATCTCCTCGTCGACCTCGCCTATGTCGCGCTCGACCCGCGTATCCGGCTAAGCGAGCACTGATGGCGACATTGCGGGCTATATTTGCGCATCCCAGCGGCCGCATTGGCGGTGCCATCGTTGCGCTTTATCTGCTGCTTGCCGTGCTTGGCATGCTGGGGCTGACGCCGCACGATCCGCTGACGCAGCACCGGGTCGAGCGACTGCATGCGCCTGACGGCACCTACTGGATGGGCACGGACCTGTTCGGCCGCGATGTCGCAAGTCGGCTGATGACCGGGATCGGCCAGTCCTTCATCGTGGCCTTCTTTTCGGTCGCCTTCGCGACACTGGCCGGCACCGTGCTCGGGCTGGCGGCAGCCTGGTTCGGGCGCCGCTGGGACGGCTTGGTGATGCGCATCATGGACGTTGTGCTGGCGTTCCCGGCGATCCTGCTGGCGCTGCTGATCGTCGCGGTTGCTGGACCGGGAACCTCGACCAGCGTCATTGCCATCGCCATCGTCTACACGCCGATCTTCACGCGCGTCGTGCGAGGTCCGGCTCTGTCGCTCAAGGCGCGCGAGTTCGTCGACGCGGCCCGCACGTTCGGCAGCAGTGCGGGCTATATCGTAACACGCCATCTGCTGCTCAATCTGGTGGCGCCACTGACGGTTCAGGTGACGCTGGCGCTGGCCTGGGCACTGCTGACCGAGGCCGGCTTAAGCTTCCTCGGGCTAGGCACGCAGCCGCCCGCCGCGTCGCTTGGCCTGATGCTGAGCGACAGCCGCAATCTGATGGAGACAGCTCCCTGGCTGATGATCTTCCCCGGCGTGGCGATCATGATCAGCATCCTCGGTTTCAACCTGCTCGGCGATGCGTTGCGTGATGTCCTCGACCCGAAGATGCGGAGATCGATTGCATGATTCCGCTGCTGTCCGTCAGCGGATTGCGCGTCGGCTTCGGCCGCAACCCGAAAGCCAATGAGGTCGTGCGCGGCGTCAGCTTCGATCTCGCCGACGGCGAGACATTGGCAATCGTCGGCGAAAGCGGCTCGGGCAAATCGGTCACGGCGCTGTCGATCAATCGCCTTGTCGATTATGGCGGCGGCCGCATCACCGCAGGCTCGATCACGCTGAAGCGGGTCGACAACAGCATTTTCGACCTGACCGCCGCGGACGAGCCGCAACTGACGAAGATCCGCGGCGGTGAAATCGGCATGATCTTCCAGGAGCCGATGAGCTCGCTCAATCCGGTGCTGACCATCGGCAGGCAGATCGAGGAATCGTTTCGCCTGCATCGCGGCCTGACCGGCCGGCAAGCAACGGCGGCGGCCAAGGACGCGCTCGACCGCGTGCGTATTCCGGACGCTGCACGGCGACTGAAATACACGCCCAACCAGCTTTCGGGCGGCATGCTGCAGCGGGTGATGATCGCCATGGCGCTCGCTTGCAACCCGCGCCTGCTCATTGCCGACGAACCAACGACGGCGCTGGATGTTACGGTGCAGGCGCAGATCATGGCGCTGCTCGCCGAGTTGAAGCAGGAAACCGGGATGTCGATGATCTTCATCACCCACGACATCGGTCTGGTTGCAGGCATCGCTGACAAGGTCATGGTGATGCAAAGCGGGGAAGCTGTCGAGCAGGGCGCGCTGAACCAGATATTGGACGATCCGCAGCATCCCTATACGCGGCATCTGCTTCATGCGGTGCCGCATTTCGCCGGCGGCAGTGCCGTACGCAAGGACGTGCAACGCGAAACGCAAAAAGCTGCCGAGCCGGCGCTGATGGTCGATGGCCTCGTGGTGCGGTTTCCAGTCAAGCCTGGGTTTTTCAGCCGCACCAGCGGTACCGTGCACGCGGTGGACGGGGTGGATTTCGAGCTAATGCCGGGCGAGACATTGGCGGTCGTCGGCGAGAGCGGTTCCGGAAAGTCCACCACCGCCCGCGCGATTCTGGGGCTGGTGCGCCCGACACGCGGCACAATCTCGGCCAGCACGCGCAAGGCCGTCGCCGGGCAGAGCGCCCTTCCCGTGCAGATGGTGTTCCAGAATCCCTATGGCTCGCTCAATCCCAGACTCACCATCGAAAGCATCCTCGCAGAGCCGGTGATCGCTAGCGGCGGACGGATAACTGCTGAAACGCGGGCGAAAATGGCCGCGCTGCTGAAACGCGTCGGCCTTCCGGAAAACAGCCTGCAGCGCTATCCGCACGAATTCTCCGGCGGCCAGCGGCAACGCCTGTGCATCGCTCGCGCGCTGATGCTCAATCCTTCGGTTGTCGTCCTCGACGAAGCGGTTTCGGCGCTCGATGTGTCGGTGCAGGCCAGGGTGCTGGAGCTTTTGGTCGAGCTGCAGCGTGAATTCGGGCTGGCCTACCTGTTCATCTCGCATGACATGGCTGTCGTCGAGCGGATCGCCCATCGCATTGCGGTCATCTATGCCGGCCAGATCGTCGAGATCGGCGATGCCAGATCGGTGCTCTCGGAGCCGAAGCACTCCTATACCAAACAGCTTATCGCGGCCGTTCCCACCATAGACCGGCGGCATGAACGTTTCGAGCTGGACACGCGCCAGGTTCCCTCGCTCGTGCGTCCGCTGGGATTTGAGCCGGGCCCGGCCAATTGGCAGCAATTCGGGCCGGATCATAGGGCACGGGTGGAAGCGTGATGATTGTCGCTCGAAAGCATGCAGAGGCAGACGGACAGCCCCCTCGCTGCTTTTCAGACGGAGGCCGCATTTGACCAAGCATGATCTCTTCGACCGTGCATTCGCCCCGCTCGAAACGGCCGTGGCTGCGTCGCGCATTCCTGGCGGCGTGCTCGGCATAGTCGACCGGGACGGTCAACGCATCGTCCGGGCAATCGGCTCGGCCCAAGTCGTGCCGAAGGTCAGGCCGATGCATATCGAAACATGGTTCGATCTGGCGTCGCTGACCAAAGTCATTTTTACGACGCCGCGCATCTTGGCACTGGCGGAGGAAGGCGTCATCAACCTCGACGCGCCGCTGATTTCGGTCCTGCCCGACCTTCGCCAATATGATGAAAAAGCCTGGGAACGGAAGGTGACGTTTCGCCAGTGCCTCGGTCATCAGACGCCGTTTCCCGCCGTTGCTCCAATCTACACCTATGGCCGCGATCCCGAGCTGTTGCGCGCCTTTGTCCTGCAGCGCGAGTGGCAGGCCGGGGAGCCGGTCTATTCCGATATCAATTTCATTCTGCTCGGCTTCGTCCTGGAGCGCCTGTCCGGCAAGACCATTCGCGACATGGATCCCGGTCCGGGCTTCGCGTTCTCCACCGAACCGGATCGCGCGGCGGCCACAGAAGACTGCACATGGCGCCATCGTGTTCTCTGCGGCGAGGTCCACGACGACAATTGCTCGGCATTGCAAGGGGCCGGTCACGCCGGGCTGTTCGGAACGGCGGCCGCGATCCTCGATTTTGCGCTAGGGCTGCTGGACGGGAGCGGCGCATCAGAGAGTTCTATAGCGCTGATGCGCACGCCCTTGTCGGCAACCCGCACCCATGGCTGGGAGCGGCCTTACGAAGGCTGGTCCGGTGGGCGGCTGTGCAGCCCCGGCACAATTGGCCATACCGGCTTCACCGGCACCGGGCTGTGGATCGACTTCGACGAAGGCAGAGCATGGACCTTGCTCACCAACCGGATCCATCCGACACGTCATTTCAACAGCGGGATCGCAGCGCTTCGCCAAGCGGTCGGCGATCTCGTCAACGGAGCCTGACAATCATGAATCCGAAGAATGGCGAACCAATCTGGGCCGTCGGCCTGATGACCGGCACCGTGCTGGACGGCAATATCGACGTCGCGCTGATCAAGACCGACGGCGAACGGATCGCGGATTTCGGCACCTACACGCTGGCCCCCTACCCGCCGTCGATCCGGACCTTGCTGGAAGAGACGCTTAGGCAGGCAAGGAGCTGGAATTTCACCGGGCCGGAACCGGCAATCTTCCACGAGGCAGAGGAGGCGCTGACGCGCGCCCAGTCTCAGGCAGTCAAGGACCTGGTCGAACGCCACGGGCTGACGATGGCCGATATCGGCGTCGTCGGCTTCCATGGCCAGACCGTGCTGCACCGTGCCCCGCAAGTGAGCCGGCTGGGCCAGACCCGCCAGCTCGGCGACGGCGAGCTGATGCATGCCATCCTGGGCACCAAAGTCGCCTATGACTTCCGCTCGGCCGACATGCGCGCCGGCGGCCAGGGTGCGCCGCTCTCGGCCGCCTATCACGCCGCGCTGCTGCACGAAGCCGACGCCAGCGGCGACACGGCGGTGCTTAATCTCGGCGGCGTCGCCAACATCACCTGGTGGGACGGCACGGACAATGTTGTTGCCTTCGACACCGGGCCAGCCAACGCACCGCTGAACGACTTCATCAAATCGAAGGGTCTTGGCGAAATGGACCGTGACGGCGCGCTGGCCCGCGCCGGGACGGTCGACGAGGCACGGCTGGCCAAGCTCCTGCAGCACCCGTATTTGACCAAGCCTTACCCGAAATCGCTGGACCGTTTCGATTTCGACGCCTCGATGGCGGACGGGATGAATGCCGAGGATGGCGCAGCACTGCTGACGGCCTTCACCGCGGCCGCGGTCGGCAAAGGGCTCGATCTTCTGCCGCGCCGGCCGAAGCGGCTGGTGGTCAGCGGCGGCGGGCGCCACAATCCAACGATCATGGCCATGCTTGCCAGCCGCGCCGGTGTCGAGGCCGTGCCGGCCGAGGCGATGGGCTGGAAGGGCGATGCGGTGGAGGCGGAGTGTTTTGCCTTCCTGGCAGTGCGCGTGCTTAGGGGCTTGCCGATCAGCTTCCCCAGCACGACCGGCGTGCCGCAGCCGATGCGCGGAGGGCGGCTCGCCGGCTAGTCGTGCTTCAGGTTCTTCTGTAAGAAGATGCGGCTGCGGCCGATGGGAAAGTCGGCGAGCGCACCGAACGGCCGGTAGCCGTGGCGCTCATAGGCCTTGGCCGCCTTGGGATTGAACGTGTCGATCCAGGCGCCGTGACAGTCGCGCGCGATCGCCTCCCTCTCGGCCGCCTCGAGCATCCTGCCGGCCATGCCGTGGCCGCGCAGTTTTTCATCGACCCAGAGCCATTGCACATAGAGCCAGCCCCAGGCGGTGTATCCCGAGATGCCGGCGATAATAACGCCGTGCTCATCGCGCACGAACACGGCCAATGCCTTCCTGCGGGAGGCGCCGACATCACTGTCGTTGAACGCAGCAAGCCGCTCTCCGAGAAAAGCCAGCTCGTGCGGCAAGGGATCGGCGGTTGTCTCAAGCGTTGTATTGTCCATCCACCAAGCATCTATCGATGGACGGGGCCGAGACGCAAGCCTTGCTGCGCTATAGCTTCAGCGAACGCCACGCCGCTGCCACAGCAGCGATCAGCATGAGCAGGGCTGCAACCACCGCCGACGTCGCAAAACCGAATGTGGAATAAAGCGGTCCGAACGCCGTGGTGCCGACGAACACCGCGAGATACGTCACCGCGCTGTTCAAGCCCATGATCGTGCCGCGCCGCGCAGGATCGAGCGCGGACAGGCGCATCACCAGGACGTTCAGGCCGAAATGATTGGCAAGGCCCCAGACGGCTATCATCGCTATAGTCAGATGGAAACTACTGCTCGCCGCGGCAATCGCGACATAGACGGCCGCGACGAGCAGGTAGGCAAATGGCATGATACGCCGCGCGCCCAGGCGGTCGATAACGCCGTCAAGAAGTGCCGCCGCACCAAATCCGGCGCCATAAGCGAGCGCGGCCAGCCCGTTGGCGCTGACCGGCCGTCCCAAGCCATTGTGAAGGTGATCGCCAAGATAGCCATAGACACCATAGAACGCGGTCATGAATGCGGCGCAGGCAACCAGAAGCGGCACTATGCCGGGGACGCTCAAGGCGCCCAGCGGCGTCGGCGCCGGGCCGCTCGTCCTGACATCGCTCAGCGACGTCAGCGTCAGGCTTGCCAATGCGAGTGCTGAGAGCACCGCGACCGCCGCGAAAACAGCGCGCCAATGCACCAGGTCGGCAAGTACGGCCGATAGCGAAACCCCGGCGATCATGCTCAGCGTCCAGCCGGTCAGCACGACGCCTATGGTGCCGCTTTCGCGGCCGGGCGGTGCAATCGCGGCGGAGCTGGCGTAGATTGCCGGCATGGCGACACCTGCAGCGATGCCGGCGAGAAGCTGGGCCGCGACCAGCGCCGTCACCGTCGGCGCAGCAGCGCTGGCGACGAGCGCTATCGCCAGCAGCAGCAACGCTCCTTGCAGCATGCGGCGGGCACCAAGCCGGTCGATATAGCGCGCCAGGAACAAGGCGCTCGCCGAAGTACCGAGCCCGAACGCGGCGGACGCGATCATAACCGCCGGCACGCTTGTGCCGAAGGACGCGGCCACCGCCGGTGCGATCGGACCGAGCACCAGCGAGTTCGAGCCGATCACGGCAATGCATCCGGTGAGGAGGTAAGCGAGCGCCGGGATAGGCGGCCTTGCCGTAAATGTTGCGACTTGATCACTGTTCGACATACGGCGATAATGGCCGTATTAAATTCTGCATCAATAGGGAATTTCATTATGGATGAAGAAACAGATGGCATTCCGCAGAACAGGCCTGCCGCCCGCGATATCGATGCAATCGACCGAAAAATATTAGGCGTTCTGGTCGACGACGCCACGATCAGCTATGCCGAGCTCGGCGACCGGGTCGGCCTTTCACCGCCGGCAGCCCATGAACGCGTCAAGCGCCTGCGTCGCAGCGGCGCCATTCGCAACACCACGATCATCATCGATCCAAAAGCGGTGCACAAGCCGCTGCTTGCCTTCGTCCATATCGACACCAAGGGGTGGGGCAAGACGCCGGAGCTGATGGCAATCTCCGAACACCCCGAAGTCGAGGAGATTCATTCGGTGGCCGGCGATACATGCATGCTGATCAAGGTCCGCACCGAGGACACGCGGGCACTCGAAGGCCTGTTGTCGCGCCTCTACGAAACGCCTGGTGTCACCTCGACCCGAAGCTATGTGGTCCTGTCGACCTATCTCGAGCGGCCGGTGCAGCCGGGGATAACGACGGAATGGCCGACCCCCCGGCACATGGCCAAGCCGCTTTATTAGCTCATACGATCCTCACGCGTATCCAAAGTCGAACCGGAAACGTCTTAGGCACTGCATCCTGTGGTCATCCGTCGGGCCGGTTCGTTTGCCCCGGTTCTTGGATCCGACGAGATGCCTGTTGCGCAACCGGAGACATGCGATGAGAAAATTAATCGTAGGCAGTTTCATTTCGCTGGACGGCGTCATCGAAGCACCAATGGAATGGGCCTCACCCTTCTTCGACGAGGAGATGAAGGAACACTCCTATGAAAAGGCCGGCGAGGCGGATTTTTTCCTGCTCGGCCGCATCACCTATGAAATGTTTTCGGCGCGTTGGCCGCAGGTCAAAGGCAGCAAGTACATGGACCGCATGAATGGGCTGAACAAGCTCGTCGCTTCGCGCAGCCTCAAGGCAGTGAGCTGGAACGCGTCGCTGATCGGAGGCGACGTCGCTGCCGAAATCGCCAGGATCAAGCAGCAAACCGGCGGCAACATTGAAGTATGGAGTGAGCAATCTCGACCAGACGCTGCTCGCCAACAGGCTTGTCGACGAGTATCAACTCTCGATCGTGCCGACCCGCGTCGGGCATGGCAAACGCGCTTTCCAGGATGTCGACCCGTCCCTGGTCAAGCTGGAGCTTATAGATACGCACCGTTTCAAGAACGGCGTGATCACGTTGACCTATGTCCCGATGTGATCCGCCGCCGAATTGAATGCCAATGAAGATGCAGCCAAGACTTGACCCGACCGGGCTTTTCGACGTCCGCTACGTCGGTTTCCTGGAGACAGTCGCGCATTTGCGTGGACGGCTGCACCGCTACTGTGCGCGTATGACCGGTTCGACGCTCGACGCCGAAGACGTGATGCAAGAGGCGCTGTTCGAGGCCTATCGGAAGATCGAGAAGCTGGACGATGCGACTGCTCTTCGCCCTTGGCTGTTTCGCATTGCACATAATCGCTGCATCGATTTCCTGCGAAGCCGGCAGGTGCGTCAGCATGCGGAGGCCAATTTCGTCGAAGACGAGATCATCCTGCCGGTCGAGCCGGCGGCCCAGGGCGCGGATCGCGCGATGGAACGGTTGGTGATCCACCTGCCGCCCAAGGAACGCGCCTGCGCCCTGCTCAAGGACGTCTTCGACTATTCGCTGGAAGAGATTGCCGATCTCGTCGGCTCGACCGTGGGTGGCGTCAAGGCCGCGTTGAGCCGTGGCCGCTCCAAATTGGCCGCCTTGTCAGGCGAGCCAATCGTGCGTTCGGAGCCCCAGCGCGATCCGGAACTTCTGGAATTGCTCAGCCGCTATGTCGAACTGTTCAACCGCCGCGACTGGGACGGGGTTCGGGCGTTGACCAGCGCCGACGCACAATTGCGGGTCGCGGATTGCTTCAAGGGCAGGCTGTCGGAATCACCTTACTTCGTTGAATATGAAAGAGCCTCGACGGCCTGGAAAATGGCGATTGGCATGATCGATGGCGAGGCGGTGCTGCTCGTGCTCCACCATGGCGAAGACGGTTGGAGGCCGGCCCATCCGGTTCGAATCGAAGCCGCTGGCGGGACCATAAATCGCATCACCGATTATTATGCCTGCCCCTGGATCATGCCGACGGCTGGTGCGGTGGTCGTTTCCAGGCCGGCATAACCAGCAACAGGACATGCAAGCGTCCGGCATCAACCTCAATGAAACGGGATCGATGCCGGACAAGACATAAGGGCTTACTGGAGCTTCGCCTGCAAGGCGTTGACGTCATCCGTCGTCATTTCGCCATCGGTCGTCACCTTGCCGTCGACGATCTTCCAGAGCCGGAACGGGCCGGTGATGTCGCCGTACTTATCGAAGGCGACCGGCCCGATGACGCCTTCGTAGCGGATCGGCTTGCCGTCCTTGATCAGGCCGAGCGCCTTGGCGAACTCGTCCTTGCCGGCATAGATCGGTGTGCCGGCCGGATCGACCGCCTTGTACATCGCGTCCTTGATCTTGGCCGGATCCTCGGAGCCGGCAATCGCGATAGCCAAGCCGACGATGGCGCCGGCATCATAGGACCGGTCGGCCGCCGGGTTCGACGGCTCAATGCCCGAAAATTCCTTGTAGTTCTTGGTGAAATATTCGGTCGATGCGGTCGGGCTGGTGCCGGAGGAAGTGCCATAGGCATCCTTCAAATAGTCGGCGCCGACGGATTCGATGAAATCCGGGCTGTTCATGCCGTCATTGAGCAGGAATTTCTGGACGCCGCCCTGCGAAATCCAGGTACGGGCGATGGTTGCGCCATCGACAGGCGTGCTGACGAGGTAAAGCCCGTCCGGCTCGCCGGCCATGGCCGCGGTCACTTCAGAGGCATAGCTCGACTGCTTTTCATTGTAGGGCGTGTCGGAGACGATAGTGCCGCCGAGCGCCTTATAGGCACGCGAGAATTCCGCCACCATGTTGACGCCGAAGTCGTTGTTGACGTGGATGACCGACAGCTTCTTGAAGCCCTTGTCGATGGCATATTTGGCGGCGGCGACGCCCTGCAGAGCGTCCGAGGTGATGGTGCGGAAGAAGATGCCGTTGGTCTTGCCGTCGCGCCCGAGCGCCGTCAGCGTCGGCGACGACGAAGCCGGCGACACCTGGACGATCTTGGCCGGCGCGGTGACCGAGGTCAGGATCGGGATCGACACCGAGGAGATGATGCCGCCTATGATCACCGGCACCTTCTTGACCTGCACGAGCTGGGTTGCGGCGTCGACCGCAATGTTGCCCTGGGTCTGGCTGTCGCGGGTGTCGGTCGCGAGATCGCAGCCGCGCACGCCGCCGGCATCGTTGATGTCGCGGAATGCCATTTCGACCGACTTGGCGCCAGCCTGGCCATATTCGCCGGCCGGGCCGGTCAGTTCCATGACGAGGCCGACGGTGATCTTGCAGTCGGCGGCCTGCGCTGCGCCGGCCGCTGTCAGCAAGGCGAGCGCGGTGGTGATCTGAAGTATCGTCTTTGTCATTGTTGTTCCCCTTTCGTTACACGACTCTCATTCACGTCTTGAGCCTGTTCAGCCTTCCGGCACCTGCAGCCAGGTTTCATGCAGATGTCGCCATTCGACGCCGTTAGGCGCCGATGAACTGGTGGTGAAAACGGCACTCGAGCGACGGCGGCTGTGCCTGCCGGCGCGTTGCTGTGCCTCGACGTAGCAGACGACGATCGTGTCCCCGGCCTGCCAGCCGGCCCGGATGTCCTCGATCGAGATACTGAAATCGCCGTCGCAGCTGGCGCGGCTTGCCCTGACATGGTCGAGCACCGCGTCACGATCGAGGACCTGGCCATCCGGTGCAACCATCTGGAAGCCTTTGCCCATGACGCTTTCGAAGCGCCTGAAATCTGCATTGTCCGCACTTGCTGCATTGAACCAGTCGACGAAGAAGCGGTGGAGATCGACCACCTCGACGCTGGCGCGGGAAAGCAAGGAGGGGTTTTCGTCCATGGCCGCGTTCATTTCCTGCCTGCATTCAAATTGTAATGCATGATCGAGCCGTGGCGGCCGTGACGGTCGCGTTCCAATGTGTAGACGTCGCCCAGCGGCCCCCGGCTTTGCGCGATTACGGCAGCGATCCTCGCCCGTTCGTCTGCATCGAGCGCGACGTCCATGATTCTGGCATTGGCAAGGGCGTGCGCCTGGTTGCGGGCGCCGACGATGACGGCCGCCACTTGCGGCTGCTGCAGCACCCAGGCGCTGGCGATGGTGGCGATGTCGACACCGCGGTGGTCGGCGATGGCCTTCAGTGTGCGAAGCAACTCCTGGAAAAGCTCCCAGCCGCCGAAATCATCGATGATCAGCTTGTATTTGACCAGCGACCGGTTTTCGAGCGGCGTCTGCGGCTCGGTAACGCCAAGCCATTTTTCGCTAAGGAAGCCGCCCGCCACCGAACCGTAGCAGAGGAAACTGACGCCATGCCGGCTGGCGAGTGCTGCAAGGCTGTTGGCCGGCCGCTGGTCGAGCACCGAGTATTGCAATTGCTGGCTGACCAGCGGCACACCCGCGGCCAGGATCTCGGCCAGCCGCAGCGTGTCGAAGTTCGTGGTGCCGATATTGCGCACCTTGCCTTCCCTGCGGATCTCATCAAGCCAGCCCATCGCATCGACATAGCGGGGCACCGAATAGTCCCACCAATGGAACTGCACAAGATCGAGGCGCTCAGTCTTCAACCGCCGCAGCGACTGGTCGACGATGCTGCTGATGTAGTCGCGGCCGATCGTGGAGAGCCGTTCGAGGTCAGGCACCAGCTTGGTGTGCACCTTCATCTTGGCGGCAGCGTCGAGGCCACGCTCATTGGCGAGGCGCAGGCGCGCCGCACCAATCAGTTCCTCGACCCCGGTATAGATATCGGCGCAATCATAGGTCCAGATGCCGGCGTCGAACGTGGCGATCAGGTCGCTCACCGCCTGTTGGCGATCGACCGCGCCGTGCCCGCCGGCAAGCTGCCAGCCGCCGCGAATGACGCGCGAGATCGTGTAGCCGGGGCTGAGCTCGAATGCCTTGGCGGTCATCTCTGGTCACTTTCCCTGGGCAGCGGCACCGCCGTGGTTTCGGCATGGCTGAACCGCCGCTTGCCGGTCCTGATGATCCGCAGCCGGCTGGCGCAATTGGGATCTGGACAAGCGATCTCGGCGTCCGATGTCATCCAGTCATTCCTGTGGGTCGGGCGCTGTTTTGCCGCGAGCAGCGGCAGAACGGCTGATATCGAATAGATCGAAAAACCCTGGCCCGCCGGCATCGACAGCATCTCGCCCTTCAGCTCGAAATAGTCGCCGGCCTTGGCACCGCAATAGACTGGCTTGCCCTCAGGGATGACCGCTTCGACACGAAGGTCGAAGAGTTCGAAACTGTCGTCTTGCTCAGCCATTCAGATCTCCACCCGGGTAAAGGTGATGTCGCAGGCGCCGTTGCGGCGGATCACGCCACAAGCGGCTGCGAATTTATCGCGCTGCTCAGGCAGCACCTGCGCGACGACGCTTCCGGCAAGCCAGCCGATAGGGAACAGCAGCCGCGCACCCTGTCCATAAAACAAGCCGATGTCGAAAATAGCATTCGGATTGCCGCCCCACATGCGCGGCGGCACGTAGGACAACACGATGTCGCCCGGCTGCGGCGTCAGCGTTGCATTCTCCGCCGGCAAGGGCCTGGCATAGGTTTGGCCCTCAAGATCGACTGATGGAACCGGGCAGGAAATCTCAGGCCCCGTCCACATCGCATGGATGCTGGCAACGACGCGCGGTTGCTCGAGATAGGCCAGCAGGAAGGCGGCGTTGTCGGGCGCCTTTTCAGGCAACAGCAGTGCGGTCACGGAAAGCTGTGAGCGCGGCTCGGTGATGCTGATGCCAAGCGCCGTCATGCCCTCAATCCTTCCTTGCTTTTGGATTGGAGCTTGTCGCGCAGAAAGGCGAAGGGCCGGCTGATGTCGGCCACCAGCGCCTCACGCGCCGCTTGCGCATCCTGCTTGGCAAGCGCGGCGACGATGCTGCGGTGATAGTGGGCGGTGTCGACCTCGCCGGCGTCGGAAAAGGCGTAGATGGCGACGCGGATACAGGGTCCGGATTGCAGCCAAAGGCTCTCGATCATCGGGATCAGCACGGCGGAACCGCAGCAACGGTAGATCTCGAAATGGAAGCTCTGGTTGAGCGTCGCCTCGCGATCGATATCCTTCTTGTGCTTCAGTGCCCGCATCTCGTCCCATTCGCCGAGCATGGCTTCGACCGAAGCAATCTGGCGCGGGCTCATGCGCGTGGCGGCAAGTGCTATCGCTTCCCCCTCTATGAGCGACCGAGCCCGCAAGAGATCGTCGATACGCTCCAGCGTGATCGGCGGCACACGCACCGAACGGTTGGGAAGCGCCTCCAGCGCCTTCTCGGTGATCAGCCGTCCGAGCGCCTCGCGCACTGGCATGGTGCTGGTGACCAGAGCGTCGGCGAGGCCGCGGATGGTCAGAACCTGGCTCGGCTCGAAAAGGCCGCCGATCAAGGCGCGTCGAAGCTCCGAATAGACGCGATCCTGCACGGTCTCGCGGCCGACCGGTGTAAGCTGGGCCGCGATCACCTCATTGTTCTTGTTCTTTTCGACGGCGGCCTTCTGCATTGGCAATTCCGGTCTTGGCCGTTTTCGGCTTGCGGAAGAAATTAAAGCCGAATAGCGTGATCAAGCAAGTGTGATCACAAATCAAATCATAGGCGACGAAGATCGCTTTCGACCAGAGGGATTGATGAGCGACACGACGGAATGGCAGGAGGAGATCCGCACGCCGGTCCTCACGGCCAGGAACGTCCTCAGACGCTTCGGCGGGCTCGTTGCGGTCAACAATGTCTCGTTCGACGTCCGGCCGGGCGAAATACTTGGCCTTATCGGCCCGAACGGCGCAGGCAAGACCACGATGTTCGACCTGCTCGCCGGCAGCATTCTGCCGACCAGCGGCGAAATCCTCCTCAACGGCGTATCGGTGTCGGGGGAAGCTGCCCATCGCCGCATCCGCCGCGGCCTCGGCCGCACGTTCCAGATCCCCCGGCCCTTGCCTAACCTGACGCTGATCGAAAACGTCATGCTGGCCGCGCAAGGGCAGGCCGGAGAAAAACTGCTCGCCAATTTCCTGACGCCCCGGCGGGTCGCTGCCGAAGAAAGGGCTGCCGAGATAAGAGCCGTCGAACTGCTCGAGCTCGTCACGATCGCTCACCTTGCGCACGAGCCGGCGCGCGTGCTCTCAGGCGGCCAGCGCAAGTTGCTCGAGCTGGCCCGCGTGATGATGGCCGACCCGGCGATCATCCTGCTCGACGAGCCGGCGGCCGGGGTCAACGCAACCCTGCTCGAGATCATCATCGACCGCATCCGCGACATCAATGCGCGCGGCATCACCTTCCTGCTGATCGAGCACAATATCGACATGGTGACGCGACTCTGCCACCGCGTGCTGGTCATGGCGAGCGGCCAGCTTCTGCGCGAAGGCACTCCGGACGAGGTGGCGCGTGACCCACGCGTCATCGAGGCCTACCTCGGAGGCACGGCATGAGCCAAAGGGTACTCGATGTCCGCGAGCTCGAAGCCGGCTATGAGCCCGGCGTTCCGATCGTGCGCGGCGCCTCGATCACCGTCGACAAGGGCGAGATCGTCGTCGTCCTCGGTCCCAACGGTGCCGGCAAGTCGAGCCTTATCAAGGCCATCGCCGGCCTTGTCCCGATCACCGGCGGCACGGTGCTGCTGGACGGCAAGGATATCACGGCGTCGCCCGCCCACACCATGGTCCGCCTTGGCCTTGCCTTCGTGCCGCAGACAGAGAACATCTTCCCGCTGATGTCGGTCGAGGACAATCTCAGGGTCGCCTGCGGCATTCTGAGGCCGCGCGAGGTCCCCGCCCGCATCGAGGAAATGTATGCGGTCTTTCCCGATCTCGCCCGTCAGCGCAGAACAGCCGCGGGCAATCTCTCAGGCGGACAGCGGCAGATGCTGGCCGTCGCGCGGGCATTGATCGTCCATCCCAAGGCGCTGGTGCTCGATGAGCCGTCGGCCGGCCTGTCGCCGAAATTCGTGTCGATGGTGTTCGAGATGCTGGCCGGCATCCGCAAATCCGGCGTCACCATCCTGCTGGTCGAGCAGAACGCGAAGGCAGCGCTTGCCATTGGAGACCGCGCCTACGTGCTGGTCGAGGGCAAGGAGCGGCACCAGGGCATCGCCTCCGAGCTCTGGAACGATCCGGTCGTCGCCGAACTCTACCTTGGCCAGCGCCGCCCCGACTTTGGGAAAGGAGGCGCGGCATGAACCTGCAATTTGTCGTCGACGGACTGCTGGCAGGCTCGATGATCGGCCTCGGCGCCATCGGCGTGACGCTCACCTATTCGATCCTGCGCTTCTCGAACTTCGCCCATGGCGACTTCATGGCCTGGGGCGCCTATGCGACGCTGGCCGTGGTTGGCGCCATTGGTGCGATGTTCGGCAAGATCGCGCCGATCGCGCCCCTCTCCTTCGGTTGGCCGCTGATCGCCGCGCTCATCATCGGCATGGCGGTCACCGGCCTGCTGGCACTGGCGCTCGATCTGGTGCTGTTCGCGCGGCTGCGGGCCAAGGGCCAGGCGATCATCGTGGTGATGGCGAGCTTCGGCGCCTCCATGGCGCTGAGAAGCCTGCTCGAATTCCTCTTCACCTCGCGTCCGACCTATTTCAGCCGGGCCATCCAGATCGCCATGCCCGTCGGCTTCGGCATTCGCATCACCCCCGACCAGATCGCGCTGCTGCTGCTGACGGCCGTGCTCGTGCTCGGTGTGCACCTCCTGATGACCCGCACCCAGACCGGCCGTTCGATGCAGGCATTGAGCCAGAACGCGGCACTGGCGCGCATCGTTGGCATTGACGTCGCCAAGGTGGTGCGCGTTACCTGGATCATCGGCGCGGCGCTGGCCTGCGTCGCCGGCGTCATGATCGGCATTCTCATCCAGATCCGCCCATTCATGGGTTTCGAGATGCTGCTGCCGATGTTCGCGGCCGCCATCCTCGGCGGCATCGGCAGCGTGCCCGGCGCCGTCCTCGGCGGTTTGATCATCGGCATGGCCGAAGCGGGTGCCGTGCAATTGATCGGCGCCGAATGGCGGGCGGCCGTCTCCTTCGTCATCCTGATGGCGGTGCTGTTCGTGCGCCCCATCGGCCTTTTCGGAGTGAGGGAACGCTGATGGATCTGCTCGGCTACGGCGCTTTCTTCCTGACCACCGCGCTGATTTTTTCGCTCGTCACGCTCGGGCTCAATTTGCAATGGGGGCTGACCGGGCTTTTCAATGTCGGGGTCGCCGGCTTCGTTGCCATCGGCGCCTACACCTCGGCACTGCTGACCACGCCCGACGATGCCGCGCGGCTCGGCGGCTTCGATCTGCCGATCCTTGTCGGCTGGCTCGGCGCCATGCTGGTGGGCGGCGTCGCGGCCGCCATCACCGGCATCGCGACGCTGCGCCTGAGATCGGACTATCTGGCGATCACTACTTTCGGCGTCGCCGTCGTCGTGCAACTGGTAGCGCTCAATGCCCAGACGCTGACCGGCGGCCCGTTCGGCATCGGCTTCATTCCGCGTCCGCTCGGCGGTCTTGCCGAAACGCCGTTGCTGTTCAACCTTTCGAACCTTGCGATCGTCTCGGTGGTGACGCTGATCGTCTATCTCGCGCTGGAGCATCTGTCGCGCAGCCCGTGGGGGCGCGTGTTGAAGGCGCTTCGCGAGGACGAGCGGGCCGCGATATCCCTAGGTAAAAGCGCACGTTTCTACCGTGTCCAGGCCTTTGCCGTGGGCGGTGCCATCATGGCGCTGGCCGGCGCGTTGCAGGCGCATTTCACCGGCTTCATCGCTCCGGACAATTATTTGCCGGCGCTGACTTTCCAGGTCTGGGTGATGCTGATCGTCGGCGGCTCGGGCAGCAACATCGGCGCCGTCATCGGCAGCATCCTGGTCTGGGCGATATGGGCCGGATCGGGAGCCTTGACCAGCGTGTTGTTCTCGCCGGAACAGCAGGCACGCGCCGCTTCGCTGCAGATCGTGGCGATCGGCGTGATGCTGTGCGTCATCCTTCTAGTCAGGCCGAACGGCCTGTTCGGCGACAGGCCGCGGCGCGCAAGGTTCGGCAAGGGCGCGAAAGCGGCTCCGGACGAGAGCGCGGCACGGTGATGAGCAGCGCTGCAGTGCCACGCGGCCTTTCGCTATGGCACGCCGTCGGCCGTAACCGCCGCGACCGGCCTTCGCTCGAAGGCGCACTCGATGTCGATCTGGCGATTGTCGGCGGCGGATTCTTGGGCCTTTCCGCAGCGCTGCACACCGCCGAGAAAGGCATCTCGGTCGCCGTCCTCGAAGCCGAAATCATCGCCTGGGGAGCGACCGGCAGGAACGCCGGTTTCGTCGTGCCGAATTTCGCGAAAAGAGACCCCCACGATATCATTGCCCAACTCGGGCCCGAACGCGGCGAACGCCTTGTCGGCTTCGCCGCCGGCAGCGCCGACCTCGTCTTCGACCTGATCAAGCGGCATGCCATCGAATGCGATGCCGTCCAGAGCGGCTGGATACAACCAGCTCATTCGCCGCCCGCTTTGCAAAAGACCAGATCGCGTGTCGAACAATGGGCACGGCGCGGAAGACCGACTGTTGCGCTGGATAGACCGGCGGTCGAGGAGCTGACCGGCGTTCGCGGCTATCTCGGCGGCTGGATGGATCGGTCGGGTGGCGTCCTCAATCCGGTCGAATATGCGCGCGGCCTCGCCGATGCGGCGGAAAAAGCCGGCGCGCGCATTTTCGAACATACGCGTGTCGCGTCGATCGATCACCTAGGCGATGGTTGGGCTTTGAAGACGGCCTCCGGCTCGGTACGCGCAGGAAAGGTGCTGGTCGCCACCAACGCCTATGGCGGGCCGCTGGATCGCGCGCTGCGGCGAACCTATTTCCCGCTGAAAATCTTCCAGATCGCGACAGCGCCGCTGCCGCGCGAAATACGCACTCGCCTGCTTCCTGGCGGGCAAGGCGTCGGCGACACAAGACGCAATCTCTTCACCTTCCGCTTCGACGGCGAACACAGGCTGATCACCGGCGGCATGCATGTTTTTGGCCCCGGTGCCGACACGCGGGTGCCGCGGGCGATCTGGCGGCGCCTGGCAAAACACCTCGACCTCCCGGAGATCCCGCCGCTTGAATATAGCTGGTCGGGGATGGCTGCCGTCGAGCCCGACTTCCTGCCGCGCCTTGTCGATCTCGGCCCCGGCCTGATCGCGGGCTTTGCCTGCAACGGACGCGGCATCGCCATGACGACGAGCATGGGCAAGGTGCTTGCAGATTGGGCTGATGGAACAAAGCCTCAGGATTTGCCGCTGCCGTTTGCGCCGCCGGCGCCGATCCCGCTCCACGGCCTGACGCGGCACGCGCCAAACATGCTGCTTCCCCTAAGCATGCTGCGCGATCGGCTGGATGGCTGATCGACGTGCGTGTCCGTCCGCCGTCCTGATACCGAACCGCTAGACTCGCTCAAATCATGTTGTTAACGACAGCGGATGAAGCAGAACTATCTTTATCTCATCATCGGCGCTTTGGTCGTCGCAGTCCTTGCCTTGGGCATTTACGTCTATCGCGAGGAGACCAAGCCGAAAGGCGTGGAACTTCGTATCGACGATTCCGGCATTTCAGTTCAGGAAAAGTAGACATTTCTGCTCTCCGACTTGCGCGCTAGAAGCCGACTTGCACCGTCTCAACCAAGCTCCAAGGTCGTTATCGCATAGACACCCGACTGCGTGAGCTGCGGCGCGCTTCCCTTGTACATTCGGGCAGTCTCGAAACCCGGTTGAAGACCTGCGGATGACAGCAAATCTGCCAATTGCCCGCTGGTTTCGGGAACGTCGAGATGGACGTTTCCGGGACCGCACATCTGCGCAAGCGTGGCGAAGAGACGGCTTGCCGCGTCCAGGCTGTCGGCAAAGAGCGGGCCGATCTTGCAGCCGTCCCGGCATTGGCGCGCGACGCCGTATCCCGCAATGGCGCCGTGCTTGAGGATCGCAAGCGCCATATGCGGCGGGCGCAGCCAGTGTTCCAGGAACGATCGCCTCGGGCCGGGAAAGAAGCGGCGGTCATAGTCCAATATGTCCGGCACGAAGTCCGGCCCTATTGTGCAAATGTCACTGCCGACCGCTGCCGGGACATTCGGCAATCCGACGAACCGGATCGTCCGGTAGGCCGGTGCAAAACCCATGCTGCGGTAGTTGGCCTGCTGTTCGACAACGCCGTCGAGGCCGATCGTGCGGTTGCCGAGCCGCGCCATGCCGGCATCCCAAACGGCTTTGCCATGACCTTGGCCACGCCTGTCCGGCCGGCAGATGTAGAGGCCGATGAAGCCGAAATCCTCGCCATAGGCAACGGCCGAAATGCCGGCCACCATCTCGCCTTCGACAAAGGCGCCGATGAAGCCCTGCGGGTCCGCTGCCTGGAACAGCGCGGCGTCGCCGAGGCCGGGATTCCAGCCTTCCTGCGCCGCCCAGTCGACAAGGGTTTCCACCTCTTCAAGTGCGAGTGTTCGGATCGTTCTGAGCATTTGCGATCACTCGGCGGCACCAGGCGCGAAGGACTTCAACGCGCCATGATAGGGCTTTGCCAATGGGCTTGCATAGGCGCCGCGCTTGGATGTCGTCAGGCCAAGCGCGATCAAGGCCTCGGCCTGCTTGACCGCGGCACTGACGCCGTCGATGACCGGAAGGCCGAATTCCCGCTGCAGCGCCGCCGCCAGATCGGCCATGCCGGCACAGCCGAGCACGATCGCCTCTGCGCGATCCTCGTCGATGGCGCGCGCAATCTCGTTGCGCAGTTTGAGGAGTGCGCCGGACGCCGGATCTTCGAGGGCAAGAACCGGAATGTCGGCAGCGCGCACGCGTGCCCGCCGCGCCATGCCATAGCGCTGCACCAGGCCTTCGACCGGCACGCGCGAACGCCCGGTGGTGGTGACGACGGTGAAGCGCTGGGCGATGAACGAGGCCGTGCTGAGCGATGCCTCGCAGATTCCGATGACCGGAATGTTGGCCATGGCGCGCGCGGCATCGAGGCCGGTGTCGTCGAAACAGGCGATGATCGCGGCCCCCGCGCCCGAGCGTTCGCCGGCGGCGATCTCGACCAGCAGGCCGGGCACGGCAAGCGCTTCATCGTAATAGCCTTCGATCGACACCGGGCCCATCATAGAGGTGACGGGAACGATCTTGGTCGATTGAGCAGCGACCGATCGGGCGGCGACCGCGATAGTCTCGGTCATGCTGGCGGTGGTGTTCGGATTGACGACGAGGATCTGCACGGTCAGGCACGCTCGCGGCGGCGGCCGACATAGACGATCGCGCCGAGCGTCAGCAAGATCACCAGGAAGGAAAACACGGTCGTCACGGTGCCCAGCGCATAGAGCACCGGCGTCGTGACATTCGTCGTCATGCCGTAGATTTCGAGCGGCAGCGTGTTGAAGGTGCCCGACGTCATCAGCGTGCGAGCAAACTCGTCATAGGAGAGGGTAAAACCAAACAGGCCGACGCCGATCAGGCTGGGTGCGATCATCGGCAGGACGACATGCGCGAAGGTTTGCCACGACGATGCTCCGAGATCGCGCGCGGCTTCCTCGTAGGCCGGCGAGAACCGGTTGAAGACAGCAAACATAATCAGCACGCCGAAAGGCAGGGTCCAGGTCAGATGGGCGCCGAAAGCGGACGTGTACCAGGCAGGGCGGAAGCCGATCTGCTGGAAGACGACGCCAATGCCGAGACTGATGATGATCGAGGGCACGACCAGGCTGGCGACAGCCAGATAAAACAGTGCGGTTGCGCCGCGAAATTTCTGCCGGAAGGCCAGGCCGGCAAGCAGCGACACGGCGACAGTGACGACCATCACCATCAGGCCAAGGACGAGCGAGCGTTTGAAGCTGCCGCCGAAGTCGCCGACCGCCTGGCGCTCGAACAGGTTGGCAAACCAGTGCAGCGAGACGCCGTTCAGCGGAAATGTCAGACCGCCGTTCTCGCCCTGGAAAGAGAGGATCAGGATTGCCGAAAGCGGGCCGTAGAGGAACAGCACGAAAACCGCGAAGAACGCCGCCAGCACGTAGAATTCGAAGCTGCGCTTGTCGTGTCTCAAAGTCTCACAGCTCCTTGCGAATGTCGACGATGCGCAGGATGCCCGCGACCATCAGCAGGACCAGCACCAGCAGCACGACCGCGTTGGCAGCGGCCGCCGGATACTGCAGCAGCGACATCTGGTTCTTCATCATCAGCGCGACGGAGGCGCTCTGGCCGCCGGACATCACCTGCACCGTCGAAAAGTCGGCCATCACCAGCGTGACGACGAAGATGGTGCCGATCGCCATGCCGGGCTTGGCAAGCGGGATGATGACGTTCCACAACACCTGCCAGCCGGAAGCCCCGGCGTCGCGCGCGGCCTCGATCAGCGACTTGTCGATGCGCATCAGCGTGTTGAAGATCGGCGTCACCATGAACAGCGTGTAGAGATGCACCATGGCCAGCACCACGGCGAATTCGGAATAGAGCAGCCACTCGATCGGCTTCGGGATCAGCCCGATTTGCACCAGCGTCGAGTTGACCAGGCCGTTGCGGCCAAGCACCGGAATCCACGAGATCATGCGGATGATGTTGGAGGTCAGGAACGGCACCGTGCAGACAAGGAACAGCACCATCTGCATGGCTGTGGTTCTGATATGGAAGGCGAGGAAATAGGCGACCCAGAAACCGATGAACAGCGTCAGCGCCCAGACGATGGCGGCGTATTTCAGCGTATTTAAATAGGTCTTCCAGGTAACCCACGAGCCGAGCGTGTCGGCGTAGTTGGTGGTCAGGAAATCCGGGTACATCGCTGCGAAATCGTAGTCCCAGAATGAGACCACGGCGATCATCAGGATCGGCAGCAGGAGGAACGCGCCGAGGATCAGCGCCAGCGGTGCCGCCTGGAGATAGGGTGCGACGCCGGCAAAGGAGCGCCTACGTCTGGCAGGCTTTGTGGCAATGGTTGCGGGCTGATCGAGTGCCACTGTCATCTGGAACAGCCCTGGGGTGTCGCAAAGGGCCGATAGTCCGGCACGCCGTGATCCTTCCCACCCCCCTCTGTCCTGCCGGACATCTCCCCCGCAAGGGGGGAGATCGGCAATTTGGCTGCTAGCTCTCCTCTTGAAGCATTGGAGATTGGCGAAATCAGAGATGACGGCGCAATCTCCCCCCTTTCGGGGGAGATGTCCGGCAGGACAGAGGGGGGTGGGAAGGAATGAGGCATCTCAGCTATTGCCGCCTTGCATCAAGCAGCGATGAACTCGTTCCAGCGCTTCACCATGTAGCGGTCCTCGTCCATGACCGAGTTCCAGCAGGCGACCTTGCCCATGCGCTCTTCGAACGAGCCGCCGTCACGCACGGCGCCTGCCTTTTCCATGACCTTGCCGTCCGGCGACAGGATATCGCCCTTTGCCGGCTTGCCTTCGATCCAGTAGCCCCACTCGTCCTCGGACATGAACTTCTTGGCCGACACCATGTTGGCCGAGTAGTAGCCCTGGCGATTGAGATAGCCGCCCACCCAGCCTGACGTGTACCAGTTGATGTATTCATAGGCGGCGTCGAGTTTGGCGCCGGAGAGATGGGCTGCCAGGCCAAGCCCGCCACCCCAGGAGCGGTAGCCTTCCTTGAGCGGCTGGAAGCGGCACGCGATGCCCTTGGAGCGGACTGCGGCCACGGCCGGCGACCACATCGACTGGATTACCACTTCGCCTGAAGCCATCAGGTTGACGCTTTCGTCGAAGGATTTCCAGAAGGCGCGGAACTGGCCGGCTTGCTTGGCTTTGATCAGGAAGTCGATCGTCTTATCGATCTCCTCTTTGGTCATGTTGCCCTTGTCGACGTATTTGATGTTGCCCGTTGCCTCCATGATCATCGCCGCATCCATGATGCCGATCGACGGGATGTTGAGGATGGCGGTCTTGCCCTTGAAGGCCGGATCCATGATGTCGGCCCAGGTGGTGATATCGCGGCCGACGAGGTCGGGGCGGATGCCGAGCGTATCGGCATTGTAGATCGTCGGCACCATGGTGAACCAATTGGTCGGCGCCTTGGCGAAAACCTTGCTGTCCTGCGCCTCGACGTAACCGACGGTATGCGGCGCGGTGCCCTGGGCAATGACGCTGTCCGGCGTCAGCTTGCCGGTTTTGAACAGCGGCACCAGTTCGTCGTAATATTTCAGCTTGCTGACATCCATCGGCTGCAGGACGCCTGTCGGGAACACCTTCTTGCAGATCCAGTATTCGATGTCGGCGATGTCGTAGCTGTCGGGCTGCGTCACGGCGCGCTGCGCGGCGGCGTCGGAATCGGTTGCCGTCATCTCCAGGGTGATGCCGAGATCGGCTTTGCACTTGTCGGCGATGGCATTGAGGTTGGACACGCCGGTGCCGAACTGGCGCAGCGTGATGTTCGATTGCGCCCATATGGTCGGAAAGCCTGATATGGCGCCGGAACCGGCGGCGAAACCGACGGCGGCGGCACCTGTCTTGAGCAGCGAACGTCGCGATATTCCAGTCTTCTTGTCGGTGGTGTTGGTCATGTTCAGTTCCCCTGTTTTGGTTGGTTATGCTGGGTTTCAGGAATCGAGACGGCCAAGGACGATCGCGTCCTCGGCGTCCCAGGCGATCGGCACTGCGTCGCCGACGGCGACCGGCCTGGCGAAGAAGCTGGTGTCGTCGACGATCACCGTGAAATCCTCGATGCCGGCGCCATTGACCGAGAGCTTCACGGTCGAACCGCGGTACTCGACGTTTGCAATAATGCCGGTGAAGCCGAGCCCGGCTGCCGGCGGCTGGCCGATGCGCACGTGGTCGGTGCGAATGGCGATGTCGATGGGCTCCCCGGTCCCGCTGCCCTGCCCGCTCGCGGCGAGCGCGACGCCGCCGGGCACGTCGAAAACGACCATGCCGTCGCGACTACCGGCGACGCGGCCGGAGATGACATTGTGGTCGCCCATGAAACGAGCGACGAAGGCCGTGGCCGGCCGCTCGAACACCGTGCGAGGGTGCGCCGCCTGCTCGATTCGGCCGTCGTTCATCACCACGATAAGGTCGGCCAGCGCCATCGCCTCTTCCTGGCTGTGGGTGACGTGGACGAAAGTGATGCCGAGCGATGTCTGCAACTTCTTCAGTTCGGCCCGCATGCGGATCTTCAGGAACGGATCGAGCGCCGAAAGCGGTTCGTCGAGCAACAGCGCCTCGGGATCGGTGATCAATGCGCGGGCGAGAGCAACGCGCTGCTGCTGCCCGCCGGAAAGCTGCGCCGGACGACGGCTGGCATAGGCCTCCATCTGCATCAGCTTCAGCATGTCGAGTGCCTTGGCGCGGCGCTCTTCCTTGCCGACGCCCTTCATCTTCAGGCTGAAGGCGACATTGTCGATCAGGTCGAGATGCGGAAACAGCGCGTAGGACTGGAACATCATGGCGGTGCCGCGCCTGGCCGGCGGCAGGTCGGTAACCACTGTGTTGCCGAGACGCACGTCACCGCTCGATATGCTCTCGTGCCCGGCGATCATGCGCAGCGTCGAGGTCTTGCCACAGCCGGATGGGCCGAGCAGGCAGCAATAGGTTCCCGCCGGGATTTTCAGGCTGATGCCTTCGACGGCAGTCGTCGCGCCATAGACTTTCGAAACGGACACAATGTCGATTTCGGCGGCTTTGGACATCCAGCTTCCCCTTTGGTCGGATTAGCCAAAGCATCATGCGTGCCAGTTGCGGACCGCCGCACCAACCGACTGAATCCTCGAAGAAATCAGGGCCGCCTCTATATGACTGCCGATTCGGCATCCTTGTGCAATGCACAAATTATAGGCGATTGCCGCCGATCCTCGCAAAAATCGTATGCAATCTTTTTCGTTCCTGTATTCACTTTGTCTCTCGTCCAAGCGATGCGATTCAGGATAGAAGAAGGCAGGACCACTGCCATGAATATTGCCAACCAGACTATCCCTGCTATCGAGGCCGCCAACGAGGATCGCGCGCAGGCGATCCGCGACCAGTTGCGCGACGCGATCGTCGATCGCCGGCTGGCGCCAGGAACCAAGCTTTCCGAAGGCGAAGTCGGCACGCTGTTCGATGTCAGCCGCACCGTGGCGCGCGCCGCACTGCAGATGCTTTCCTTCGAGGGATTGGTGCGCACCGAGCGCAATCGCGGCGCCTTCGTCGCCAATCCGTCGCCGGAGGAAGCGCGACAAGTCTTTGCTTCGCGCCGGCTCATCGAACCCGGCATCGCGATTGCCGCCGCCGGGCGGATGACGCCGGCGCATGTCGCCGCGTTCAAGGCCCAGCTCGACGAAGAAGGCCGTTTCATCGCCGAACGCGGACCGAACGCAAGGCGATCGGAGATCAAGGCGTCGGGGGATTTTCACCTGCTTCTGGCGTCGGTCGCGGGAAACGTCATCCTGCAGCGCTTCATGGAGGAATTGGTCGCTCGTTCATCGCTGGTGATCGCACTCTATGGCCGCTCGGGTATCTCGAGCTGCGGCCACAACGAACACACGCAGATCCTCGAAGCGCTGGAAAATGGCAATGCCGAACGCGGCAGTGCCCTGATGCTGCACCACATCGACCATATCGAGGCCGACCTCGATTTGCGCGTCAGGAGCGGCCCGGCACTCAGGCAGGCGCTCGAGTTCTGAGGTCACTTCAACGCACGATCCTCACGCACATCGGCGTGCCGATGTCGATGGATCGGCCGGTGTCGGTCAGCCGGCCGGTTGCGGCATCACGGGCGAAAATCGAGATGCGGTCGGCATTCTGGTTGGCCGAGAACAGATGGCCGCCCGAAGGCGTCAGGGCCAGATTGCGCGGCGTGGCGCCCCCGCAAGGCGTATAGCCCACAAGGGTAAGCCTGCCGTTTTGCTGGTCGACCGAAAACACAGCGATGCTATTATGGCCGCGGTTGGAGCCATAGAGGAAGCGGCCGTCCGGCGAGATCTGGATGTCGGCGCAATGATTGCCGTCGCGTGCCTCGGGCGGCACCGCCGGCTTACTGTCGATCACCGCAAGCTTGCCTGATCCGTCTTCCAGCGCCAGCGAGACGACCGTCGAATCCAGCTCGTTCATGACGAACACGAAGCGGCCGCCCGGATGCAGCGCGAGATGGCGCGGACCAGCCCCCGGCGCAAGCGCCGATTCGGCGAGCTTCGTCAGACTGCCGTCTGAGCCGATGCGATAGGACACCAGCTGGTCGATGCCGAGGTCGGCGACGATCGCCATGCCGCCGGCAACCGTCTCGGTTACGCTATGGGCGTGCGGCCGCTCCTGGCGTGCGGGGTCTGGTCCGGTCCCGCTATTGGCGACGCTCGACAACGGTGCGGTCAGGCCGCCATCCTCGCGCAGCCCCAAGACCACGACCGAGCGATCGGGGCCGCCCTCGCCCATGCCGTAATTGGCGACCAGCAGCTTGGTCCCGTCGCGCGTGATGGTGTTATGCGCCGTGATGCTGCCCAGCGTCGGCTGCTTGTTGATGTAGGACAGCGTGGCGGTCTGCCTGTCGAAACGGTAGGCCGAGACAACCCCTTCGCGCCAGGTGAACACTTCGGAATTGGCGTAGACGTGGGAGCCGTCCGGCGTCACCGACAGGAAGGTCGGATTGTCGATGTCTTCCGTCTCGGCCAGTTTCTTTGTCTCCAGCGTCCCCTCGTCGAAACTGTAGACGCCCAGCCCGACGCCGCGCGCGCCCTGAAAATATGGGGCGTCGCGATTGAGGCTGCCGACGAAAACCAGACAGGCATTCTGCATCACTTCCTCCCATGTTCCGCCGGCACTGGCCGCGGCGGAGCCGCCAAAATTTCACCGAGACTCGCTTGCATCACAACCCCATATGTGAAAATACTATTCACAAAAGAAGATTGACGGGAGGATCGATCATGCATTTCGCTGGTCTGTGGCGCGCCCTGATGGACGATTCCCGTTCCCAGAGGAAGTCGTCATGAGCGGTTTCGCCCCAACCGTGGGCGTGGCATCGACACACCCCGCCAACATGCCCAGGGATCACGCCGACCTTCCCGTCTGGAACGCGGAGAACTGGTTCTACGAAGACTGGCCGGTCGGCCAGAAGATCCGCTCGCTGCGCAGGACCATTGCCGAGGGCGACAGCCATCTTTTCAACGCGCTGGTGCTCGATATCCACCCTTACGTGCAGGACCAGATGTTCGCCGAAACAGAAGGCATCTTCGGCAAGCGCCTGGTCGCCGGCGCTTTCGTGTTCTCGGCCGGGCTCGGCCTCGTTGCCACCAATTGCATCAACGCTTTTTCCTATGGCTACGACAAATTGCGCTTCATCAAGCCGGTGTTCATCGGCGACACGATCTATTCGATCCGCTCCAACCTCGACAAGAAGCCAAAATACAAGGAAATGGGGCTGATCCGCGCCAGCTATGAAGTCTTCAAAGGTGAAGGCGAGCTTGTGCTTTATTGCGAGCACCTGCAGACGGTGAAGTACCGCAATCCGGCCGATTTCGCCGGCAAGACGGAGAAATAGGCAATGGCTGCCATTGCCGAACTGCCGCTGACCGGGCTCATCGTTGTCGATATGAGCCAGTTCTTGTCCGGGCCCTACTGCTCGCTGCGACTGCTCGACCTCGGCGCTCGCGTCATCAAGATCGAACGGCCGGATGGCGGCGACCTGTCGCGCCGACTCTATCTCAGCGACACCGAGATCGGCGGCGATTCCACTATTTTCCACGCGATCAACCGCGCCAAGGAAAGCTTTGCCATCGACTTGAAGGACGAGGCCGACCTTGCGGCACTGCGCGGCCTGCTGGCCAGGGCTGACGTGCTGATCCAGAACTTCAGGCCCGGCGTCATCGAACGACTGGGCTTCGATTATGAGGCGGTGCGCAAGATCAATCCGCGCCTGGTCTACGCCTCGATCAGCGGCTACGGCGAGGAAGGCCCATGGGTCAAGCGGCCCGGGCAGGATCTGCTGGCGCAGGCCCGCTCCGGCGTCATGTGGCTGAACGGCGACGAGGACCAGGGGCCGGTGCCCTTCGGCCTGGCGATCGCCGACATGCTGGCGGGTTCGGCCGCCGCGCAAGGCATCCTCGCCGCACTGGTGCGGCGCGGTGTGACCGGCAAGGGCAGCCATGTCGAGACCAGCCTGCTCGAAGCGCTGGTCGACTTCCAGTTCGAGGTGCTGACCACGCATCTCAATGACGGGCGCCGGCTGCCGCGGCGGTCGAGCTTCCGCAGCGCACACGCCTATCTGTCGGCGCCCTACGGCGTCTATCCGGCCAAGGACGGCTATCTGGCGATCGCCATGACGCCGATCTCGAAACTCGCCGATCTCCTCGGGCTCGAGGAACTTGCGCCCTACCGCGATCAGCCGTCGACCTGGTTCACTGCCCGCGACGAGATCAAGGCGATCATCGCGCAAAAAATCGCGACGAAAACGGTCGACGAGTGGCTTGCCATCCTCGAGCCTGCCGACATCTGGTGCGCCAAGGTTTTGACCTGGCCGGAAATGATGGCCAGTGAAGGCTTCCAGGTTCTCGACATGTTGCAGACGGTGACGCGCGAGGATGACGTTTCGATCCTTACCACGCGCTCGCCGCTCAGGGTCGACGGCATCCGCGCCAAGGTCGAGCGGGCCGCGCCACGCATCGGCGAGCACAGCGCAAAAATCCGCGCGGAGTTCGGGCTGTGAGCGACGTCATGCTCAAAGGCATGACCTGGAGCCATCCGCGCGGCTATGACCCGATAGTCGCCTGTTCGGCGCTGTGGAAGGAACGGACCGGCGTCACTATCGAATGGGACAAGCGCTCGCTGCAGGATTTCGAATCCTTCCCGGTCGAGGAACTGGCCCGCGCCTATGATCTGATCGTCATCGACCATCCGCATGTCGGCCAGATCACCGCCGAGAACTGCCTGACGCCGCTCGATGTCGCCGGCCGGGAAGCCGAACGTAAAGCACTTGCGGCGGGCAGCGTGGGCCGGTCCTATGCCAGCTACAACTGGCAGGGCCGGCAGTGGGCGTTTCCGATCGACGCGGCCAGCCAGGTGCAGGCGTGGCGGCCCGACATGCTCTCGGCTGCGCCGGCGAGTTGGGCCGATGCGCTCGATCTGGCGCGGCAGGGCCGCGTGTTGTTGCCGCTCAGGCCGCCGCATTCGCTGATGGTGTTCTACACGCTCGCCGGCAATCTCGGCCGGCCCGCCGGTGAAGGCCCGGGCGACCATGTGGATCCTGCAATCGGCAAGCAGGTTTTCGAGATGATGCGCGAGATCGCGGCCCTCGTCGACCCGGCCTGTCTTGGCATGGACCCGATCGCGGTTCTGGAGCAAATGGCCGGATCGGGATCGCGGATCGCCTGTGCGCCGCTGATCTATGGCTATGTCTCCTACGCCATCGCCGGATTCCGGCCCAGCCGCGTTGTTTTCGCCGATATCCCCGCTGCGGGCAATGTCGGTCCCAAAGGCTCGGCGCTCGGCGGGACCGGCATCGCCGTGTCGGCTTTTTCGAAGGCCAGGCGGGCCGCCATCGACTTCGCTTACTGGATCGCCAGCGGTGACGTGCAGCGCGGCCCTTACGCCTCGGCCGGCGGCCAGCCCGGCCATGCGGCAGCCTGGGCGGATGACGCCGTCAACGCCGCCAGCGGTAATTTCTACAAGGACACCCGAGCCACGCTCGAAGGTGCCTGGGTCAGGCCGCGGCACGACGGCTACATGGGCTTCCAGCAGGCGGCGTCAGATCGCATCAATCTTGGCCTGAGCGAAAGGCACAATGCCGCTCGCGTCGTTGCCGATCTCAATCGCCTGTTTCGGGAGAGCCTTTCGACGCAGGTGTCCGGCGTTGCCGGCGGAGGCGCCTGAAACAACCGAACGGAGGAGAACATGAATAGGCTGATCCGCGGCCTTATGGCCGCAACCGCACTTGCATCGCTCACGACCATAGCCTGCGCTCAAGACGGTTCGGGCGTGATTGCTGGATTGGCGACCGAACTGACGGCGCAATATGACGGCGCACCGCAGAAGGTGCTGCCGTCGGCCTGGGCGGCACCTGGCATGGTCATCGTGCTCCTGGTTTCGCTCTACGGTCGCGAGCGGCGCGTGTCGGCGACCATCTGAGGCCGTCTATTCGTTTTAGCCGCATTTGTGCGACGCCAAGTGATTCCACTTGGCTGCAAAATGCTCTACAAACTCCACAGCCGCTTGGCGTTGCCGGAGAGCAGCTTTTGCCGTTCATCGTCGCTGGTGCCGGCAAGCAGCGCGTGCGTTGCCGCAATCCAGGTCGTAAGCCCACCGCCGAGCGTGCAGACCGGCCAGTCGCTGCCCCAGACGACCCGATCCCAGCCGAAGCATTCGATGGTATGCTCGACATAGGAACGCAGCGTTTCGACAGTCCAGGATCCGGCATCCGCATAGGCGACCACACCGGAAATTTTGCCGACGACATTCGGGCGCCGCGCGATCTCCGCCATGTGCTCGCGCCAGGGGTGCTCGGCACCGCCCTTGATGTCCGGCACGCCGCAATGGTCGAGCACGAACTGCACATCCGGCGCGAGGTCGGCGAGTACGATCGCCTTGGGGATCTGGTGCGGCAGGACGACGAGGTCGAAGGTCAGGCCGCTGCCGGCAAGCCGCTTGATGTTTTCACGAAACAGCGCGCCTTCCGACAGTTCATCCGGCATGACGTGCAGCACACGCCGAAAGCCCTTGACGAAAGGATCGGCGCGCTGGCGCTCGAGATAGCCGGCAAAGCCCGGCTCTTCAGGACGGCAGGAGGCGATTGCACCGCGTAGCAGGCTGCCCTTCTGCTGCGACAGCGTTTTCACATGACTGGTCTCGGCCTCGATATCGGCTGGATCGACATCGACCTCCATGTGCAATGCGCCCTCTATGCCGGCGCGGCGGGCCTGGACTGCATATTCGTCGTACGAGAAATCGCGGTTGAGCGCCGGCACGCCGGCCAGCCAGGGATAGCGCAGCGCGGACTGGTCGATCAGGTGCAGATGAGTGTCGAAAATCATGGTGGCGCGCTCCTCCTTGGCGACTTCGCGATCATCTCATGGAGAAATTCTTCATTCAAATAAGAATTCATCGCGATTGCTTGACGGTCGATCCCGCCAGGTGCGACAGCTTTTCGGTCGCTGCCAGCAGCAGCTCAATCGTCCTCGTAATGTCGGGCGCCTTGGGTGCGTTGACCAGGGTTATGTAGGGGATCGACAGCGCGGCGATCGCCCTGCCGTCCGAGCCAAGAACCGGTGTCGACAGGTTGAAGACACCGGCGGTCTGCATCGATGCCATCATCTCGTAGCCGCGTTCCCGGATCTGGTCGAGGCGGGCAAAGAACTCCGGCGATTGCGGCGGCTTGTCGGTGCTGCGCAGATGTTCTGAGATCATCATCTGCCGCTCTTCCGGCGGGCGGAACGCCAGCAACACATGGCCGGAGCCGGTGTCGAACAGGCTGATATGCGAGCCGACGCGGATCGAGATGCCCCAGTAATCCGGCGCCTCCTGCTGTGCGATCACCACGGCGGAACCGCGATCGAAGACGACCAGCTGATTTGCCTGCTGTGTGGTCTCGGCCAGCTCGCGCATCAGCGGCGTCGCATAGGAAACCAGCCGTCGCACCGGCGCGTGCAGCTGCGCCAGGCCAAACAGCTTCAGCGTCAGCGAGTAACGGTCACCATCCGGCCGCGTGACATAGCCCCGCCGCACCAGCCGGTCCAGCATGCGGTAGAACTCGTTCGGGCTGCGGTCGAGCTTCTTGGCGATTTCCGCTTGCGTCAGGCCGCCATCGACCCCGGCCAGCAGCTCGAGGATGTCGAGCCCCTTGTCCAGCGCCGGGGCTCGATAGCGGTCGTCTTCCTCGTCCTCTGCCATTCCGCCTCTCCAGTGAATTGCATTTTTCATATACGCATAACGGTATTGCTTCCGAAAGAACTTTCGGCTTGACGATCCTATGAATGTTTTGTTTGTATATGAATGAAGCCGATCGACCTCACTACGCGATCGATGCAGGCTCTTGGGAGGATACCAATGACGAAACTGTTCTGCGGGCTGTCAGCCGGCGTAACGCTGCTCGCACTTGGTGCGAGTGCTGCCCTTGCTGCCGACCTGCCCGGCAAATTCGACGGCGTCACCATCGATGCCAAGCTGATCGGCGGCCAGCAATATGAAGGGCTCTACGCGCGCATCGGCGAATGGGAAAAACTGACCGGCGCCAAGGTCAACGTGATCTCGAAGAAAAATCACTTCGAGCTCGACAAGGAAATCAAGTCGGACATCGCCTCCGGCAGCATCAACTGGTGCGTTGGGTCGAACCACTCGTCCTTCGCGCCGCAATATCCTGATATCTACACCGACCTAAACAAGCTGCTGCCGAAGGAGGAGATCGACGCCTTCGTGCCGTCGACGATCAAGGCCTCGACGCTCGACGGCAAGCTGGTGATGCTGCCGCGCGCGCAGTTCGACGTGTCGGCGCTCTATTACCAGAAGAGCCTCTACCAGGACGAAGCCAAGAAGGCCGCCTACAAGGCCAAGTACGGCAAGGAACTGACACCGCCCGACACCTGGGACGAGGTCGCCCAGCAGGCGGAATTCTTCGCCAGCCCGCCCGATTTCTACGGCACCCAGTTCGCCGGCAAGGAAGAGGCGATCAACGGCCGGTTTTACGAGATGCTCATCGCCGACGGCGGCGAATACCTCGACAAGGATGGCAAGCCGGCCTTCAACTCGGAAGCCGGCGTGCACGCACTCGACTGGTTCGTCAATCTCTACAAGGCCAAGGCGGTGCCGGCCGGCACCACCAACTATCTGTGGGACGATCTCGGCCAGGGCTTTGCCTCAGGCACCGTCGCCATCAACCTCGACTGGCCGGGCTGGGCAGGCTTCTTCAACGATCCGAAGTCGTCGAAGGTCGCCGGCAATGTCGGGGTGAAGGTGGCGCCGAAGGGATCGGCCGGCATTCGCACCGGCTGGTCGGGGCACCACGGATTTTCGGTCACCGAAAACTGCGCCAGCAAGGAGGCTGCGGCGTCGCTGGTCTGGTTCCTGACCAATGAGGAGAGCCAGAAGCTCGAGGCGGCAAGCGGCCCACTGCCGACCCGCACGGCGGTGTGGGACTGGGACATCCAGCAGGCGGCAAGCGATCCCTATAAGAAGGAAGTGCTGGCGGCTTTCCAGGAAGAGGCAAAGCACGCTTTTGCCGTGCCGCAGACACCTGAATGGATTGAAATCTCCAACGCCGTCTATCCCGAATTGCAGGCCGCCATCCTTGGCGACAAGACCTCCAAGCAGGCGCTGGACGACGCTGCCGCCAAGGCCACCCAGATCCTCGAGGACGCAGGCAAGCTTTGATCATTCAACCAAGGGGGGCGCCGCGCTCATTGAAGAGCGGCGCCCCGAACTTTTTTCGAACCATGCGCAACACGCTGTGTCTTGATCCCAGCTCGCCAATGGCGGCCTTCGGTGTCCGGGCACCAACCAGAACCGGATCGCCATGAAAGGCTGGAGACCTTCGCCGCCATTGTTGCTCCTGCTGCCGGCGGTGATCGTGCTTGCGGCGGTGGTGGTGGTGCCGCTGCTGCTGTCGCTCTATTCCAGCTTCACGCCGTTCCGGCTGACCAGGCCGGAGACGTTCTGGGTCTTCATCGGCGCGCGCAACTACGTCGCCATCCTGACCAGCCGCGCTTTCTGGGTTGCCTTTGCCCGCACCGTGGTCCTGCTGACGGTGGCGCTCAACCTGGAAATGGTGATCGGGCTCGGGCTGGCGCTGCTGGTGGAAAAGGCATCGCGCGGCCAGCGGGTTCTGCGCACCATCATGATGTTTCCGATGATGTTTTCGCCGATCCTGGTCGGCTTCCAGTTCAAATTCATGTTCAACGACAATATCGGCCTGGTGAACAACGCCCTGCAGGGGCTCGGCCTGACCGACCGCGCCATCCCGTGGCTGATCGACGGCAATCTCGCCTTCATCGCCATCCTGACCGCCGAGATCTGGTCGTCGACCTCGGTGTTCGCGATCCTGATCCTTGCCGGGCTGCTGGCGATGCCGCGCGAACCGGTCGAGGCGGCCCGCGTCGACGGCTGCACGCCGTGGCAGACATTCCGCTATGTCACTTGGCCGTTCATCATGCCGTTTGCTTTCATCGCCATGACCATCCGCTCGCTCGACGTCGCGCGCGCCTATGACATCGTCAAGATCATGACCGACGGCGGTCCTGCCGGCCGCACCGAACTCGTCTGGACGCTCGTCGCCCGCACTGCCTATGGCGATGCCCGGATGGGAATGGCCAATGCCATGGCCTATTTCTCGATCCTGCTGTCCATCCTGTTCACCGTCTATTTCTACCGCAAGCTCGCCGCGGCGCGCACGCAGATCGCGGCGGAGTGGTGAGGATGGACCAGAACAGCCTGCATCGCGTCGGCAACAAGGCGCTCGGCATCGTTCACGGCATCGGACTGTTCCTGGCCATGCTGGTCATCTGCCTGCCCGGCATCTGGATCGTGCTGTCGTCGCTGCGGCCGACCGTCGAGATCATGGCCAAGCCGCCGGTGTGGATCCCGCAGCAACTCTCGCTCGATGCCTACATAGCCATGTTCAGCGGCGTCGGCCAGGGCGGCATTCCGGTGCTCGACTACTTCCGCAATTCGCTGATCGTCTCGGTGACCTCGACGGTGATCGCCATCGTTATCGGCATGGCCGGCGGCTATGCCTTTGCGCGCTACCGCTTTCGCGCCAAATCGGCGATGTTCCTTGGCCTGATGCTGACGCGCACGGTGCCTGGCATTGCGCTGTCGCTGCCGCTGTTCTTCGTCTTTGCGCGGCTCGGCATCATCGATACGCATTTCGGGCTGATCCTGGTCTATGTCGCGCTCAACGTGCCCTTCACCGTCTGGCTGATCGACGGCTTTTTCCGCCAGGTGCCGAAAGACCTTGCCGAGGCGGCGCAGATCGACGGCTGCACGCGCTGGCAGGCCTTCTGGCAGGTCGAGTTTCCGTTGGCCGGGCCGGGCATCGCCTCGGCCGGCATCTTTGCCTTCCTCACCTCCTGGAACGAGTTCGCGCTCGCCTCGCAGCTGACACGCTCGATCAACTCCAAGACCCTGCCGGTCGGCCTGCTCGACTATACGGCCGAATTCACCATCGACTGGCGCGGCATGTGCGCGCTGGCCGTGGTTATGATCATACCGGCGCTCACGCTTACCTTCATCGTCCAGAAACATCTCGTCGGCGGCCTCACTTCCGGCGCGGTGAAAGGCTGACATGGCAACTGTATCGCTCAAGAAACTCACCAAGAGCTATGGTCCGGTGGCGGTCGTGCACGGCATCGACCTCGAGGTCGCCGACCGCGAGTTCATCGCGCTGGTCGGGCCGTCTGGCTGCGGCAAGTCGACAACCCTGCGCATGATCGCCGGTCTCGAGGCGATCAGCGACGGGATCATCGAGATCGGCGGCCGCATGGTCAACGACCTGCCGCCGCGCTCGCGCAACATCTCGATGGTGTTCCAGTCCTACGCGCTCTATCCGCATATGACGGTGCGCGAAAACCTCGGCTTCTCGCTGAAGATAGCCGGCGCCGCGAAAGAAGAAATGGACCGTCGCGTAGCCGAAGCGTCCCGCATTCTCGGCCTGGACCAGTTGCTCGACCGCCGGCCGTCGCAGCTGTCGGGCGGACAGCGCCAGCGCGTCGCCATGGGTCGCGCCATCGTGCGCGATCCCGACGTCTTCCTGTTCGACGAGCCGCTTTCCAATCTCGATGCCAAGCTTCGGACGCAGATGCGCACCGAGATCAAGAAACTGCATGCCAAGGTCCGGTCGACGGTGATCTACGTCACCCACGACCAGGTCGAAGCAATGACATTGGCCGACCGCATCGTCATCATGCGTGACGGGTTCATCGAGCAGGTCGGCACACCCGACGAGGTCTTCCGCCGGCCGCAGACACGCTTCGTCGCCGGCTTCATCGGCTCGCCGCCGATGAATTTGCACGAGGCGGTTGTCGACGACGGACAGCTGCTGTTCGCCAGCGGAGAGAGACTGCCTCTGCCCAGCCAGTTCAAGGCAAATGTCGGAACCGGCGACAAGGTCGTATTCGGCCTCAGGCCCGACGACATCTATCCGACGGGACACGGCATCAGCTCCGGCGAAGATGTCGACGTCCACCAGGTGGAACTGCCGGTGACCGTCACCGAACCGCTTGGCAACGAGACGCTGGTGTTTGCCGAATTCAACGGCAGCGACTGGGTATCGCGGATGCTCAATCCAAAGCCGCTCAAGGCCGGAGACCGGGTCAAGATGAGCCTGGACCTGTCGCAGGCCCATCTGTTTTCTGCCGAAACGGGCAAGACATTGCGAGGTTAAAATCATGGCAAAGATCGAGAAGGTCGAACTGCGCATGGTCGACTTGGTGCCGAAGGTCAAGCGCACCGATGCCATCCAGAGTTTTGTCAGCCAGGAAACACCGATCGTCACCATCACCGACGCCGACGGCGCGGTCGGCACCGGCTACAGCTACACGATCGGCACCGGCGGCTCCTCGGTGATGCGGCTGCTGGCCGACCACCTTGCGCCGCGGCTGATCGGCCGCGACGCCGACATGATCGAGGCGATCTGGCGCGAGCTGGAGTTCGCCACCCATGCCACGACGATCGGCGCGATCACGGCAATCGCGCTGGCGGCCATCGACACTGCGCTTTGGGATCTGCGGGCGAGGAAGCAAAACCTGCCGCTGTGGAAGCTTGCCGGCGGCGCCAAGGACCGCTGCCCGCTCTACACCACCGAAGGCGGCTGGCTGCATATCGAAACGGAGGCACTGGTCGAGGATGCGCTGGCCGCCAAGGCCAAGGGGTTTCGCGGCTCGAAGGTCAAGATCGGCAAGCCGCACGGTTCCGAGGATCTTGCCCGGCTGACGGCGGTGCGCCGGGCGGTTGGAGACTCCTACGAGATCATGACCGACTGCAACCAGGGCTTTTCTGTCGACGAGGCGATCCGCCGGGCCGAGCGCTTGCGTGAACTCGACCTCGCCTGGATCGAGGAACCGCTGCCGGCCGACGACATTGACGGCCATGTGCGGCTGTCGAGTGCCACATCGACGCCGATCGCCATCGGCGAGTCGCTCTATTCGATCCGGCATTTCCGCGAATATATGCAAAAGGGCGCGTGTTCGATCGTGCAGGTCGATGTCGGTCGCATCGGCGGCATCACGCCGTGGCTGAAGGTGGCGCATGCAGCCGAGGCGTTCGACATACCGGTCTGCCCGCATTTCCTGATGGAACTGCATGTCAGCCTGACATGCGCCGTTCAGAACGGCAGATATGTCGAGTATATTCCCCAGCTCGACGAGCTGACCGGCAAGAAAATGCGTATCGAGGACGGGCACGCGCTGGCGCCGGACGAGCCCGGCATCGGCATCGACTGGGACTGGGACGCGATCAAATCGAAGAGCATCGCGGAATTCACCGTGGCGATAGTGAAATAGGAGGCGGACATGCAGCGAATGGGAATGGTGCTCGGTCTCAAGCCGGAGAAAGTCGCCGAGTATGTGCGGCTTCACGCTGCCGTCTGGCCGGACGTCCTCAAGATGATTTCCGCCTGCAACATCAAGAATTATTCGATCTATCTGAGGGAGCCGGAGCACCTTTTGTTCAGCACCTTCGAGTACCACGGCACCGACTATGCCGCCGACATGGCCAAGATGGCTGCCGATCCCACGACGCAGGAATGGTGGGCGCTGTGCATGCCATGCCAGGAGCCACTGCCGACCCGCAAGGAGGGCGAGTGGTGGGCGTCGATGGACGAAGTCTTCCACTATGACTGATGACATTTTCGATCCTGCCTCGCTTTCCCAGGCCTGGCTACAGCCCTCGAAGCCCAGGCCGATCGTGATTTTCGGCGCCGGCTCGATCGTCGGCGATGCGCATTTCCCGGCCTATGGGAAAGCCGGTTTCCCGGTTGCCGGGCTTTTCGACCCCGACCTGGCCAAGGCGGAAAAACTGGCGCAGAAATGGGGCGTCACCGCTTACCGGTCGCTCGAGGAAGCTGCGTCAATCAGGGACGCCGTCTTCGACCTGGCGACACCGCCGGCTAATCATGCCGGCGTGCTCAGGGCGCTGCCCGATGGTGCGGTGGCGCTGATCCAGAAGCCGATGGGCAGCGATCTCACCGAGGCGACCGAGATCCTCGAAATCTGCCGCTCCAAAAACCTAAGGGCCGCTGTGAATTTCCAACTCCGTTTTGCGCCGATGATGCTGGCGCTGAAGGATGCGATCGCCAAGGGCTGGCTGGGCGAAGTGGTCGATTTCGACGCATGGCTGGCGCTGGCGACACCCTGGCAGCTCTGGGAATTCCTGTTGCAGGCGCCGCGTGTCGAGATCGCCATGCATTCGATCCATTATCTCGACCTGATCCGGCAATTGCTCGGCGATCCCAAGGGGGTTCACGCCAAGACACTCGGCCACCCCGGCCATAAGGTTGCGCAAACGCGCACCAGCGCGATCCTCGACTATGGCGACACCGTGCGCTGTGCGCTGTCGATCAACCACGATCACAAATTCGGTCGAAAACACCAGGCTTGCGAATTCCGCATCTGCGGCACCGAGGGCGCCGCTTACCTCAAATTAGGCGTCAACCTCGATTATCCGCGCGGCGAGCCGGATATTCTCGAAATCTACCCCAAAGGCGGCAAGGGCTGGATTGCGGTTCCACTCGTCGGCTCATGGTTTCCGGACGCCTTTGCCGGCCGCATGGCCAATGTCCAGCGCTACGCGTCGGGCGAGGACGCCGAGCTTGTCAGTTCCGTCGAGGACGGCTGGAGCACCATGGCGCTGGTCGAAGCCGCCTATCAATCGAGCGCGGCGCCAGCAACACCGATACCGGCGAGGCCCTGACATGGAGCAGACGATCTACTTCGAGGACTATCAGATCGGGTCGTCGCGCATGACCAGCGGGCGCACCATCACCGAGACCGATTTCGTCGTCCATGCCGGCCATACCGGCGATTTCTTTCCCCACCACATGGACGCCGAGTTCATGAAGACGACGCCGTTTGGCCAGCGCATCGCCCACGGCACGCTGGTCTTTTCGGTCGGCGTCGGACTGACGGCAAGCGTCGTCAACCCGGTTGCCTTCTCCTATGGCTACGACAGGCTGCGCTTCATCAAGCCGGTGTTCATCGGCGATACGATCCGGACCCGCACCACCATCTCAGCTAGGGAAGACGATCCGAAGCGACCCGATTCAGGCCGGGTCATCGAGCGCTGCGAGGTGATCAACCAGCATGGCGACGTGGTGTTGGTCGCCGACCACATCTACATCGTCGAGCGTCGCGACAAGCCGAGCAGAGCCTCGACGGATGGCGCTGAAACCTAAAGACAAAAAACCCGCCTTGCGACGGGTCCTCGGTGCGAATCAGCACCATACGCAAATTAGTAACATAGCTGCCGGCACAAAGCAAGAACAAAAATGTGGCGCTGTCGGCAAAAAATGCGAATTCACTCTTCACCCGTTCCCGTCTCTATCCGCTTGCCGAGGTCGCGCTCAAGGGCGCCTGCCCCGGAACGTCAAGGTGGAACTGTCGACAGGCAGCGGATGGTGCCGACATCGGGAATGGTCATATCCGGTTGACCGGATATACCGGCTTGCCGCCGCGCAGGACCGATGCGACATCGGCAAACACCTTGTTGCGAACCTCCGCGTAAGACTGGGTCGAGTAGTGCGCCGCGTGTGGACTGACCAGGACGGTGTCCAGCGCCAGCAGCGGGTTGTCGGGCGAAGGCGGCTCCCGCTCGAAAGTGTCGATGCCGGCGCCAGCCAGATGGCGACGCCGGATCAGATCCGCCAAGGCGACCTCGTCGACGAGGCCGCCGCGGGACACGTTGATGAGTATCGCCCCTTCCTTCATCCGCGACAGGGCTTGCGCCGACATGATGTTTCTGGTCTCCGGTGTCGCGGGAACGTGCAGCGAGACGATGTCGGCGCTGGCAAGCAACTCGTCGAAGCCGACCGGTTCAGCACCACCGGCCGTGATGCGCTCGGCCGGCATGTACGGGTCGTAGGCGATGATGTGGTAGCCGAAGACACGCGCCCGCTCGGCAGTCAGGCGCCCGATCTGGCCGAAGCCGATCAGGCCGATGATCTGCCTGTCGGGCCGTATGATGCCGGCGCCATCGGTCATTGCAGCCCAGCGGCCGGCGCGCACCGCGCTGTCGAACTGCTTCAGCCTGCGGGTCAAGGCCAGGATCAGGGCCATGGCGTGGGTGCTGACTTCCACCAGATTGGCATCCGGCACGTAGGTTATCTGAACACCGGCACGGCTGGCGGCCTCGACGTCGATCGAATCGAGCCCGACGCCGAACCGTCCGACGACCTTGAGCCTCTTCAGTTCCGCCAAAACGCGAGCCGTGATCGGCTCTCGCAATACCATCAATGCGTCGGCGTCGCGGCAGTGTTCGATCAGGGCATCTTCCGTGAGCAGCGTCTTTTCGACAAACTCGGCGCTCAAGCCGTCGAGGTAGCGCAACTGCTCTTCCTCGACTGACAACACGCCGTCGGTCTTGATGATCTTCATGCCAAACTCTTGCTATGAGGCGCTGCGCGCCGACGCGACACCGGCGGCAAGGCCGGCGCCGAGAAACATCGTGTCGCTGGCCAGCACGTGGAAGCTGATGCCGTGCCGCGACCATTTGCCGACATCATCCGCCGAAGGGCGAAAGATGCCGACGGCCTTGCGGGCCGTGCGCGCCGCGGCCGCGATCCTCATAATCGCGGCATTGAGCTTGTCCTGGCCGGCCGGCCCCATGGCGTCGATCGAGACCGACAGGTCGCCGGGGCCGATGAAGATCACGTCGACGCCGTCGACCTGGACGATGTCGTCGATGTTGGCGAGGCCTTCGGCCGTCTCGACCTGGATGGCGACCGTCAGGACCTCGTTGGCCGATTTGAGGTAGTCCGGAATGCTGTAGCCATAACCGGCGGCGCGGCCCGGGCCGACACCGCGGGCGCCGACCGGCGGGTAACGGCAGGCCATGACCGCCATGCGGGCTTGCTCGGCCGTGGAGACGCGCGGCACCAGGACGCCCGACGCGCCGGCGTCGAGCGCGGCCGCGATCCACTCCGGCGTGTGGCCGGGAACGCGCACCATCGCGGGAACCTTGTGGACATCGGCGGCGCGGATCAGATCCTCGAGCCGTTCGCGGCCGATCTGCGAATGCTCCCAGTCGATGCACAGGAAATCGACCCCGCTCGCGGCCGCCACTTCGACCGCCACAGGGTGCGGGATGGCGCAGAAGGTGCCGATGAGGCGATCGAGAGAGATACATTTCTTGCGAAAGTCGTACATGAAATCTCCAGAAATTTTCGGCGTCGGCAAAACCTGTTTGCCTATGTGGCCCTTGACGAAGGATGCACGGCTTCCGTCGACATCGGAAAATGCCGGCTGCCGCCTGAAAACGGCGGAAAAGTCTTGTAGTCGGCGCGCATCTCCAGCCGCGCCGGCGATTGCAGCGCGTGCGTCAATGCAGCGGGACTGTCGAACATGACGCGATTGCGCTGCATATGGTCGATCCGCGGCCAGGGCAGCGAACCGCACCAATCCAGTCGCGACAGAACCTCGATGTGGCGAATGCCGGGGAAGCCCCGCATCAATTGCGGATGATGCGTCACATAGTGGTGGAGCCAGACATTCATGTCTTCGGCCGGCCCGGGATAGTGGACAAGATAGCTGCAGGGCAGCCCGGACGTCTTGACGCCAGCGTCATCGACGGGAAACGGACGCACGCACATTGCCTGTTGCGTCGGCCTCGAACCGGCGATGCTCGACAGCATGCCAGGTGCGGCAAGTGCCTGCAGATGGCCGGACGGCGCCAGCGCCGCCTCCGTGTCCGCCAATTCGTCGAAATAGAGCTGGAAGCCAAAGACCGGCGGTGGACCATCGTTGTTGAACATGTCCGTCGCCACTTCGGGCAGATAGATGTTGGCAAGCGCAAGGCCCGGGGTCGACGCAATCACACGCCGCGCAGCGTCAACGTCTTCACCGGCGATGGCCAAATTTGCCTCGCGGTCGTCATGGAAGAAGGCAAGATAGGCAAAGCGCATGTGGAGACCCTCTGGATCGAGTTCGGCTAGATCAAATTCGGAAGAAAGAGAGCGATCTGCGGAAAGAGGACAATCAGCAGGATCAGCAGAAGCGTCAGCGCGATGTAAGGCGCCGCTGACATGGCAACCGTTTTGAGCGATGTGCCTTTCGGCGCGACACCGATCATGATGAACAACAGCAGGCCAAACGGCGGCGTGGTGAAGCCGACCTCGTAGGCGAGCAGCAGGATCAGCCCGAACCATACGGGCTCGTAGCCGAATTGCTGGGCGATCGGCACGAAGATCGGCAGCGTGATCAGCATCATCGAGACCTGATCCATGAACATGCCGAGCAGCAGGATGACGAGCACCATCATGAGCAGCATGGGATACGGTCCAAGATCGTAGCCGACAATGAACTGGATAAAGCCGTTGGAGGCGCCGGAGAAGGCGAATATCTGCGAGAACGTCGTCGAAGCCGAGATGATCAGGAAGGTCATGCCGGTGACCTTCATCGCGTCGTCCAGCGACTTCCAGACGACCGACCAGCTGAACCGTCGGTAGACAAACAACAAGGCGAAAACGGCGGCACAGCCGAGTCCCGCCGATTCCGTCGGCGTCGCTATCCCAAGGATGATCGTGCCGACCACCATGAACACGATGACGCTCATCGGAATGATGTTGACGGCGACCGCCCTCACCTTCTCGGCCGCGGGAACGGCGGGCACCGGATAGTGCGGAGCGGCGTCCGGGTCGATCTTCGTCTGGGCGAAGATCAGCGCTGCGTACATGACAACGAGCAGCAGCCCGGGCAGAGCCCCCGCTATGAGCAGCGCGCCGACGTCGATCTGGGCAAGCGAGCCGAGCAAGATAGCCAGCGAGGATGGCGGGATGATGACGGCAAGGCTTCCGGCGCCAAGCACCGGGCCGTAGGCCATATGCGGCTTGTAGCCCCGCTTCAGCATCTCGGGCACCATCAGCGAGCCCATCATGCCGGTATTGGCGAGGCTCGAGCCCGACAGCGCGGAAAATATCGTGCCGGCGGCGAGGACGACATAGGCGAGGCGTCCGCGCAGATTGCCGATGCACAGGTCGAGCGCGTAGATGACCTTCTCGCCGAGGCCGGAGCGGAAGAACAGGCTGCCCATGACAAGAAACATCGGCAGCGGGGCAAGCGCGTAGGTCGAGACAGCGTCGGAGAAGTTGGCGACCATCTGCGTCACGCCGATCGAACCGCCGAAGAACAGGTACAGCCCGATCACATTGGTGACGAAGAACGCGAAGGCGACCGGCAGCCCCAGCCCCATCAACACCAGGATGGTGCCAACGAGCACGGCGAATGGAAACAGCCAGGCCACCGGTCAGAGCCCTTCCATTTCCAGAGGATCCAGCGTGTACAGCGTGTCACGGCCGAGCAGATATCTGAGCCATTCCAGCGCCGAGAGGTAGAAGGCGAGCATGATGGGCAGAAACACCAGCCATTTCGGCATGTCGAAGCTGCGCGTTTCATATTCGCCGCCCGCCACGGCACTCATCAGGGACGACAGAGCGACGCTGCCGAGGTAGAGGCTGACGGCAATGCAGGCGAGATAGACCAGCTTTTCAAGCACCGCCCGTGCCCGCACCGGCAGCGCCTTGCGCAGGAACTCGACGAAGACATGGCCCTTGCTGTGGACCAGCCAGGGCATCGGCAGAAATGCCGCGTAAAGCAAGCCGTATTCCGTCGCGGATACTGCCCAGGCAAGCGGCCTCAGGCCCAGATTGCGGACGCACACATCAGCAACCACCGCGACAATGATGAGGCCAAGCACCAATTTTGCCGCGGCCGCCAACGCAAGGCTCAGCTTCCCAATCGCTGCAAACAATCTGTCCATGCCCGACGACCCTCATGTCCCCTTTGCCCTTGGCCCAGCTTTGATGGAGGGCGCACAAGGCACCCTCGGCTCGGCTACTGAAAGAATTTCTTCAACTGATCGATGTTGGTGGGATCGCGTTTGGCCATTCTCGCCCAGCTCGCCTGCGTGGCAGCCGCCAGGAATTTGTCGCGGCCGGCGCCGGTCAAGCTGACAACCTTCTGCCCGCCGTCGATCATCGCCTGTGCCTGTTTTTCGGACTCGGCAAGGTTGGCGTCATAGCTCGCGCGCTCGTATTCGACGGCCGTGTCGGCCAGCAGCTTCTGCGCCTCGGGCGACAGCGTGTCCCATCTGGCCTTGTTGATCGAGATCAGCACGTCGGTTTTGAAGAATTGCGGATCGACACGGTATTTGGTGAATTTGTCCCAGCCGAAGGATGCATAGCCAAATACGGTATAGGCGTTGGCATTGACGACGCCGCGCTCGAGCGAGGTATAGACATCCCCCGGCGCTTGCACGATCACGGTCGCGCCCAGGGATTCGAGGAAATCGCGATAGAGCGGCGACGAGCGGATCTTCAGGCTGCCCCAGTCGATGCTGCCTTCATCGTTGAGCTTGGGTTCGTCGACGGTGAAGACGTTGAAGCCCGAGCCCGCGTCGACATGCGCCAGCAGATGGGCATTGGCCTTCTTCTCGAAAATTGCGCTGATGAAGTCCCAGCCGCCATTGTCGCGAACCTCCCACGGCGTCTTCGTCGATGCGGAGAAAACCTCGCCTTCGGGCACGAGTTCGAGGAACTGCCCTGCCGGTGTGTCGATCACATCGATCAGGCCGCTCCTGAGCGCCGCACCCTGCTGGATCGGTGGAATGACCTCCGGCCCGCCACGCACGTTGATCTGGACCACGCCCTTGCCCTTTTCGTTCACCTTCTGAACGAACTTCAGGAAGCTCTGGGCGTAGCCGTTCTGCGTCGGCGTAAAATGCACGGCGTTGAGGACGACCTCTTCGGCCATGGCGATACCCGCCACACCCGACATGAGTGCAGCCAGAACAAGGGATTTCCAAATGCGCATTGCCGTATTCCCTCTGATAGATTCACTTCGCCGGAGCCCATCATCGGGCCGATCTGAAATTGCACGCTTCGCCGCCACACGAACGGCGGTTAGTTGACATCATCTCCTACTGTCAGGAACCGCCCATGCGCGTAGAAGACCGGCGATCGGTGTGCGCGGTCCAGCGCAACGCCCGAGACGATGCCGATGACAATCATGTGCGACGCCCGCACGATGATTTCGGCCACCACGCACTCGAACATTGCCCGCGCACCGACAAGCAAGGGCGCGCCGGTTTCGCCGCGCACCCATGATCCGGACGAGAACCGCGCGGCGCCCTTGGCTTTGGTCATGCCGCCAAACGCACGCACAACGTTCTCCTGGTCGCCGGCGGGAAGATTGACCGAAAAAGGCAAACCTTCGCGAATGGCCGAGGCAAAGGTGCTGCCGCGGTTGACACAGGCAAGCAGCGAAGGCGGCTCGGCACTGAACGAGCAGAGAGCCGTCGCCGTGATGCCGCAAAAGCCGATCTCGTCATGTTCCGACGCGAGGATGGCGACGGAGCCCGCCACGGCCCGCATAGCCTGCTTGAACGCGCGCGGATCGATGGCGTTGTGCCCATCCACCCATAGCGTCGGAATGGCGGCCGCCGGCATCAATTTACTCGAAGCCCGGCCTGGCGCATCAGCGGCAGCACGCGGTCGCAGAAGAAGGGCAGTTCGTAGGTGTAGTTGACGAATGTGAGGGCGGCGCCGGAATAACCCTGTTCCACGATCTCGGTGAGGTCGTCGACGATCTTTTCCGGCGTGCCGATGAGCGGGAAGGTCCCGGCACCGCCGGCGAACCTCTGCCGATATTCGGTGAAGGCCTTCGCGTCATGCGAGTTCGCGAATTCCTTCTTCTTGCGCATATGCTCGTCGACGGCACCCTCGTCCGCGCATTCGAGCGCGTAGTGCCGGTAGTAATCCTCGGCTTCCTGCTGGGTCTCCCGGCAGACGACGTGACAGACCGTATAGACGCCGACTTCGCGCCCGACTTCGGCCGCTCGGTTGGTAATGTCGACCACATGCGCACGGCCGTCGGCAATTTCGGAAAACGTCGAAAACAGATAGTCACAGTGGCGCGCCGCGTAGTTGCGCCCCGGCGCGCCGAAGGCGGCGTTCATGGTCACCGGTCGTGGCACTTGCAAGCTTGGCGGCCGGCTAACGACACTCTTGAGATCATAGAACTCGCCGCTGAAGTCGAACGGCTCCCTCGATTGATAGGCACGCACGATGATGTTGATCCATTCCTCGGCCTGATCGTAGGTCCGCTCGCCGACCGTCTGCCCGAACATAGCAAACTCGTCCGGGTTCCAGCCGCAGACGATGTTCAAGCCGGCACGCCCGTTGGAGATGTGGTCGACCGTCGCCAGCGCTTTGGCAGCCTGCAGCGGATGAACCAGCGGCACATGCACCGTCATGAACAGGCCGATGTTTTCCGTGGCGACAGCAAGACCCGCCGCCCAGGTGAACGTCTCGAACGACCATTCCCGCACATGCGTCAAACCGCCGAAGCCGCGCCAGCGGGCGATCGGCAGCAGAAACTCGAGGCCGGCGCGGTCGGCGATGCAGGCGGAATTGAGGTTGTCTTCCCAGCGGGCACGCCAGCGCTCGGGAACGGTGGTCATTGCCAGGCCGCCATCGGCGTTCATGGAGAAGACGCCGAGCTTGAACCTGTTCGGCCCTTTCAGCGGGTGCTGCTTCCTGGTCATGGTTTCCCCCGCTGCGACATGCTCTCACCTTCACCTGTGGAATTTTGAGACGGAGGGCTCAGCTTCATGAAACGCTCCTCGGCGTTCTGAATGAAGTGGGTCATGCGGTCGTAAGCGGCGACGGCGTCGCGCTTGACGAATGCCTCATAGATTGCGCGCATGCCGGCCACGACGACGGCCTGCGTCGGCTGGTGCGACAGCGTCCTTAAACGGACGACGAGGACATGGTCGGCGAACCTTGCAATGGTTTGTGAAAGGCGCTGGTTCTCGACAGCGCCGAGCCAACAATTCCTGAATGCCGAATTGGCCTGGAAGAAGCGGTCGGCATCGCCGGCGGCGGCCGCAGCCTCCGCCTCCCGAAGCGCGGCCGCAAGCGTCTTGAGGCCAGCGGCGTCGAGTGTCCGCGCAGCGTGTGCGGCGGCCCGCGGCTCGAGCAAGCGGCGGACCTCGAAGATGTCGGCGACATCCGTTGCGGTAAGCGTGGGCAGCGTGAAGCCGCGTGTGGTGCCGACGAGATAGCCCTCATGCACCAACTGCATCAAGGCGTCGCGGACAGGCATTCTGGAAATACCGAGCTGGGCGGCAATGTCGACATCGACGAGCTTCTGGCCAGGCGCCAATTCGCCATGCTGTATGGTCAGACGGATTTGTTGATAAACCTGGGCACGCAGATTGCCATCGCCAACCCGTTTGAGCTCTATCGTTTCCGTCATCCACGCCTTCCCATGCGAAGATTTCGTATATCGTTTGAGGCTGGTGCTCTCGCAGTGATCCGTTGAAATGCAGCTACATATCGAGAGAATTCGACCTGCAGGCCACGTTCCAGCGCGAAGTGGAGCACAGGCTGGATCGCCTGGCAAGATGTTTTAAGTTTATAATGTATACTGTTTGGGTTCGTTGTCCGGAAGACAGAGGGTCACGCCATCCGTGCGGTCGCGCCGCGCGACGGCGGGGAGAGCCAGCGATGCTCGGTTCGGTAAAAAACATACAGACGTTTTCGCGTGACACATCGAAGCTGGCGGATTTAACTAAAGATACTTGCGATCTGCGCGCGCCGGCACGCCCACCCGATCCCCTCGCCGGTGCGCATTACTGGATCGCCCGCCGTATCGAAAGGTGCGGCGGGCTTTTCGTTTCGTTTGGCGGGGAGGCGCTTATGCGAGACTTGCCCAGGGATATCGACGCAGACGTCGTGATCGAAATCAGCAAGCTGCTCGACGACCGGGCGAAGTCCGTGCCGGTGCCGGTGCACAAGCTGGCGGCGATGATCCGACTGGGCGTCGAGACGCGTCTGACCAATCACTCCATCGAAGAGCTGATCGTGGAGATGGCCACGACGCGAGGGCTTCCGATGCTGTTTGATTTGCCGGCGGCAAATGTCGACAATGTCGTGCCGTTCGCCTCGGCGCGCCGTCCCCGCTGAAATTTCGCTCGAGCCACCGATCTTCGCGTCGCCACCCGATTTCACTTGCCCTGATGCGCAGGCCGGGTGTCGCCTTTCTTTTCGGGGTCGTGGGTATGGTGGCTGTCGCGTTCGCCGCCACCACCGGAGACCTTGCTGTGGCTGCGCCGGTCGGAATCGGCCGGCGGCTTTTCGACGCTCAGCGGCTTCTTGGCGTTTTCGTGCGCCGCGCCGGGACCACCCTGACGGATGCTGGCAGGAGTCTTCTTCGACGTGGACATGACCTAGCGATCCTGGACGTTGCCTTGATGGGTGGTGTTGACCTTCGTATTGCCTTGCTGGCCCTGCTTGTCGGGATCCGGCACGGTCGATTGGCCGTGCGGTGCTTGGTCGGCGGCTACCGGTTTCTTGTCACCGGCTCCTTTTGGGCTCAGATTCTCCGGTGGAACAGGGGGAGGTTTTGTGCTCATGGCGTTTCTCCTTCCGCCACCCAAACAAGCGGCTCGGGAGAAAGGTTCCCGAGGGTCCGATACGAACGGCGCTTGTCGCAACGAGCCGGGTCCCGGACCACGGCTTGAGGCCAGGGGACGCCTGCACATCCGGGGTTATTTCTTGATGATGGTTCCGTGGTTCAGATCGAAGGCCTCGGTACCGAAAGCCTGCCTGTAGAAATCCTGCTGCAGTTCGCCCCATTCGCCGAGATAGGCGCCGCAATTGCTGCAATAGATCGGCGTCGAATCCTTCGGGTTGTCGGGAATCTCCATCAGGATCGTCCCGCACGCCTTGCAATCGAGCTTGTCATCCAAACGGCGGCCCATTCGCTGATAATTGCGCGTTTTCGGCCGCGCGCCAATTGTTGTTTTCGTACCAAGCCCCGAATGGCACGTTTTCCAACCTGCAACGGATTGCAGGCTAGCGGTCCGCCGGATTTCCGAAGGCAGGATCTCGCCGCCTCGAATACGTCCCCACCCGCGGCAGATCGTCTGGAAAGTCGACCCAGGGCAGCCTCATGTCCCAATATGCGTGGGCTTGTGGCGGAAATCGTTCGGGATGATCGAGGAAGCCGATCGCCAGATAGAGTTCGTCCGGCAGGCCCCGGTCGACATAGCCGATCGATGTCCCGCAATCCGCGCAGAAGGACCGGAGCACGCCGGGGGTTTTCGAGAAGGTTTTCGGTGTGCCGGCGAGCAATGTGAATTCAGAAGGCCGATAACCGACCCACACCGTCAGAGGGCTTCCTATCGCCTTGCGACAGTCGTCATCGTGATCGGAGCAAATCCAGAAAGGCTCGCCGCGCATCTCCGCCGTTACGGCGCCGCAAAAACAGGAGCCCGTTTCAGTTCGTGGCATTGGTTAACTTCATTGCTGGACCGGCCTTCATTGCTGGCCTGGCATTTCGGTATTCTCCTTGGGGTTCTTCTTGATGCCGGCGGCAGGCGAAGTATCGGCCGGAGCGTTGCCACCCTGGTTCTGTTCAGGGGCTCTTTTGAGCGGCGAGGTTTGCCAGCCCATATCGCCGTACAAAAAGCCTATGAGAAAGCCGACGATGATGATGGCCGAAATCACCATCGCAATTAACGCGTTACGTCGCTCCATTTCGCGCGGCTCCTTTCTTCGAGCCGAACAAACGATGGCGGAAATGGTTCCGGCAGGCCTCGACCCGGAATCGGCGGCGGCAGGCTGGCACCACGCTGCCCCACCGACAAGCCGCTGGATTGAAAAGGCGGGCCCGCTGGAACGACAGGAATTCAGCCGGCGCGCGCGAGCTCATTCACGGCATTCAGGATCGCACTCTGGCTCGCCGGTTTCTGCACGATCCTGCAAGTGCGGAACCCGGCCGGAATTTCGCGTTCGCCGTACCCGGAGAGAAAGGCGAACGGAACACCGCGCGTTTGCAACGCTTCCGCGATCGGATAGCTGGTTTCGTCGTTCAACTGGATATCCAACAACGCCGCGTCGATGCCGCCTTCGCCAACGAGCCGAAGTGCCGCCGTCACCGACGACACCGGTCCAACCACCTGATGGCCGGCTTTGCGCAGGTAAACCGCCGCGTCGTCGGCGATCAGCCATTCGTCCTCGACAATCAGCACGCGCATCTGTCCGGTCACGACGAGCCCTCGCGGGTCAGGGGGAATGCGATTTCCGCCTCCAAACCATTCGAGTGGAAAGTTGTTTCAACCTTTCCGCCCAGTCGGTAACCGATTTCTCCGCGTAGAAGGGTTAGGCCGAAGCCGCTGTCGGTTGGCTGCTTGATGGGAGGGCCGCCCTTCTCGCGCCAGACGAGCCTGAAGGTCCCGTCTGCCACCGACCATTTAACAACTATCCGCCCGGCTGGCTTCGACAATGCGCCATATTTGGCGGCATTGGTCGCCAACTCATGAATCGCCATGCCGAACGAAAGCCCTTGTGCCGGCTTGAGGCTTACCCTCTCGCCATCAAGCTTAAACCGTTCATGCCCGAAGGGGTCGAGTTCCTGGCGCAGCAATTCCTCGACGGAGGCTTCCGTCCAGCTCTCACGCGAGAGCAGACTGTAGGCACGTGACATTGCATGCAGGCGACCTATCAAGGCGTCGGCGAACTCGTCTTTCGACGCCGAGTATTCACGCGTACGGTTGGTGATGCTGGCGACAACCGCCAGCATGTTCTTGACCCGGTGGTTCAGCTCGGAGATGAGCACCTGCTGACGCTCTTCAGCCTGCGCCAGTGTCGTCACGTCGATCAGTGTCACGACCACGCCCTGGATGCTGCCGCTCTTGTCCCGATAGGGGTTGATGCGAACCAGGTGAGACCGGTCGTTGTCGTCGCGCGCAAGATGATGGTTCAGGGTCTCTCCCGATTCGAACACAGCCTGGATGTGCCCCTTCAGCTCGGGGTAGTCGAGCCGGCTCGAAAGATCGGTCAGCGGCCGGCCGACATCGGATGGACGCAAGTTGAAGAAGGACGATGCCGCGGGCGTAAAAGTCCGCACCACAAGGTTGCGGTCGAGGAAGATAGTCGCGATTTCTGTGCTTTCGAACAGGTTTTTGAGATCGTTGTTTGCGCGATCGAGCTCCTCTATCTTGCCAGTCAACTCGGCGTTGATGGTGTTGAGCTCTTCGTTGAGCGACTGCATCTCCTCCTTCGAGGCCTCAAGCTCTTCGTTTGTCGACTGCGCCTCTTCATTGACGGAGACGAGCTCCTCGTTCGAAGACTTTACTTCCTCCAGCGCGGTTTCGTATTCCTCGATGGTCGACTGCAGCCGATCGCGCGTGTCGCGCAACTCCCGTTCGAGTTCAGACGCGCCGTCGGTGCCACTGCTTTTGCTTGCCGGCTCGAGGCGTAGCTGGGCTTGTGCCACCGGATTGAACAGGACGAGGTAGAGGGGCTCGCCATTGCCGCGCCCGGTGTACCGTTCGACCGTCAGCGTAATGAACTGAAGCTGTCCGTCGTCTTCCTCGACAGCTATGTTCTCCCGCACGACCGTGCGGCGCGTCGTGACTGCTTCCCGCAACGCGGCGCGCAGCTCAAGTCTCAGCCCACGACGGGCCAGGGTCAGCAACTGCCGGCTCGGGGCGCCTTGCGGCGCTTCCAGATATTTGCCCGTCCGCGCCGAATAGTAGACAATGTCGCCGTCGCCATTGACCAGCACGTGAGGCGGGGCGAACCGCTCCAGCACCTGAGCCTCGATCGCCTGGCGGAGAGAACGGCCGGCGGCATCCTTCTTCGAGCCGCCGCTTGCGACCGGAAAGGCAGCCGTGCGGCCATCGCCGACCAGGACCGGCGGCCGTGGCGTGGCATGTTCCCGCGCCTGGAATATCCGGTGCTTCTTGTCGACCGTGGTAAACAGGTCGCTGTACTGACCGACGCTTTCCGACGTGCCCAGGAACAGATAACCGCCCGGCCTCAGCGCGTAATGGAAGATCGGAATGACCTGGTTCTGGATCTGCGGGCCGAAATAGATCAGCAGGTTGCGGCACGAAATCATGTCGATGCGCGAGAAGGGAGGATCGCGGATTACGCTGTGCGGTGAAAAAATGCAGAGTTCCCGCACCTCTGGACCCAGCACATAGCTCTCGCCGTCGCTGTGGAAAAAGCGTTGCCTGCGCTGTGGCGATAGCCCGTGCAGCAACGCTTCGGGATAACGCGCCGCACGCGCCACCGCGAGCGCCGGCTCGACGATGTCGGTTGCGAATATCTGGACGCGCGGCGGCGCCGAAAGCTTGTCAATGCGCTCGCGCATCAGCATGCCGATCGAGAATACTTCCTCGCCGGTGGCGCAGCCGGGCACCCAGACGCGCACCGCATCGGAGGCGCTCTTGCCTTCGAAAATCTGCGGTATGATCTTGTCCTCCAGCAATTTGAACGCTTCGGCGTCGCGAAAAAAGCTGGTGACATTGATGAGCAGGTCGCGAAACAGCTTCGCCACCTCGTCGGGATCCCTCTTCAGCCGCTCTATATAGGTGGTGATCGACTGTAGCTGCGTGATCTGCATGCGCCGCCTTACGCGACGCAGGAACGTCTTGGGCTTGTAGCCGGAAAAGTCGTGACCGGAATGGCTGCGCAAAATAGCGTGGATTTCATCGCGGGCCCGATCCATCTCGGCCTTGTGCTCGTCGTCCGCTTCGACGAGGCCGTTCAGCACATCGAAGCCGCGGGCAAACGCCTGAAGCTTTGCGCCGATCTGCTCGGCGGGCGCCGCTATGTCGATCAGGCCGCTCGAAATCGCACTCTGCGGCATATCTGGATTGCGGGGGCCGTAGCCGTTGGAGGCCTGGGCAATGGTCAGCCCGCCATGTTCCTTGATGGCCCGGGCGCCGAGCGTGCCGTCCGAATCGCCACCCGACAGGATAACGCCGACGGCATACTCGCCCTGGTCCTCGGCCAATGCGCTGAAGAAGATGTCGATCGGCTTGCGTTCGCGGTTGAGCGTGTTCGGCCGGCGCAGCGAAAGCGCGCCGTTACGGATGGTGAGGACGACGTTTTGCGGCATCACATAGACCTGGTCCGGTTGCACCGCCACGCCCTCCTCGGCCACGACGACCGGCATTTCGGTGTAATGTCGGATGACCTCGTGCAGCAGGCTCTCCCGTTCCGGGCTGAGATGCGTGACGACGACAAACGCCATGCCGGTGCCGCCGGTCAGTCCTTTGAACAGGCCCTCCATCGCGGGAATGCCGCCAGCGGATGCGCCGACGCCGACAATGGGAAATCTTCCATTCTGGAACACCATGCCATGCCTCGGTAACAGCCGCGCCCGCGAAACCGCCAAATCGGCCCTCAGACTAAGACCGGGCCGAGCCTCGGGCCAGTAAATAGTTCACGAACGGAACAAAGCACCGCTGGTGGGCATTAACACCCGGTTTTCGAGGCGGTTCCAATGGCAAAACGACCATCTGAGACAAAGCCGGCAAAACAAATTTCGTTACGCTCGCCGGATCTGGCCAAGGTCCCGGTATCCGAAGAAATCCCGCCTCGCCTGCTCGCGCTCGCGGAACGGTTGCAAGAGGCGCGGAACGGTTGCAAGAGGCTATGGCCCGCCATTTTGGACAAGTCCGCGCTGACAGCCGTAAATCCCCGCAGGAAGAAGGAACAATGAGGTGCGCGACCTGCAAGGCTTGCATATTCTGATCGTCGAGGACGAATGGATGCTGGCGGGCGATCTTGCACGTTATTTCAGCAAGATGGGCGCCGTGGTGCTTGGCCCCGTGGCGACGGTCGAACAGGCATCGAAACATACGGATGAGGCGGAAGCCGCGATCCTGGACGTCAATCTCAACGGACGACGGGTATTCCCGATCGCGGACGAACTGATGCGCCGCGGCGTGCCATTCGTGTTTTTCAGCGGCGACGAAGACATCATCATTCCGGAGCGGCTTCGCCACGCCAGCAGCCTGAGAAAATCCTCGGACGGCCAAGCCGTGTTCGATGCTCTTTTCCCGCCCGAGACGTCGGCATCGAAAGGAGGCCGATCGTCGGAGCCCTCGGACGACGTATTTTCGCTGCTGCCGAAGCTCAGGCTCGCGGCACGTCTGCTGCTGGGAGACGTGGACGCTTCCGACCGGCTGGTCGAGCGGACGCTGGAGCAGGCGATCGGCGAGATCGACAGCAGGCGATCCGGCTCCTCCACCGAGGACTGGCTCAACGGCATCATGCGAAACATCGTCAGGGCACGTGGAGCGAACCTGCTGCACTGACCGCGGCAGTTGCCGGCAATCAGACGAGGTCAGCCTTTCCGGCTGCGTTCGACGAATTTGTTGAAGCGGCTGGTTTTGCCGCCGCTGGTCTGTTCCTGGTAGAGGAAGGCCAGTTCGTTCTCATCGAATATCCTGAAGAACTCGTCCCACTCGACGGGGTCGAACGTCTCTTCAGGCTCGCCGAAGTCGATGCGCAGTATGCCGCCCTCGCCCTTGGTGCGCACCACCGCCGGCCGGCCATCGCGATCCTCGGCCCAACGGCGGATTTCATCATGATCGGTGGTCGTTTTCGATTCAGACATTCCAATCTCCCTTCGATTCCACCGCACACCGCGAGATCCCGGTCTGCCTTCGTACAACCAGCAGATGCATTGCTGCCGAGCATATGCGCGCGGTTGGTCGATTATGGCTCCTAACACCAAGCGCGCTTCGATGTTCCCGTGCCCAGCCCAAGGCGGTCGCTTCCGGAGCGCAGCGCTCGGGAACTTTGTTGAAGCAAGGGAACAAACCTTTCGCCCGGAAGTTTGGGGCGGCAAAGCCATTCGTATGAGGAGTTGTCGTGAAACGTATACTGGTCACGGGAGGCTGCGGTTTTATCGGCCGCCACGTCGCCCAGGAACTCGTTGAACATGGCTATGGGGTTTCAATTCTCGATGCGTTGCTGGACCAGGTGCATGGCGGCGAGGCAATCAGCCTGCCGCCAGGCGCCAAGCTGATCAAAGGCGACGTTCGCGATCGCGAGGCCATCGCAGAGGCGGTCGACGATGTCGCCGCGATCATTCACCTGGCGGCCGAAGTCGGTGTCGGCCAGTCCATGTACGAGATCGCCCGCTATGTCGGCGCCAACGACCTCGGCACCGCCACGCTGCTGGAAGCGCTGATCAAACGCCCGATCGAACGGATCGTCGTTGCTTCGTCGATGAGCGTCTATGGCGAGGGTCTCTATGCCACGCCGGACGGCCGGCGCATCGATAATGCAAGACGGCAGCCGGACGATATCCGCAGCGGCCAATGGAATCCCCTGTCGCCGGAAGGCGAAGTCCTGTCGCCGCTGCCCACGGACGAGCAGAAACCGGTTGACCTCGCCTCGATCTACGCGCTGACAAAATACGCCCAGGAACGCGCCGTACTGATCTTCGGTGAAGCCTATGGCATCGACGCGGTGGCACTGCGCCTGTTCAATGTCTTCGGCGCCGGACAGGCGCTCTCGAACCCGTATACCGGCGTCCTGGCGAACTTCGCCTCGCGCATCGCCAATGGCCAGCGGCCGCTGATTTTCGAGGACGGCGAACAGCAGCGCGATTTCGTGCACGTGCGCGACGTTGCCCGCGCCTTCCGGCTGGCGCTGGAGCAGCCCCAGGCGCGCAGCCACGTCATCAACATCGGCAGCGGGCGGGCCTACGCAGTCAGCGACGTCGCCCGGCTGCTCGCCGAAGCAATGGGCGTGCCTGGCCGCCAGCCGGAAATCCTCGGCAAGGCACGCTCCGGCGATATCCGCAATTGCTTTGCCGACATATCGAAGGCGCGCGAACTGCTCGGCTTCCAGCCGCAATTCCGGCTGGAGCATTCGCTCGGCGATTTCGTCGCATGGGTGCGCAACACCGTCGCCATCGATCGCAGCGCCGAGATGAAGCGGGAACTCGAAGCGCGAGGGCTGGTATCATGAGACCGGATTCACCCGATTTTCGCGAAGCGCCCGTCGCCATTATCGGCGGCAGCGGCTTCATCGGCTCCAACCTCGCCGACAGCCTGTTGTCGGATGGCGAGCCGGTTCTGGTCATCGACAATCTGAGCCGTCCCGGCGTCGAGCAGAACTTGGAATGGCTGACGCAAAAGCACGGCAGCCGTCTCACCATTGAAATCGTCGACATCCGCGAGGCCGAGGCGCTGATGCCGCTGGTGGCTGGTTCGAAGGCGGTTTTCCACTTTGCCGCGCAGACCGCCGTCACCACGAGCCTGGTTCGGCCGGACGAGGATTTCGACATCAACCTGCGCGGAACGTTCAACGTCCTGGAAGCCGCTCGCCGCAGCGGCAAACGCATCCCCGTCGTTTTCGCCAGCACCAACAAGGTCTATGGGCGGCTCGCTGACATTGCGATGCGCGAAGACGACGGCAAATATGTGCCTTGCGACGCCAGCATCCAGGCGCACGGCATTGACGAGACGCGCGGCCTTGATTTCTGCACGCCCTATGGCTGCTCCAAGGGCGCGGCGGACCAGTATGTCCTCGACTACGCCAAGTCATACGATCTTCCGACGGCGGTGCTGCGCATGAGCTGCATCTATGGACCGCGCCAGTTCGGGACGGAGGATCAGGGCTGGGTCGCCCATTTCCTGCTTAGCGCGTTCTCCGACCGGCCGATCACCATCTATGGCGACGGCAAGCAGGTGCGCGACATCCTGCATGTTGCCGATGCGGTCGCGGCCTACCGCGCGGTGCTCGACCGGATCGAGGAAATCAAGGGCCAGGCATTCAATCTCGGCGGCGGACCGGAAAACGCCGTCAGCCTGCGCATGCTACTGAACGAGATTTGCGACATAACGAAACGGGACGTTTCGATCCGTTACGACCGCGAACGCACCGGCGACCAACCATTCTTCGTCGCCGACACACGCGCGATCGAGGCGGCGCTAGGATGGAAAGCGCATGTCTCGTGGCGAAACGGCATCCGCGACCTCGCCGACTGGCTGCATCGTCATCGCGTCGACCCGCATCCCGAACCGGCGAGGTACGTGGCATGAAGGTCGCTCTGGTCAATCCGTCCTGGACCTACCAGGACAGCATCTATTTCGGCTGCCGCCAGCCGCATCTGCCGCTCGAACTCGGCTATTCGAAAGCCTTGCTCGAAGCCACCGGCCACGAGGTACTGATGCTGGACGGGCAGATCCAGAAGCTCGACAATGCCGCGCTTGCCGATCGCGTCGCCACTTTCGAGCCTGATATGACCGTCGTCAGCACCGCGCCGACCTACCTGTTCTGGCGCTGCGCACCGCCCGAGTTGCGCGTGCCAGCTGAGTTCCTCAACCATCTTGCCGGGTGCGGCGGCCGCACCGTCGCCGTCGGGCCGCATGGCTCGGCGACGCCGACGCCGACTTTGCGCAAGCTTGGCGTCGACATTGTCGTGCGCGGCGAATGCGAGGAAGTGGTCGCGGAACTCGCCCGGCGCAACGACTGGAATGCTGTGCCGTCCACCGCCCATTTTAAGGATGGAGAACTGGTTTCGAACGGCGGCGTGCATGCGAGCTCGTTCATCGATCACCCAGCGCTCGAATGGCCATCGGACTGGATTGCCGCCCATTCGCACCACCATCACCGCTTCGACGACAACCAGGTCGGCTTTGGCGCCGAGGTCGAGGCTTCGCGCGGCTGCCCGTATAATTGCAGCTTCTGCGCCAAGATCGATTTCCGCGACGCCTATCGCCGCCGGAACCACGAAGCGGTGATCGCCGAGATCGACCGGCTGATCGCACAGGGCGTCGGCTACATCTACTTCATCGACGAGATATTCCTGCCGCAAAAGGCATTGCTGGAAGCGCTGGTCGATCGCGATGTGAAGTTCGGGGTGCAGACGCGCATCGACCTTTGGAAACCGGAACTGCTGAAACTGCTCGGCGCAGCCGGCTGCGTCTCGATCGAGGCGGGGCTCGAAAGCCTGACGGTGGAAGGCCGCGCCATGCTGGCAAAACGCTGCCGGCTGGGAACCGAGGAACTGGCTGCGTTGCTGGTCGACGCAAGGCGCCATGTGCCGTTCGTTCAGGCCAATCTCATCGGCGTGGTCGAAGACGATCCCGCGCTGGTCGACTATTGGCGAAAGCACCTGATCGACAACGGCGTTTGGGCCAACGAACCGGTGCCGCTTTATCCTTATCCGAGTTCGCCCAGCTACCGCGAACTTTGGGGCGAGCCGGACGACCTCGCCTGGGAGCGCGCGCATGAACATTACCTCGCCGCCTTCCGGACGTTCAGCGACATCCAGGAGGAGCGTCCGCGTCCGCTGGCTGAATTGGAGGCCACATGTTGCGGACACTGAGCCCGCCGCGTCGCATCCTGATGACTGTCGATGCCGTCGGCGGCGTCTGGCGCTATGCGCTCGATCTGGCCAGGCAACTGGTCGCCGGCGGCGACAGCGTCGTGTTTGCCGGGCTTGGTCCGGAACCGTCCAGGCAGCAGGCCGAGGAGGCACAGTCATTCGCGGCGCTGACCTGGCTCAACACGCCGCCCGACTGGATGACCCGCGACGAGCACGACCTCGACACATTGCAGCAGGAGCTGCTCCCGCTCATCCGTGACTACGCCATCGACATCGTCCATCTCAACGCGCCGACGCAGGCTGCGGGGCTCGACGTGCCCTGCCCGGTCGTGGCGGTGTCGCATTCCTGCGTGGTGACATGGTTCCACGCCGTCAAGGGACATGCGGCGGACGGCGATTGGGCCTGGCAGAAGGACCGCAACCGGCGCGGTCTCGACGAAGCAGGCATTGTCGTTGCACCCAGCCGCAGCCATGCCGACATGCTGGAAACCTGCTACGGGCCGATCGCCCGCCTGAGCGTCGTCGGCAACGGTGCACGGCCCGGGCCGAAGAGCGAAAGGCGGGAATCGGTCGTTTTCGCCGCCGCGCGCTGGTGGGACGAAGGAAAGAATGCGGCGGTGCTGGACCGGGCCGCCTCCCTGACGCAATGGCCGATCTTCGTCGCCGGCTCGCTGCAAGGGCCGGACGGCCAGCATGTTGGCTTCAGCCACGCCGTTCCCGTCGGGCCGGTACCGCATGAGGAAGTGCGCCCGCTGATGGCGCGGGCCGGCATTTTCGTATCGCCGTCGCTCTACGAACCGTTCGGTCTGGCCACGCTGGAAGCCGCGATGTCGAAGACGCCTTTGGTGCTCGCCGATATTTCGACCTATCGTGAACTTTGGGACGGCGCGGCCATGTTCTACGACGCGCGCGATCCGGGCGATCTCGCCAGATGCATCAGCAGCCTTTGCAGCGACGCGCAGCGCCGGCGAGAACTCGGTGAGGCAGCGGCCCGCCGAAGCCGCAGATTTTCATTGGCAAGACAGGCGACCGCCATGCGCGGCGTCTACGACAAGGCGGCCCTGGCCACCATGGCGGATAGTTGACTATGCGGTTTTTGTTCTACACCCATTCGATCGTTTCCGACTGGAACCACGGCAACGCACATTTCCTGCGCGGCATCATGCGTGAGCTGGTCGCGCGCGGGCACAAAGCTATCGCGCTGGAGCCCGCCGACGGCTGGAGCCGGTCGAACCTGCTGGCCGAGAAAGGATCCTTCGCGATCGAACGATTCCGGAAGGACTTTCCCGAGTTGATGCCGGTCACCTATGACGCCGGCTTCGACCACGAAGCCTGGATCTCCGATGCCGATGTGGTGATCGTGCATGAGTGGACCGAGCCGGGTCTTGTCGCGCGGCTGGGCAGGGCGAAAGCGAATGGCGGGCGTTTCACGCTGCTGTTCCACGACACGCACCATCGCGCCATATCGGCCACGCAAGCGATCTCCTCCTTGCGGCTTGAACATTATGACGGCGTGCTCGCCTTCGGCGAGGCGCTGCGGGAAAGCTATCTCCGTGCCGGATGGGGCAAGCGGGTCTTCACCTGGCACGAGGCAGCCGATGACCACCTGTTCCGGCCGCATCCTGAAATCGAGCGTAGTTCCGACCTTATCTGGATCGGCAATTGGGGCGACGACGAGCGCAGCGCCGAAATCAGGGAGTTCCTGGTCGGCCCGGTACGTGAGCTCGGCCTGAGCGGAACGGTCCACGGTGTTCGCTATCCGCGGGAGGCGCTCGCCGACCTTGCGGCCGCCGGCCTGCGCTACGAAGGCTGGATCGCCAATACCGACGTGCCGAAGGCATTCGCGGCGAACCGCATCACGGTTCACATCCCGCGGCGTCCATATCGCGAAAGCCTGCCCGGCATCCCGACCATCCGCATGTTCGAGGCGCTCGCCTGCGGCATTCCGCTTGTTTCGGCGCCCTGGTCCGATGTCGAACGCTTGTTCAGGCCCGGCACCGATTTCTTGTTTGCAAATAATGGCTTCGAGATGCGGCGTCATCTTCGCGCCGTGCTGCACGATGCGGATCTCGCCGCTTCTCTGGCGACGTCGGGCCTCGAGACCATCCGCCTGCGGCACACATGCCGGCACCGGGCGGATGAATTGTTCGGCGTGCTCGCCGAATGCGGGCACCGCCAAGCCGCCGACACGATCCTTGCAAAGGAGGCCGCCGAATGAAGATCGCATTCTACGGATCGAGCCTGCTGTCGTCCTATTGGAACGGCGCGGCAACCTATTACCGCGGATTGCTCAAGGCCCTGGCAAGGCTCGGCTATGACATCACCTTCTACGAGCCGGACGTCTACGATCGCCAGAAAAACCGCGACATCGAGGCGCCGGACTGGTGTGCCGTGGTCGTCTACGAGGCCACCCCGCATGCCATGATGCAGGTGGCGGCGCGGGCGGCGGAGGCGGATATCGTCGTCAAGGCGAGTGGCGTCGGTTTCGCCGACGACGCGCTGCTGCGGGCGGTGCTCGATCACGCCCGTGCCGATGCGCTGACCGTATTCTGGGATGTCGATGCGCCGGCGACGCTCGGCCAGTTGCGCGACGAGCCCGACCATCCGCTGCATCGCGCGCTGCAGGAAATCGACCTCGTGCTGACCTATGGCGGCGGCGACCCGGTGGTCTGGGCCTATCGGGCCATGGGGGCGGCCGAATGCGTGCCGATCTACAACGCGCTCGATCCGGAAACGCATCATCCGGTCGGCAAGGATATGCGTTTTGCCTGCGATCTCGCCTTCCTCGGCAACCGGCTGCCGGACCGCGAGGCGCGCGTCGAGGCCTTCTTCCTCGACCCGGCGGGCCGCTCGGCCGATCAGCGCTTCCTGCTCGGCGGATCTGGCTGGGGCGACAAGCAGATGCCCGCCAATGTCCGATGGCTCGGCCATGTCGGCACGCGTGACCACAATGCACTGAACGTCACGGCCAAGGCGGTGCTCAACATCAGCCGCGACAGCATGGCGGCCAATGGCTTCTCACCTGCGACGCGCGTGTTCGAGGCAGCCGGCGCCGGCGCGTGCCTCATCACCGACGCCTGGCTCGGTGTGGACCTGTTCCTGAAACCCGGCGAGGAAATCCTGGTCGCGCGCGATGGCGAGGACGTCGCCGAGATCATGCAAAGCCTTAGCGCCGAACGGGCCAAGGCGATCGGGGCATCCGCGCTTCGGCGGGTACTTGGCGAACATACCTATACGACACGGGCCGTTTTGGCCGACGCCATTTTCAGGCGCCATTTCGAGCGTCCGACCGTGGAGGCGGCCGAATGACGAAGCCGCTCGACATCGTCTTTCTTGGGCTGTCGCTCTCCTCGTCCTGGGGAAACGGCCACGCCACCACCTTTCGGGGGCTGCTTAAAGGTCTCCACGAACTCGGTCACCGCGTCACCTTTCTCGAACGCGACGTGCCGTGGTACGCAAGTCACCGGGATCTGCGCGATCCCGATTTCTGCGCGTTGCGCTACTATGAAACGACCGATGATCTTCGCCGCAATTTTGCGCGCTGCCTGCGCGATGCCGATATCGTGGTCGTCGGCTCCTTCGTTCCGCAAGGCCCTGAAATCATCGACATCGTGGCATCGCTGTGCACGGGTCAGTTCTGCTTCTATGACATCGACACGCCGGTCACGCTGGCAAAGCTTTCAAGCGATGATTGCGAGTATATTGCCAGGCGGCAGGTCCCGTATTTCGATGTCTACTTCTCTTTCACCGGCGGGCCGACGCTTGCCCGTCTGACGGCGGAATTCGGCGCGAGGCGGGCCGAGCCGCTCTACTGCTCCGTCGACCCGGAACGGCATCACGGAACCGGCGACCCGATCCGCTGGGATCTCGGCTATCTCGGCACTTACAGCCCCGACCGCCAGACGGCGCTGGAGGCCCTGCTGTTCGAACCGGCGCGTCGCATGCCGCAGCGTCGCTTCGTCGTTGCCGGCTCGCAATATCCGCGCGAAATCGCCTGGCCGGACAATGTCGATCGCATCGAACACCTGCCGCCGGCAGACCATGCCGCCTTTTACAGCCGCCAACGCTACACGTTGAACGTCACGCGCAGTTCCATGATCGCGGCCGGATGGTCGCCCAGCGTGCGACTCTTCGAGGCAGCCGCCTGCGGCACGGCGATCATCAGCGATTGCTGGGCCGGACTGGACAGCCTGTTTCCAGGGCGGACGATCCACACGGCGCGCAGGACCGAGGACGTAATCGGTATCCTGTCTGGAGAATCCGACGGCGCCCGGCTTGCCATGGCCAAGCAGGCGCGCGTGCTCATCCTGGCAGCTCACACTAGCATCGCAAGAGCCCGCGAATTCGTTGCGCTGTTGGCGCAGGCCAAATCGCCACGTTCTGTTCTCGATCTGGACGTCGAGAGCGCAGCATGACCCGCAGACGGGAGAAGATAGAGATGCAGCTATCAAGAAAGGCGCAACGGACCAGGACCGTACTTGTCGCCGGCGGCGCCGGCTTCCTCGGTTCGCATCTTTGCGAGACAATGCTCCAGGCCGGCTGGCGCGTGATCTGCGTCGACAATTTCCTTACCGGCCGCATGGAGAACATAGCATCGATCGCCGATCGTCCGGATTTTCGGCTGATCGAGCAAGACATTTGCCGGCCGTTGGAGCTTGGCGAACCGGTGGATCGCATCTTCAACATGGCATGCGCGGCATCGCCGCCGCGTTACCAGGCCGACCCGGTCCACACGACGCGGACTTGTGTCATCGGGACGCTCAATCTGCTGGAGCTCGCCGCCCGTAGTGGCGCCCGCTTCCTGCAGGCGTCCACCAGCGAAATTTATGGCGATCCCGAACAGCATCCGCAGAAGGAAGACTATGTCGGCCACGTGAACTGCATCGGCCCCCGCGCCTGCTATGACGAAGGCAAGCGCACCGCCGAAACCTTATGCTTCGATTATTTGAGAATGGGAAAAGCCGATATCCGTGTCGCGCGCATCTTCAACACCTACGGCCCCAGGATGGACCCTGCGGACGGACGGATCGTTTCCAATCTGATCATGCAGGCACTCGAGAGACGGCCGCTGACGATATTCGGCGACGGGCTGCAGACCAGGTCGTTCTGCTACGTTTCCGATCTGGTCGACGGCTTGATCCGGTTGATGGAGGTCGATCCCAATCCACGCCAGCCAGTCAATCTGGGCAATCCGGGGGAGTTCACCATCCTGCAACTGGCGAGCCTGGTGAGAGGCATGACCGCAACCAAATCGGGCCTGAAATTCCTGCCGCTGCCACAAGACGATCCTCGTCGTCGGCAACCCGACATATCCCGCGCAAAGAAGCTTCTCGGCTGGTCGCCAAAAGTGCCGCTCAGGCAAGGTTTGATGCGCACGATCGGCTATTTTGCCGAGCTTGAGACGGCGCAGATGATCGACAGAAGACGTCAAATTGCCGCCACCGTGCGTTCTGCCTCAGGCCGGCTGCAAAACCTGCCAGCCTGAGGCGGGGAGCGTCTGGCCGCTGCATGATCGCGCGGTCGTTTCGGATTTGGTCACTTTTTCTCGTCGCGGGAACAACCCGTCCAGCTTCTGGTTCTGCCAAGGTACCGGCATGGAGACGATTGTGCATCCGAAGCGATCCGCCAAAGACATCGAGCAAATGGCCGCGAAGGAGACGGCTGCCTTCCTGCGGCGCGCCTCCATCACCTATCTGGAATGCTGCGTGAGCCTGATGATGACGCATCTTCAGCGCGAGGAGGTAGTCGCTATCCTCGAAAAGGAAGCGGATATGCTTCGCCGGCTGGATTGATCCTGGTCGAAGGGCCGCAGTTCCCCTTGGTTCTCCAGGAAACGAAGCAACATCGAGGTATAACGTCTTGCCGCGGCCGCCAGCCGGATCTGTTCCCGATCATCGCCAGATCGTGCAGCCATGCTCCACAAGCCAAGCTGGAACGCAAGATAGCAGGGCTCAAAGTATTGAACCAGATTGGCATCGACGGGACGGGAGGCTCTCGCTTCCACGGCCTTGCAAAGCGCCCCAGTCGCCGGGTCGGAGAGGCTGTACTCGACACGGGCGCCGGCAATGTCCCAGGCGATGTCCTGGCAGCCGATCAGATCGTGCGATCGGCAATGATCGAGGGCGTCCGTCTTGACCAGCGTTCCACTGCGCGAAAGGATGAACTCCCACGGATGAAGCCGCCCGTCGATCTGGACCCGCTGCATGGTCTTGGGGGGAGCCTGTTTCGAGAACCAGGTCTGCAGCTCCGCCGCGCGGCGTTCGCCCAGCGCCTCACTTGTATTCCGCACGGCCATGTCCGCAAGCGCCTCCAGCGAGGCACCTGGCTCCGAGGCGGGCAGATTGGCTGCGCGCCAGGCGAAATAGCCCGCCAGGTGAGCGACCAATTTTTCGTTCGAAAGCGTTGCCCGGTCCAGCGTTGTGCCGTCGATCCAACGTTCGACCAGAAAGCCATGGCACAGCCCCGCGACTTCCGGGCCAAAGCCTGCGTCGTGCAGCCTCCTGGCGGTCTCGGCCTTGTGCATTCCGATTTCACCGAGGCCGACGAATTTGACCGACCATTTTTCCCGGCCGGCGGAAGCGAGGAACTTCCGCCGCTCGAAGCCGCGATGAACGGGCGGCCACTGATCCTGCGAGCCATAATGCAAGCGACGCCACTCTCCGGCGGATATTTCCATCAGGCTGACCGCTGTGCGGCCGATCATTCTAGCCACCCAATCCCGCAGCGCCGGCAGAGCGGATCCAGCGGGGAAAGTCCGTTCGAAATCCGCGGTGTGTTTTTGGCACACCGTCCATGCCTCACGGATGTCCGCCGATGTCTCGGGGCCCGGGCCACCCAAATGACTTGGGAACAGATGGATGCGTCTGGCATCGATGCCCAGCGCTTGTAGCCATGCGACGACGGCATGGAACGAGCTGCCGGACAGACCCGGGCCCTCATCGACGATGGCAAAGCGGGCCGACGGCTTCGCCATCCAGCCCCCGATCAGCTCCGGATCGGCGGCAAGCCGCCTGCGAAACGGGTGGCCGGTCGGACGGACGCTGACGGGTGCTGGCGCGCCGATGGCTGCAGCCACCATCGCTGCAAGCCCCAGGCCGATGCTGCGGATGCCGATTACGCACGTGTTCGCATCGAGACCCGACTGCCGGGCGGCGACGAAATAGCTCTCCGGATAAAGCCCGTAATGAGCGTAGCCCTCAGCCGCGCCGGTCAGAATGTCGCCATCGCATTCGAGTTCGGCCAACATTCGCGGTACTTCGGCATCGACCGGGCCGTCGACGGCGAATCCGGCTCTCCACGATCTGCCCACGTCCCGGGCCAAGCCGACCAGGAGATTTGCGCCCGCGATCCGTTGTGGGGAATTCCTGTCCGTGCCCTTGGCCTCGAATTCCGCGTCGGCAAGGCCCTGGACCAATTCCGAGACCTTGATGAACAGGCCGACCAGGGCTGCGTGCCGTCCGATCCCGCTTGGCATGTCCGCGATGTGCCCGGCCGCGTCGCAAGCCGAGGCGCGAACGTATCGCGCGCTCTCAGTTTGCTTGTGGTCGCCATAGACGATCATTGTCTCGTCCCGGTTGGCCTCACCCCCGGCTGCACAACTCGGCGGGCGCTACTTTGATCCACCGTCGGTTGCACGATTTTTACAGCCGGCAAGGAACAATCCGGGAGGAAGGCGGTTTGGCACGAAGAACTTACCTTCAACAGCATAGGCAGCGGTTTCGTGGGATCGAAGAAAGTTCGGATCGGAATAGTCGGCGTCGGCAACTGCGCCTCCTCCCTTGTTCAGGGCATCACCTATTACCGCGACGCAAGGAGCAATGAGCCCATACCCGGGCTGATGCATGCCGATCTTGGCGGCTACCATGTCAAGGACATCGAGGTGGTCTGCGCTTTCGACGTCGCCAAGGGCAAGGTCGGACGTGATGTGGCAGACGCGATCTACAGCGCGCCCAACAATACTTTCCGCTTTGCCAATGTTGCGCCTACCGGCGTTCGCGTCGAACGCGGACCGACGCTGGACGGCATCGGCAAATATCTGCGCGACGAGATCGAGGAGGCCGACGAGCCGGTCGCCAACGTCGGCAAGATCCTCGCCGAAAGCGGCACCGAGATCCTGGTGTCCTATCTGCCTGTCGGTTCGGAGGAGGCAACACGCTTTTATGCCGAGTGCGCGCTCGAGGGGGGCTGCGCCTTCGTCAACTGCATACCAGTCTTCATCGCCTCGCGGCCAGAGTGGCGCCGGCGCTTCGAGCAGCACGGGCTGCCGCTGATCGGCGACGACATCAAGAGCCAGGTCGGTGCGACGATCGTCCACCGGCTGCTCGCCAACCTGTTCCGTGAGCGCGGCGTGCGCATCGATCGCACCTACCAGCTCAATTTCGGCGGCAACACCGACTTCCTCAACATGCTGGAGCGCGAGCGGCTGGAATCAAAAAAGATCTCAAAGACGCAATCCGTCACCAGCCAGATCGACGTCCCCCTGGAGCCCGGCAACATTCACGTCGGGCCGAGCGACCATGTTCCGTGGCTGACCGACCGCAAGTGGGCCTATATCCGGGTCGAAGGCACGACCTTCGGCGGCGTGCCGCTAAATGCCGAGCTCAAGCTGGAAGTGTGGGATTCGCCCAATTCGGCCGGCGTCGTCATCGATGCGGTGCGTTGCGCCAAGCTGGCGCTCGACCGCGGCATCGCGGGCGCGCTGACCGGCCCATGCAGCTATTTCATGAAATCGCCGCCCGAGCAGTTCACCGACGCGGAAGCCCGCCAGCGCACGCTCTCTTTCATCGCCGGCAAGGACGAGCCGATGCTCGATGCGGCGGAATGACGACGACGTTTTTTCTGGTGCGCCACGCCGCGCACGACAATGTCGGCTGTTATCTTGCCGGGCGGATGGCCGGCGTTTGCCTCGGCCAAGCCGGCAGGGCACAGGCCTCCCATCTGGCTGACCGTATGGCACGCGAGCCGGTAGCGGCAATCTTCTGCAGCCCGCGCGAACGCACGCAGGAGACTGCCAATCCGATGGCGCTCGCCTGTAATGCCGGTGAAATCGTGATCCGCGAGGAACTCGATGAGATCGACTTCGGCACCTGGTCGGGAAAGACCTTCGAGGAGCTGAACAAGGATGCCGACTGGCGAGCGTGGAACGACCAGCGTCAGCAGGCGAGAACGCCGAGCGGCGAGACCATGCTAGACGTGCAGCAACGCGTCGTCTTGCTGATCGAACAGGTCCGCGGCACCTACCAGAACCAATGCGTTGCACTGGTCAGCCATGCCGACATCATCAAGGCCGCGGTGTGCAAAGTGCTCGGCCTGTCGCTGGGGAACTGCTTTCGCTTCGATATCGACCCAGCGTCGATCACCACGGTTGTTTGGGGGGACTGGGGGTCGAAGCTGATCAGACTCAACGAAGCTGCCTGACGAGGAATTTGCCGGATGCGCATGGTCATTTTCGGTCTTACCGTGACATCGTCGTGGGGCAACGGCCACGCCACGCTGTGGCGCGGATTGATCCGGGCGATGGCCGGGCTGGGCTGGTCCATCACCTTCTTCGAACGCAACACCCCCTATTATGCCGGTACACGCGATCTCGACCAGTTGGATGGCGGCAACCTTGTCCTTTACCCGGATTGGGAGGACATCCAGCGCGTTGCCGAGCAGGCGATGAAAGAGGCCGATGTCGTCATCGTCACCTCCTATTGCCCCGATGCCGTGAGCGCGTCGCGCCTTGCTCACCAGGCCTGTCGCGGGCTGAAGGTCTTCTACGATCTGGACACGCCGGTGACGCTGGCGCGGATCGAACAAGGCGAGCCTCCGGCCTATTTCGGGCCGGAAGGGCTTCGCGATTTCGATCTCGTGCTGAGCTACACGGGAGGAACCGCGATCGACGCATTGAGGTCGACGCTGGGTGCACGCCGCGTCATGCCGCTCTACGGCCATGTCGATCCAGAGCGACACCGGCCCGCCCCGCCCAGGCCGGAGTTTGCCGGCGACCTGTCCTATCTTGGAACCTATGCGGCAGACCGCCAGGCCGGGGTCGAGAGGTTGCTGGTCAGCCCGGCTGCGCGCCTGCCGGATCGCCGTTTCATTATTGGCGGCGCACAATATCCGCAGGAATTCCCGTGGAGCGACAATATTTTCTTCGTCCGGCATCTGCCGCCGGCCGACCACCCCGCCTTCTTTTCATCTTCACGACTGACCCTGAACGTGACCCGCGAGGCGATGGCCGAACGGGGCTGGTGTCCTTCCGGCCGGCTGTTCGAAGCCGCCGCCTGCGGGGCTGCGATGGTGAGCGATACATGGCCCGGACTGGAGGCCTTTTTCCGGCCCGGCGAAGAGATCGTCGTGGCCAACAGCACCGACGACGTGGTCGCCGCGCTCGACCTGTCCGACGCGGAGCTTGACGCGATCCGCCGCCGTGCGCGCGAGCGGGTGCTGGACGAACACACCTCCGCGCGGCGTGCGAAGGAATTCGACCGCATCCTGTCCGATGCACTGCACGGCTCCACGCATGGCGAGCCGTTGAAGGAGGCAGTTTGATGTTGGGCATCGTGCCCGCAGCCGGACGGGGAAGCCGCATCCAGCCGCTCGGCTTTTCGAAGGAGCTTCTGCCGGTCGGCAGCCGCATCGACGGCAACACCGAGCGACCTTGCGCGGTCAGCGAATACCTGGTGCGCCGCATGGTCCGCGCTGGGGCCGACAAGATCTGTTTCGTCATCGGCTCGGGTAAGTCGGATATCCTGGAATATTATTCTGCCGGCTATGCCGACGCGGCCGCTCTGTTTGTGGTGCAGCCTTCTCCGGTCGGCCTTTGCGACGCCATCTTCCGCGCCGCACCGCTCGTCGCAGCCGACGAGACCGTTCTGGTCGGGTTGCCCGACACGATCTGGTTTCCCGAAGACGGCTTCCTGGCCCTCCCGGACGACGGCCTGTCCTTCCTGCTGTTTCCGGTGGACCAGCCGGAGTTCTTCGATGCCGTCGTTGTCGACGAGGACGGCCGGGTGAAGCAAATCCAGGTCAAGCAACAGAATGCCGCGTCGAACTGGATCTGGGGTGCGTTCAAGATGCCCGGCCGCACCCTTCATCAGCTCGCCGCGCTGTGGCGGGAACGGGACCGGTGCGACGAATATATCGGCACGCTGGTCAACGCCTATCTCGCCGCCGGGGGCGAAGCCTATGGCATCAAGGCTGGCACCGCTTATGTCGACGTCGGCACCTTCAACGGTTACCGCACCGCATTGCGGCTGCTTGAAAGCGCCGCCGGTACCCAGGACGGCCAAGCCGCCATTACGCTGCCCGGCCACCAGCACGTCCCTATCCTCGCAGGCGAAGGAGGCTAGCCATGCTGCATTCCGATGCCGAGATCCGCCGCCGTATCGATGCGCTCGGCCCATGGTTCCACAATATGGAGCTGGCCGGCATCGAAACCGCTCCCGACCATTTCCTTGGCAATTATCCGCTGATCAAATGGCGCAAATTCGCCGACGCGATTCCCGCCGATCTTTCCGGTAAGGCGGTGCTCGACATAGGCTGCAATGCGGGTTTCTACTCGATCGAGATGAAACGTCGCGGCGCCGGCCGCGTGCTAGGCATCGACTTCGATGAAGCTTACCTGGCGCAGGCGCGCTTTGCCGCCGAGGTAGCAGACTGCGACATCGAATTCCGGCAGCTCTCGGTCTACGACGTTGGCGCCCTGCATGAGCGGTTCGACATCGTGCTGTTCATGGGCGTGCTCTACCATTTGCGCCATCCTCTGCTCGCACTCGATCTGATCCGGGAGCACGTCGCCAAGGACCTGATGATCTTCCAGTCGATGCAGCGCGGCAGCACCAACGTGCCGGCGCTCGAGCAGAACTATCATTTCTGGACCCACGACCTGTTCGACCGGCCGGAATTCCCAAAGCTGCATTTCATCGAGTATCGTTACGCCGACGACCCGACCAACTGGTGGATTCCCAATCGCGCATGCACCGAAGCCATGCTTCGCAGCGCCGGCTTCAAGATCGTGCTGCAACCGGAACAGGAGGTCTATTTCTGCCGCACCGCCGACGTGCCGGCCGGCGGCGGCGCCGTCTACCCGTCGAAAGGACAGATAAATGATTGAAGCCGCGATGATCTGGAACGAGCCCAACAACAAATCCCACTGGGATCCCGAGCTCGACCCCGACTGGAGCCGCTTCGCCGCTACGGCAATCCTGGCCGCCGACGCAATCGCGGCGGAGAATCCCGCCTTGACCAAGGTGCTGGGCGGCATCTCGCCGATCGATGCCGGCTTCATGACACGGATGAAGGAATTCGGCGTGCTCGATCACGTCGACGCGGTCGCCGTGCACGGCTTTCCGCTCGACTGGAACCTCTGGCAGATCCACGAATGGCCGCAGAAGGTCGGCGAGATCTCGGCTGTCACCGATCTTCCGGTATGGGTCAGCGAGGTCGGCGTGTCGACCTTCGGCGCCGAGGAGGTACAGGTCTGGGGCCTGCGCCGGACCGCGGAATTGCTGATCGGCAACGCACCGCGCATCCAATGGTACAGCCTCTACGACCTGCCGCGCGAGTGGGAAGCGACGACGCGCCATCGCGAGGCGGAAGGCTCGTCTTACTATCGCCATTTCTACATGGGCCTGCTTCGCCAGGACGGCACGCCAAAGCCCGCGCTCGAGGAGTTCCTGCACCACACGCCGGCATTAGGACTGGTGCAGTGGTTCCATTTCGAAGATCACCGGCTTGATGACGCCGTTGCCTGGATGAAACGCCTCGGTGTCACCAATCTGCGTACCGGGCTTTCCTGGGCCGACAGCTTCAGGCCGAATGCGCTTGACTGGTTCGACCGGCAGATCGAGGCGCTGGCCGACTTCGACGTGACCGTTACTTTCTGCTTCACGCCGGAGCATCGCGGAATGATGCCGCACCACAGCAGTCCGCCGCTGGTGCCGGAGGAATTCGCCGAGTTCTGCGCGGCAATGACGCGCCGCTATGCCGGCAGCATCGCTGCCCCTTCCGTCGGCAGGCTACGCGCCTCCGCGGCGTGAGGAGCTTCGGCTCTCCAGCCATGACGCTCACCGTCCTCAACGTCGCCTATCCCCTCGCCCCGGTCGGGCCGGATGCGGTCGGTGGTGCCGAGCAGGTGCTGTCGATGCTCGACCAGGCGCTCGTACAGGCCGGACACCGCTCGATCGTGATCGGCTGCCAGGGCTCGAGCGCTGCGGGCACTCTCATCGAGACGCCGGCCGAACCGGGCGTGCTCGATGAAGCGGCGAAGCGCCGGGCGCAGCGTGCTCATCGCGCTGCAATCGCTACCGCACGCGCTCGCTGGCCAATCGACGTGGTTCATTTGCACGGCATCGATTTCGACGCCTATCTGCCGGGCGACGGGCCGACATTGGTGACCCTGCATTTGCCGCTCGACTGGTATCCGGCCGACGCTCTCAATCCGACACGGGAGGATCTGTGGCTGCATGCGGTATCAGCGGCTCAGCAAAGAACCGCGCCGCCGGGAGCCAGGCTCATCGAACCGATCCCGAACGGAGTGGACATCGACGCGCTCAGCGAGCGGCAGGCCAAGCGCGACTTTGCCCTCGTGCTCAGCCGCGTCTGCCCGGAAAAGGGCATCCATCTGGCGCTGGACGCAGCCAAGAAGGCCGGTGTGCCGTTGGTCATCGGCGGCAAAGTCTACCCTTACGAAACCCACACCGCGTATTTTCGCGACGACGTCGGACCTCGGCTGGACGACCGGCGCCGCTTCCTTGGTCCGGTCGGCTTTGTCGCCAAGCGGCGCCTGCTGAACACAGCCCGCTGCCTGGTCATCCCGAGCCTTGCCGCGGAAACCAGTTCGCTCGTCGCCATGGAGGCGCTCGCCTGCGGCACCCCCGTGGTGGCCTTCCCGAATGGCGCACTGCCGGATGTGGTCGAGCACGGCAAAACCGGGTATCTGGTCGGGGATGTCGACGAGATGGCGCAAGCCATCGTTGCCGCACGCGACTTGGACCCCGAGACCTGCCGGGCCGAGGCGCGGCGGCGCTTTTCACTCGACCGCATGGTTTCCTCCTACATGGACGCCTATCGGGCGCTGGCACGGCTCGGCACAGACAGCGGGCAGCTCGCGACGGTGAAGTGAGCGGGACATGCTCCGCGGTGAGATCATCGACGATCCGGCCGGCCTCGAAGCCCTTGAGCCGCACTGGTGGGAACTCTGGTCGCGCAGTCCCTCGGCGACGCCGTTCCAGTCTCCCGCATGGTTGCTGCCATGGTGGCGGACATTCGCTCCCGGCGAGCTAGCGACGGTCGCCGTCTGGAGTGGCGACGATCTGGTCGGCCTGGCGCCACTTTATCTGGAATGCCAGGACGCTGGCGCGCGGCTGCTTCCGCTCGGCATTTCGTTGAGCGACTATCTGGATGTCCTTTGTATTCCCGAAACCGCCGAACCGGTCGCCATCGCCATCGCCGACACGGTTCTTTCCCTCGGCTGGTCACAGTGGATCTTGCAGGACCTGCCTCCCGGCGGCGCCGGCCTTGCCATCGGGCATGCCGCGCTCGAATCGTGCCAAGCCGTCAGTCATGCCGCTTGCCCGGTGCTCGCTCTCGCCGGCGACCAGACGCTTCAGGGCTGTGTTCCGGCGCGGCGGAGGCGCCAATTGCGCCGCGCCCTCAGGGCCGCGTCGAGACGCGGCAAGGTTTCCATCGAATCCGCTTTGTCCGATCCGCAGACATTCCTCGATCACCTGATCCGCCTTCACCGCGCGCGCTGGGCCGGACACGGCGACGGCGTTCTGTCCGATTCCCGCGTGGAAGCATTCCACCGTCAGGCGCTGCCGCAGCTGGTCGCACAAGTGCTTGCCCGATGCTGGCTTATCACCATCGGTGACGCGATCGTGGGCGCCTATTACGGGTTCCATCATCGGGGCCGCGCTTACGCTTACCTCGGTGGCTTCGATCCGGCCTATGCTGAGGAAAGTCCCGGCGCGCTGCTCATCGGCCAGGCGATAAGGCAGGCGATCTGCGAAGGCGCGGAAGAGTTCGATTTTCTGCGCGGACAAGAGGCCTACAAATACAGTTGGGGCGCCGTCGACCGGTGGACGATGCGCAAGATCTGGACGCGGAGCAAAGGGCGATGAGCGCGACCCAGCCAGGATCTCGGCGGTCGACATCAGCAAGGCGGGTGCTGGAGGACTGCATGGCAGACGGTGCCAGCGTCGAAGCCGTCATCGCCAGGCTGGCTCTCCGTTTCGAGACAGGAATCGAACCCGCAGAACTGGCGAAGATTGCACAAAACACGCATTCGGCCGATCCGCGAAAGACGGCAAAACTACGACGGATTGCGGACCTGCTTCAGCGCAGGCCCGAGATCTTCGCCACGCTGCGCAAAACAGGTGCTGCCGTTCGGCATGAGCGTGGCGGTGGCGAGACCGACGATGCGGTTGTCAAGCGGCTGGCGGCAGGGTTTGACGCGGCGGCGGCGATCTCGCCGGCGGCGAGCGTCCAGCTGTCGTCGCTGGGCGATGAGGAAAAGCTCGCGGCCGCTACGGCTGAAATCGTTGCATGGTTGGAGAGGCGAGGCTTTACCGGAATCGGCCGCGACATACTGGATATCGGCTGTGGCATCGGTCGGTTCGAACAGGCGCTCTCCGCTCTGTCGCACCGGATCGTCGGCAGCGATATATCCCCGGCGATGATCTCGATCGCCCGCCGGCGATGCGCCGGGCTCGGCAATGTAGAATTCCGCCCTACCCGCGGTTTCGATCTTGCCGATTTTCGCGATGCCAGCTTCGACCGCGTGCTGGCCGTCGACAGCTTTCCCTATCTGGTGCTGGCCGGCCTCGCGGAACGACATTTCGTGGAAATCGCACGCGTGCTGAAGAGGCCAGGCATGGCCGTGCTTTTGAATTATTCATATCGCGAATCGCCGGCGCTGGATCGCGCCGACGTTCATAACTTCGCCAACGCAAATGGCATGCAAGTTGTCGTCGACGGCGAAAAGCCGTTCCGGCACTGGGATGGCGATGCCTTCCTGCTTACGATTTCCGGCGGAACATTGCGGCCCAACGCAGGTTCGGATGCCGAACGGGAAAAGCCGCTATTCGACAGCAGGAAGGAGGACGAGATGGCGTCCGGCAACAAGAAGCACATCGGTCGCGGCAGTCACGGCAAAGGCGCCGGCGCTGGCGCGATGACCGATCTTCCCAAGGACAAGATCGGAGAGAACGCCGTTCTGTCCAACAGAGACAAGAAGCAGCACACCAAGGAGCGTGGGCTCGACGGCAATCGGGTCAAGTCCGAGCAGTACCAGGATCATTCAGCGGATCGGCGGCCTGAAGACTGATCGTTGCGGCGGCATATGGCTTGCAGCCGGCGAGCAATTGAAACGCAGCGAGAGCCCAACCGCTGACGAAGCTGTGCAAGGACCGAAGCCGGTCGCATGGATGGCCTGCAAATTCTTGCAAACTCGCACTGTTGCCACCAGAGTGAGATGAAGGGACCAACATTTGCCAAGAGAACGCGATGTCTCGCGCAAGGGAAGATTCCGTCGGCACGCGCGCCGATCTGACGATAGACCGGGAAATCGCTTCCTTGCTTGCGGCAATCGAGCAGGAAAGGGTTCCTGACCGGCTGACCAAACTTGCGATCGAATTGCAGCATGCGCTTATCGAAAGACGCTTGCGCGGAACCAGTAACTAACGTGACATATATTAGCGGCGCCTCTCGGCTTCGAAGTCCAGTTGTCCTTCGGACAGATAGCTGCGCCTTTCCATCAGAGTTTGCGAGGAACTTTCGCCTAGGTATTCAAGCACGCCGGCGCGGGCCCTGTTGAGCCGGCTCTTCACGGTTCCCACCGCGCAACCGCATATTTCGGCGGTTTCCTCATAGCTGACGCCCAGCACGCCTATCAGCATCAGAACCTCGCGCTGATGCTCGGGAAGGCTCTGGATGGCCTGGTGGACTTCCTTGCCCTGTACGGACCATTCCTGCGTCGCTTCCGAGATCGGCCGCAGCGAAGCACAGTCGAGCAGGCCGGGCGCTTCCCTCACGGCGGCCCTGACACGCGTGTAGTAGGTGTTGCGCATGATCGTGAAGAGCCATGACTTCATACGCGTTCCAGCTTCGAACTTGTCAATGTTGGCCAGGCCCTTGGTCAGCGTCTCCTGGACCAGGTCGTCGGCATCATCGGGAGTGCGGCAGAAGGTGCGGGCGAAAGCCCTCAAAGCGGGTATGAGGTCGACGATGGAAACGTCTTCGGTTTCGCGGGTCGCTAAGGCGTAGGCTGTGGGTGGCAATGGTCCAGCTCCCGTCCAGAATGAGTTCGCGAGCGCAGACCAGTTAAATGCATTGGGCGAAAGATCGTTCCGGTTGGCGAAAATCACCCGACTCCAGAAAACCGGAGAGGGCTTGGCTGAGCAATCCCGGCCGACGGCGATATTTTTGACGGAACAACCATCGGGATCGCGGAGTTCAAAATCAAGGTCGTCCGACAATTCGGGCGCCGCCATTTGGCGCGTCGAAATGCGATTCGCAGCGAGCCTTGGCCGCGACCTCAAGGGCGGCCTGCCACCTCAAGAAACAGGAGGAGTCCATGACAGGAAACAAGCACGCCAAAGGCAAAACGCCGGCCGATAGCGATCTTGCCAACGATCCCGGCATCGGCAGTTCCAGGGGCACGATCAAGGAGGGCGACCGGCTCGATCAGGGCACCAATACGTTCGAAGGCGATGTCGAGAACGACACCACGCCGCAAGGCGGTATCAATCCTCGGCAAAAGATGCGGACCAACAAGTGACCGGCCGCGCACGATCGAACAAACCTGCTGCAACCCGTGCAGCAATCCCGCGTTAAAGAGCATGAGCCTCGGGTCCGCCCCGGGCGTTGATGCGACAGGCTCTTTCGCGGAGACACAGATGACAAAAAAATTGTTTGGCCGCCCCGTTCCAATTCTCGTCGGCCTTGGTTTCCCTCGCTATGTCGAAAATATCTGGCAGGCCTATGACGTCTTAAATGAATGGCCGAGCCGCGGTCCGGCGCACAAGGCGGCGTTCGACGCCTGTCGCGCCGGGCTGGCTGACGAGGTCGACGTCGAGACGGTGCGCGCGGCGTTCGATAAATTCGCCCGCAAGGCGGGCATTCTGGCCTACGATATCGCAGCCGAAACACCAGCACGCGCCAAAACAGCTGCGAAGGCCTACGACGTTTGGCTGAAACGCCCATCGGACAGTCGTGTAGACCCTGAAGACACGCAGCTTGCTTGAAGCGACACCTTGCTTGAACCGGGAGGAATACGGTGCAGAGAATAGAGTTCGATACACCTGTTTGCATCTATTTCGGCAAGCCTGGGCGATCGCGATTGGTCAGTTCCGTTTTCGAAGCAGTGCATTGCCTGAAAAGCGAGAAATGGCCGGCGCGCAATGCCCCACTGGCGCTGGCGGCCGCTGATGTATTGAATCGCGCCCGAACCGGTGAAATTACGGCCGGCAAAGCGCGGCAAGCGTTTGTCGACGCCGCGTGGGAGGCAAACATTCTCGTCGAAGGCGAGCCGCATGACGGGCATGCCACGACAGCCTTCATATCGGACTGCGGGTGAAGCGGCAGGCTGCCTCCCTGCAGTTCCGCCCAAAGCTTGGTTTATCGCGAATGATTGGCGTTCTCGGCCTTTTTCTCGCGCTGTTGCCTGAGGACCTCGTCGGTTCCGACCAGCTTCTTCGATCCGCCGGGAATCGCGGTGGACACAACAGCCGGTGGGTCGCTTGCCGGGAAGGAATCTTCCAGGCCTGCCTGCAACTGGTCTTCCAGCGTTTGCGGCTCTTCAGAGCGGCCGGGGGTCCTTCGGGTATCTACGCTCTCCAGGGGCTGTGTCATGTCCGGTGAAGACCTGACTTCTCGAATCCAGCCATAGAGCTGTTCGATGGCAAATTCCTTCATCGTGTCGAAATCGGCCTTTTCGTCACGCAATGCCTCGATTTGGTCGACCATGGTCTTCTCGAAACGTTCGAGGCTATCGCTTCCGCAAGCCCGGCAGAGACGCACCAGCGCCTCGCGCAGTATGAGTGGCGCAAAGTGCGCCGTGGCCTCAAGCCTGAGCTGCTGCAAACGCTCCGGGGTAGCGGCTTGGAACTTCGACATGCTCGACCTCTTCGCCTTGTGGAGCATGTCAACGAAAATTGTCGGCGGATGTTCCATCCGCGGCCGCTGCATCGCTCGATCCTCAGCGGTGCGCGCCACCACCGACTGCCATGCGGATACCGAGACCGACGACGACGCAGCCTGCCACCCGCTGCTGCCAGAGCCTTACCTTCGGTCGTTTCATAATCCAGGCCCCGAGCGTGCCGGATGCGAGTGCATATGTGCCCAGCACCAGCACACCGGTCATTTTCTGGGTGCCACCGAGCAGCAGCAATTGCAGCGTGACCGATCCGCGAGCAGGATCGACGAACTGCGGAAGGAATGCCACCATAAAGGTTATCGGCCAAGGATTTATCAGATTGGCGATCATTCCTTCGCGTGCGGCCACAAGCGGTCCGACATTGCGCGCCTCCTCGACGGCGACGCTGGCTGAGGGCAACAGCACCAGACGCGATCCAAGCCAAACGAGATAAGCTGCACCCGCCCAGCGAAGCATGGCAAAGGCAAGCGGCGATGCCTGAAGCAGCGACGATATGCCGAGGGCAAGGAGCGGCAGCTGGACCATACCGGCGCCGAGAGTCATTCCGAGGACGGTGAACAGGGCAATATCACGGCCCTGCCCGATGCCGCGCGCAATCACCAGCAGACTGTCGGGCCCCGGCGGCATCTGCATCAGGATGACCGTTCCGACAAAAGCCGTCCACGAAGCGGGATCCACGCCGCTACTTCGCCCCGGTTTCGTAAGATGCCTTCGCGCTATCCTTCAACCGGCCGGCATCTCGCATCGTCTTGAGTGCTTCGTCCCTCGTCAGGCCGCACCTGCGGGCAAAAAAATCGATCTCATAGGCCAACTCGGCCGACAGGTCGTGTTTGGCATGCATTCTTCGCTTGTGTTTGCGTGCGCCCATTCAGGCTCGGTCCCGGATACGTTAGTCCTCCCGAACTCACATCGGATCAGTCGGTTCCACTGCCGGACCAATCCGCTTTCCGCAGGTTTTCTCACGCGCTGTCTGGCCGGCCCACCCTATCCTTGAGTTCGTTCAGGAACGCGAGCAGCGCGTCCTCAGGATCGTCGGCCTCTTCGGTCAGCATATCGATGCCCCAGTGGCCAAGAACAGCCTCCTGGACGATGCTCGGCTGCGACATGAAGATGAAGGATTTCGGGCGGCTCTTCTCGTAGCCCGACCGCCGCCAGGTCTGCCAAAGCCTGTGCAACAGCAGACGGATGTTCATATCAGACATGCTGTAGCCGATGAACAGGATGGTGCGCCCCAGTGCGTCGGCGCGAAACTTCACGTCGAGCGGCGAATCGAACGAAAGCCGGTCGAAATAGTCGGTCTCCGCCAGGACCAGCGATTTGTCGTCGTCGAAATCGCCGTGGAATTTGATGATCTGCGTCACCTCGCCGGTCGTCTTGGGCAAGTCCTTTGCGTTGGCCACCTTCACAAAGGGCCGGCCATGAATCTCGAAGGCAACCTCGAGGTTGCGATCATAATTGGTGGTGTAGATGATCGGAAAATCGAGCGATACGATGAGCTTGTGGATTGCCGACCGCTGCACTTCTTCCCGCGAGACGCTCCATTCACGATCCATCCAACTGCGCAAAGGGCCGAGGCTCCCCTGCTTCAGCCGGTAATATTCGGCAAGCGCCTGATAGCTGGCCTCCGGTGCGCCGATCATGTCCTCGTCAAGGCCGAGCTCGTTTTGCATGTGTTCGATGAGCTTTTGCCAAGACGGCAAGCCGACGCTCATCGACACCCCGGCTCCAACGAACAAGATAGCTCGTCGCTCTTTCACCGATTGAGCCAGTTGCTCGACTGCGGACAGCATTCGACACAACTGCCAGAAGTGCTGCTCTGTTCCGACCGCGCCTGGACCATCGCAAGAATAATTCCGATTTCCGGTTGAGTGCCAACACCGAGATCGGCTGTCCCGAGTTCCGGTCCCCGAGTTTGTCCGACCGAATCCGATATTTATTTCGTTCCCTTTGGCACTTCTGCGCCTCCTACGCGTTGGAGAGTGTTCAACAAAGACGGCGCAGCTAATGGATCGCCATCGGATTGTCTCGGTAGCATTATGTCTGTTCCTGCTTACGATCGGCGCCGTCCAGCAAAAGGCTTGGGCTCAAGCACCTTGCCCGGCCGACCATGACAAGTTGCTGGCCGCCCTCAAGGCCAACGTCAAATCCAGCGGCGGTCCCGGCAATGGCGGCTTCGACACTAATGAATGGGCGGCAGTCGTGGCTCGCGACGGAACCGTCTGCGCCGTCGCCTTCAGTGGGCCGACCGCCGACGCCCAGTGGCCTGGCAGCCGGCTGATCGCCGCCGAAAAAGCCAATACCGCCAACGGGCTCAGCCTCGCCCACATGGCGTTGTCCACCGCGAACCTCTATGCGCCGGTGCAGCCCGGCGGTCCTCTATTCGGCCTGCAGGCCACCAATCCGGTCAATCCAGCGGTGGCCTATGCCGGCGATCCTTCGACATTTGGAAGCTCCAGCGATCCATTGCTGGGAAAGCCTATCGGCGGTGTCGTCGTGTTTGGCGGCGGCCTGGCTCTCTACGACGGCAAGGGGATCGTCGGGGCCCTGGGGATAAGCGGCGATTCCTCCTGTGCCGACCACAATGTCGCCTGGCGTGTGCGCGCCGCGCTCGGGCTGGACAAGGTACCGGCAGGCGTCAACCCAAACCGCAAGGACGCTATCATTTACGACCTCGATCCCGGCGGCAAGAGCGCCTCCGGCTGGGGCCATCCATTGTGTGCCGGAAGCGAGGCGGACGTGGCGGCGGAGCTTGGCGCCGGGGTCGGCGGCTCGATACGCAAATGAGGAAAGGGCGACAGGTGGCGGCGAAAACTCGTGTGTCAGCCAAAGGCGGAAACAGGCCAATGGCTGCGAGGCTGGGATGGACGCTGCTGGCGGGGTTTGCACTGATGACGGCGGCGGTTGCTCAGTCTTTATCAGGCCCTGCGATAAATCCGCCGGCCGCAGCTGCTCCGCCCGACGACGGCCAGTGGGCGATGCCGGCAAAGAACTACGCCTCGACCCGCTACAGCGAACTTGCGGAGATCACCGAAGACAACGTCAAAAACCTGCAAGTGGCCTTCACCTTCTCGACCGGCGTCAACAAGGGTCAGGAGGCTGCGCCCCTGGTCGTCGGCAACGCGATGTACATCGTGACGCCGTTTCCCAACATCCTCTATGCGCTTGACCTTACCAAGCCCGGCGCGCCGATGAAGTGGAAATTCGAGCCCAACCCCGAGCCCGCCGCACAGGGCGTTGCCTGTTGCGACGTGGTCAACCGCGGTGCGGCCTTCTTCGACGGGCGCATCTATTTCAACACGCTCGACGGCCATACCATCGCCATCGATGCGGCCACCGGCAAACCGGTCTGGAACACCCATATCGGCAACATCAATATCGGCGAGACCATCACCATGGCGCCGCTGGTGGTGAAGGGGAAGGTACTGGTCGGCAATTCCGGCGGCGAAATGGGCGTACGCGGCTGGATCAAGGCGCTCGACGCCGGCGACGGGCACGTCGTCTGGACGGCCTACAATACCGGCCCGGACGCCGAGGTGCTGATCGGCCCCGATTTCAAGCCGCATTACGACATGGACAAGGGCAAGGATCTCGGGGTGACATCGTGGCCGCCCGACGCCTGGAAGATCGGCGGCGGCAATGTGTGGGGCTGGATCTCCTATGACCCGGACCTCAACCTGATCTTCCACGGCACCGGAAATCCCGGTCCGTGGAATCCGGATCTGCGGCCCGGCGACAACAAATGGACCGCCGGCATCTTTGCCCGCGATCCCGACACCGGCGCAGCCAAATGGTTTTACCAATGGACCCCGCACGATTTGCACGACTACGACGGCATCAACGAACAGGTGCTGCTCGACATGACCTGGCAGGGCAAGCCCCGCAAGGTGCTGGTCCGACCGGAACGCAACGGCTACGTCTATCTGTTGGACCGCACTACGGGCGAAGTACTGTCGGCAGTGCCGTTCGGGCCTGTCAATTCCAGCAAGGGCGTCGACCTGAAGACCGGCCGGCTGATTGTAAATCCGGACAAGAAGACCGGCACCGGCAAGGTCGTCCGCGACATCTGTCCCACCGCATCGGGCCTCAAGGACTGGCAACCTTCGGCGTTCTCGCCCAAGACCGGCCTGCTCTACATCCCGCATAATAACATGTGCATGGACGAAGAAGGCGTCGAGGTGAATTACATCGCCGGCACGCCCTATGTCGGCATGAACGTGCGCATGATTCCCGGGCCGGGCGGCAATCGCGGTGCATTTACTGCCTGGGATGTCGCCGCCGCCAAGCCGGCGTGGAGCCTGAAGGAGAACTTTCCGGTGTGGAGCGGCGCCGTCGCCACCGCCGGCAACGTCGTGTTCTATGGCACAATGGAAGGCTGGTTCAAGGCGGTCAGCGCCAGGACCGGCGAACTGCTTTGGCAGTTCAAGACGTCGTCCGGCATCATCGGCCAGCCGATCACCTATCGCGGCCCGGACGGGCACCAATATGTTGCGGTTCTTTCGGGCGTCGGCGGCTGGGCCGGTGCGATCGTATCCGGCGATCTCGACCCGCGCGACGCCACCGCCGCGCTCGGCTTCGTCAACGTCATGAAGGATCTGAAGGATGTAACCACGCCGGGAGGTACGCTGTATGTGTTCCGGCTGCCTTGAGACGATCGGCCGCGTTATGTGCTCACGGAAAGCGCGTTCGCGGCGGCTTGCCGCCGTGGTTGGCGCACTGGCGCTCTCGTTTGTCGCCGCCGTTGCCGATGCGCGCGAGTTGAGGATCTGCGCAGATCCCAACAACATGCCGTTCTCCAATGCCGCCCGGGAAGGCTTTGAAAACAAGATTGCCGAACTCGTCGGCCGGGAGCTGGGTGCGACTGTTTCCTACACGTGGTGGGCACAGCGGCGCGGCTTCGTCCGCAACACGCTGAAAGCCGGCCTGTGCGATCTGGTGCCGGGCACGCCCACCAATCTCGAGATGCTGCGCACCACCGCGCCCTACTACCGGTCTTCCTACGTCTTCGTGACGCGCAGAGATGCGCCGGAAATCGCATCTTTCAACGATCCTCTCCTGCGCGATCTGCACATCGGCGTCCAGCTGATCGGCGACGACGGCGCCAACTCGCCACCCGTCCAGGCGCTCGGCAGTCGCGGCATCGTCGGTCATCTCGTCGGTTTCCCCGTCTATGGCGACTATTCGGCGCCGAACCCGCCAGCGCGCATCATTGAGGCGGTCGCGAATGACGACATCGACATGGCCGTCGTCTGGGGGCCGTTGGCCGGCTACTTCGGTGCCAGGCAAAAAGTACCGTTGCGGATTACGCCGGTTGCACCGCGCATCGACGGTCCGCTGCTGCCGATGATCTACGACATCTCGATGGGCGTGCGCCACGACGACGATGCGCTGCGCAGCGAGGTAGACGCAGCGCTCGCCAAACACCGCGCCGAGATCGATGCAATCCTGGCGGCATATGACGTGCCTCGCCTCGACGTCGCCGGGGCGGCAGCGCGATGAACCGCGGCCTTCCATGCGTGCTGTCGGCGATGCTCGTTCTTGCCGGTTGCCAGCGTGAGGAACGCGACACGCGTCCACAGTCGGCGCTCGGCTCGGGCGACCAACCGGCAGCCGTCACAGCCCTCGAGCCGGGCGGCCAGCGGCCAGCCTCGTCCAACAACAAGGCCGGAGTGTTCGAGGCCAACGCCTTCCACCTCAGCGAGGGTAAGCGTCTGTTCAACTGGTTCAACTGTTCCGGCTGCCATGCCAATGGCGGTGGCGGCATGGGCCCGGCGCTCATGGACCAGAAGTGGCTCTATGGCAGCTCGATCGAAAGCATCCACGCCACGATCAGGGACGGTCGGCCAAACGGCATGCCGAGCTTCCGGGACAAGATCCCGGACGACCAGATCTGGGAGCTTGCCGCCTTCGTCCGCGCGTTGAGCGGCAACGCGCCGAAATCGGCTGCGCCGAGCCGCGACGACGACATGATGCCCCATCCGTCCGAAAATCGCCTGCCGGATGCCGCAACTCTGGGGAAGTCACCGTGAACCGCCTTGTCTGCAGCGTGTGCTGCGGCGCAGCCTGCATGCTGCTCCTTGCAGGATGCAGCGGCTGGCAATCCGCGCTTGACCCAAAAGGCCCGGCCGCGGGCGAGCTTGCATGGCTGATCTGGTTCTTCACAGCACTGTGCACGGTGGTCTGGCTTTTGGTGATGGCCGTGCTGATCCTGCCATTGGCCCGACGCCCCGCGCCGGTCGGCGATCCGCTTGTCCTCGACGCTGCCGCCGAGCGCGGCAAGATGCGAATTGTCGTCGCCGCACTCGCCGCTACCGCCCTGATCCTGGTCGGCCTGACGCTGCTGAGCTACTTCGCTAACCGGACGCTCGCCGCCATCGGCTCGGATGCGGCGCTGACGATCCGGGTGACCGGGCATCAATGGTGGTGGGAGGTGCGCTACGAAAACGATCAGCCGAACCGCATCCTGACGACCGCCAATGAAATCCACATCCCGGCGGGCGAGCCGGTGCGGCTTGTAGTAACCTCGACCGACGTCATCCATTCCTTCTGGGTGCCGAACCTCTCGGGCAAGCTGGACCTCATTCCAGGCCACGAGAACGTTCTCGATCTGAAGGCTGACAAGCCCGGCGTCTATCGCGGCCAGTGCGCCGAGTTCTGCGGCGCGCAGCACGCCAATATGAGCACCTTCATCATCGCCGAACCTCGGCCCGTCTTCGACGCGTGGCTGAACGATCAGCTGCGGCCGGCAGCTGCTCCCGTGTCGACCGAGGCCAAAACCGGCCACGACCTGTTCCTCAAACGGCCATGCGTGATGTGCCACAAGATCGGCGGCACCATCGCCGGCGGTACGGTCGCTCCCGACCTTACACATATCGCAAGTCGGCGGACGCTCGCTGCCGGAACGCTGGCGATGAGCCGCGGCAATCTCGCAGCCTGGATAGCCGATCCGCAAGGGATCAAGCCAGGTGCCCACATGCCCGTGGTGGGACTGAACGGGGACGAGCTGAATGCGATAGTAGCCTATCTCGAGGGCTTGAAATGAGCAGCGCCGACCTAGCCCATGGGCGAGACCTCGCCCAGCAACGCGCCGCAGCACAAAAGGGTGACCTGGCTCCCGAGCGCGACGGCCCTCGCGATACCGGCCTCGACGAGGCCAGCCTTGAGCGCTGGCTGGCGCGGACATGGCAGACCGTGCCGGGCATCATCGGTGCGCTCTCGAGCGTCGACCACAAAATTGTCGCGCGGCGGTACCTGATCACCGCTTTCGTCTTCCTGTGCCTCGGTGGCCTCAGCGCCGTTGCCATGCGCATCCAACTGTCGGGGCCGGAGCGCGGGCTGATCGGGCCGGACCGCTACAACCAGCTGTTCACCATGCATGGCGTGACCATGATGTTCCTGTTTGCAGTGCCAATCGTTCAGGCGACCGGCATCTATCTTGTGCCGCTGATGGTCGGCACCCGCAACATCGCCTTCCCGCGCCTCAATGCATTCAGCTTCTGGATTTATCTCTCCGGCGGCCTCTTCGCCTGGGTGTCGTTTGCACTCGACATGGCGCCCGACGTCGGCTGGTTTTCCTACGTGCCGCTGTCCGGTCCTGAATTCGGGCCAGGCAAGCGTTCCGACGTGTGGGCGCAGATGATCACCTATACCGAAGTGTCGTCGTTGGCGGTCGCGGTTGCCACCATCGTCACCGTGCTGAAGCAACGCGCGCCGGGCATGTCGCTGGACAAGATTCCGCTCTATGTCTGGGCGATGCTGGTCACCTCATTCGTCATCGTGTTCGCCATGCCGGCAGTCATGATCACGTCGACGTTTCTGATCCTCGACCGACTGGTCGGCACCCATATCTTCAATCCCGCCGAGGGTGGCGACGTACTGCTGTTCCAGCACCTGTTCTGGTTCTTCGGCCACCCCGAAGTCTACATCATTTTCCTGCCGGCCACCGGCATGGTGTCCTCGATCATCGCCGCTTTCGCCCGGCGTCCGGTATTCGGCTATCTGGGCATGGTTCTGTCGCTGATTTCGGTCGGCTTCCTGTCGTTCGGCCTGTGGGTTCACCACATGTTCGCAACCGGCCTACCCAAGCTCGGCGCGAGCTTCTTCACCGCCTCAAGCATGCTGATCGCCATCCCGAACGGGCTGCAGATCTTCTGCTGGCTGGCGACATTGTGGGACGGACGCCCGATAATCAGGACGCCGCTGCTGTTCGTGTTCGGCTTCTTCTTCACGTTCGTCGCGGGCGGCCTGACCGGCGTGATGCTGGCGTCGGTGCCATTGGACCTGCAAGTACACGACACCTATTTCGTTACCGCGCATTTCCACTACGTGCTGATCGGCGGGTCGGTGTTCCCGCTGCTCGGCGCGACCTATTTCTGGTTCCCCAAGATCACCGGCCGGATGATAAGCGAGCGTCTTGGACGCTGGCACTTCTGGCTTGCCTTCATAGGCTTCAATGCGGCGTTCTTTCCGATGCACATTGTCGGCCTGTGGGGCATGCCGCGCCGGGTCTACACCTATCCGGTGGAGCTCGGCTGGGGCAACATCAACCTGTTCATCACAGCCGGCGCGGTCGTCCTGTTCCTAAGCTTCGTTCTGTTCACCATAAACCTGGTGTACAGCGCCTCGAGGGGCGCCCCGGCCGGGGACAATCCCTGGAATGCGGGCACGCTTGAATGGGCGACAAGCTCCCCGCCGCCGAGCTATAATTTCGCTCGGATTCCGGTGGTTACCCACTCCGAGCCGCTCTGGGCCGAACGTGACACGCTGCCTGTCGCGACCGGGCTTCGCGTCGACGTGCGCGAACTTGTTATTTCGACCGTGGCAGAAGCGCATCCAGATGTGCGCGAGAAGTCCGCGACGCCGTCGATCTGGCCATTGTTCGCCGCGCTCGCCATCGGCGCCACCTTTCTCTATTCGATCTTCAGCCCGTGGGCGGTGGTCTGGGGAGGCGGGCCAATCGCCATCACTTTGATCGGTTGGTTCTGGCCGAAAGGCGATCCGGAGGATGAGGAATGAAACAGCGTCCTGCCGCCGATCTTTCCAAACTCCCGACCTTCGGGATCGGACCGCGCAGCCCGACCTGGTGGGGCACTCTCGCCTTCATGGCGCTGGAGGGCACCGGCTTCGCGCTCGCCGCAGGCGCCTATCTTTACCTCGCCTATCTGTCGCCCGAATGGCCATTGGGCGTGCCGCCGCCCAACCATTGGCCGGGCACCATCGTCACGCTGTTGCTGCTCGCCAGCGTGGTGCCCAACCACATACTGAACCGCTACGCCGAAGCCTGTGCCATGGTGCCCGTGCGCATCGGCCTGATCGTCATGTCGCTGCTCGGTATCGCACCGCTTGTCGTGCGGTGGTTCGAATTTCCGGCCCTCAACATCTATTGGGATACCAATGCGTACGGCTCAATGCTGTGGGTCCTGCTCGGCCTCCACACCACACACCTGATCACCGACGTCGGCGACACGCTGGTGCTGACGGTCCTGATGTTCACGCGCCATGGCTATAGCGGCCGGCGTTTCGGGGATGTTGGCGACAACGTCTTCTACTGGGATTTCGTGGTCGCGACCTGGATCCCGATCTATCTGTTGATCTATTGGATGCCGAGGCTTGACTGAGATGCGTGCGCTTCGCTTGGGCACATCATGGGGCGGGCTGTTGTCCGGGCCTTTGGCCTGGGCGGTGTCGACGCAGCTGAATTACGCGGTCGTGGAGTGGCAGTGCGCCCACGGCATTCCTGTCATACCGGTCGTTGCGCTGATGCTGACAGTGCTGGCCTTGCTCGGCGGGGCGCTGTCGTGGCGGGCGCGCCAGCAAGGTGGCGCCGCCTTTAAACCGGACCGTGCGCGCGGCACTGAAGATTTCGTCGCCAATATCGGCATTCTCAGCGCGTTGCTGTTTGCGCTGGTAATCGTCATGCAAGGCGCCGCCTCGCTCATTCTCGACGGCTGTCTGCGATGAGCTTCGACGCGCTTTTCTCGACCTCGATCTGCTACGGTGCCGGTGCCCCGCAGGCCGGCTGGACACTGGCGTTGCCGATCACGCTGCCGCTAGGCGTGGTCGCACTGCTTTACGCGGCAGGCGCCTTTCGGCTGTGGCGGCGGAGCGCCCGCAGCCGCCCGTTGCGGACGCGGCAAGCCCTGCTGTTCGCGACCGGCTGGGCCATTTTGGCGGCAGCACTGGTCAGTCCGCTCCATGCATTGGGTGAGCGCGTTTTCACCGCCCACATGATCGAGCACGAGCTGTTGATGGCGGTGGCGGCACCCCTGCTGGTCGCCTCCCGTCCGGCGGCGGCGATGATGTGGGCATTGCCGATCAAGCTGCGGCTGGCATTTGGCGCAGCCGGGCAGGCGAAGGTGCTTCGAACCGTTTGGGCCGCCATCAGCCGCCCCGTTGCCGCGACCTTCCTGCACGGCGTCGCGATATGGGCGTGGCACGTTCCGGCGCTGTTCGAGGCGGCGCTTGCGCAGGGTGTCCTGCATTATGCGCAACATGCCAGCTTCTTCGGTACAGGGCTGCTGTTCTGGTGGGTGCTGCTGCCGCGTTCAGGCCGCGAACAAGCCTATGGCAGCGCAGTCATGCACCTCTTCTTCACCTCGCTTCACACCGGCCTGCTCGGGGTGCTGCTGCTGGTCTCGCCAAGGCTGTGGTATCCGGCAAACGCAGCCGGTGCGAAATTGTGGAACCTTAGTTCGCTCGAGGACCAGCAGCTCGCCGGTCTGGTGATGTGGGTTCCGGCCGGCCTGATCTATGGCGGCGCGGTTTTGCTGCTGGCCGGCCTGTGGATCCGCTCAAGTGGACAGAGAAGATGGGAGACGTCGCATGCGCTCCAAGCTATCTAAGCTGGTCATTGGTGCCGGGACGGCAATTGCCGTGCTGGCCGCAGCTTGGGCGGCGCTGACGTTGTGGCCGGAGCGCCTCGTCAGGGTCGCGCACAAAACGGACAATGCCACCAGCAGCATCGGCGTGCGCGCCACATCGCGCTTCACTCCGTCCGGACCCATCCTCGGCGCCGCGGCAATTGTCGTGCTCGTTGCAGCCCTGGCCGGGATCGCGTTGTACTTCGAGCAAAGCCGTCGAGTGGAGCAGAAGGCCGACAATGCAACCGGCGGTGTTGGCGCCCGCGCCATACCTATCATGATGGCCAATGGCTGTGCTGGATGCCACACGATCACCGGCGTTCCCGGCGCGCAGGGAATGGTCGGTCCACGCCTCGACGCCAGCTTGGCCACGCGGGTCTATATCGGCGGCGTATTGTCCAACAACCCGCGAAACATGGTCCGTTGGATACGGGCCGCAAGGGAGATCAATCCGCACACGGCAATGCCTTCGACCAGAATTTCCGAGCAGGAGGCACGGGATATCGCCGCCTATCTCTATTCGATGAAATGACATCGTTGCTCGCCTAGTCGAGATCAAACCCTGCCGGCGGTCTACCGATGCCGGTTTGCCGGGACCGGCAATCGTCACCGCCTTCGGCTCGATGCCTTAGCTGCCGACGAACCTTTCGGAACCGGCCCGCATCGGCGAGGCTGCCCGCGATCACGTCGGACATCGCCGAGCGCCGCTATGCCCGATAATCTGCTGTGCGGATTGTTTCGCGGGCATCTCGGACATGAGCTTCTTTGGCGAATGGGCCGAGTGCAATCTCGACGTCGTCGTCCCAGTCGAATTGACGGGGTGGTTGTTTTTTCCGAATTGGACAGTGCTGCTGAGAATTGCGTGCCACGCCGTGGGCAGACACGCCTCATGGAGCCGAAGAACCGAACGGATTCAGAGCGAAGAATCGGAATGGACCGGAGCGCCTCGGCTAATGACTTGAGCGCCGCGATCACATTTGTCAGCGGAAGGTTGCGGGCTCCTAGCCGGCTTCGATGTTCCAACCCCGAGGCGATCGCGGTCGGAGTCGCCACGAACGACCGCAGCGCAATCACGTCGTTTCGGGAGACTCGTTCGATTTGGGAGCCTCGTCGGTCTCCGGCAAACGATCGCGAATGGCTTCCTCGGTTTTGCTTGCCGTCTTTTTCACGACTTTCTCGACGCGGTCGACCAACGTCTCGGCGTCGCCACTGGAACCCTGCCGGTCAGCCTCTTCCTTTACAGTCTCATATGCTTCGGCGGCGACCTGCTTGGCTTGCTCGACGCCTTCTTCAAAGACTTCCTCGGCACTGTCACGAAGCTTGTCGCGGTATGGACCGAGTTGCGCGTCTTCCGCGGCTGTGTGAGGCAGCATCACGCCGATGGCGGTGCCCACGGCAAGGCCCACCGCGGCCATTGCCAGAGGTTCGCGCTGGAACAGGTCCTGCGCCGACTGCCGTACCCGCCCCGATATATCGGTGGCCGCCGAGCCGAACTGCCCGACCGTGCTTCCTAATCTTTCTTTGGCGCCGCTCGCAACGTCTGCCACAGCCTCAGTCGCACCGCCTGCCACGGACGCAACCGAACGGGCGGCATCGGAGAGCATGGAGCCGGCGGAACCTTCGCCCTCGGCACCGTACTCATCGCCGCGTGAGTCCTGCCAGGCCCCGCCCAAGCCCCTCTGGTCAGAGAAGTTTCGGGTGCCGTCAGGTTCCCTGCCGGTCGAATAGGCACCAAGTGCTGAACTGTCTACCGACGTGCCCTTGCCTAGCATCAGCCAGGCCAGGCCCGCGCCGACCAATGTAAGCGGCAACGGATTGTCCCTGACCTGAGTCTTAAGATTGCTGAGCATGGCGGATCCCTCGCCGCTGAACATCCCGGTGAATTCGTCGATCAGCTGACCTGGTGTCATCTTGCTCCGGATCGAGTCTGCCGTGTCCGTTATCTTGGCACGGGCAATGTCGGCATCGCGTTCGAGTTCGGCTGCGGATTTGTCGGTCATCTTATCTGGTCCTTGATCACGCGTGCGTCGCGTTTAAGTTGGTCTTGTGTCCGGTCGGGGGTCAACTCTGAGGGAGCCATGCTTGCCTTGCCGGAGCGCAGGAGTATGACGCCCAGTACTGCCACCACGACGCCGACGAGCAGCGAGGACCATCCGGCTCCCAGGCCGGCGCTCGCCAAGGCAATCACCAGCGCCTGCAAAAGCACCATCAGGGCGGCAAGCAGGCAAATGACGCCTCCCGTTACCTCCACGGCGCCGGCGCCGGCCTTGCTTAACTTTTCTGACATTTCAGCCCGCAACAGCCTGCTTTCGGTTTGAAGCAGTGTTGTGACCTGCTGTGCCAGATCGCTGACAAGGGTTGTCAGGCTGCGAGTGTCCTGGTTGTCAGTCATGGGTTTCGCTCCAGGCTTGCATTGGCCCAGTCATCGCCGGACTGATCGGATCCTAACGGGGCTGGTTCAACTGGCTCTGCCGATCGCCATCCCGACTCATTCGAGCTAGGACCCGTCTCGGGCGCCCGGCCTTTTCCCGACTGGCCCGGTGCTCCGGTTTGGGCAGAGGGTGGCGAGCTCTTGATGAACCGCCCCAAAGCCAGGCCTGCCAATACCGAGCCGGCGATCAGCGCCCCCGAGTTTTCGCGGCCGAACGACTGAATTTCGCCAAGCACCTCGTCGAAGGGTTTATCCTTCAGGGACGAGGAAAGCCGCTCGAGCCCGCCTGCGGCGTCAAGGGCGAATTTCGAAGCGGTCCGTTGATCATTGTTGGCAAGATGCTCGCTTGCCGCGCGCAAAGCGCCGCTGAAGGCCTTGAGACTGGCGCTCATGTCGCGCTGCGTTCCCTCCGCCTTGTTGAACAATGCTTGCTTTGCTTCCGATGCGTAATCTCCGGCTTTCCTGGTGATCTCGTCACGCGCATCGTGGAGCGCTTCCGTCGCGGTCTGCTTTTCCCGTTGTAGTCTTTCCGAAAGCTCGCTTCTGGCTGTCTCGAAATCGGCCGTCTGACGGCCTTGATCGTCTTTGTCCTGCATGGTGTCTCCTAGTGGAATCCGAGGAAGGAGAGGATCGCAAGCACGACGACGACAAGACCGATGAGATAAATAACACTGTTCATGGCGCAATCTCCTCCACTGCGCACCGAACTTGCATGTGCTTCCCGTGTTCCCCTCAGGCGTCATCTTTTTGTAAGCGAAGCCTAACCAGCCTCAAGACGGGATCTTGTCCTGTGCCGATGGGCGTGAGCGCGCGGTTGGAAATGATACGAGACCGTACTCCGGTGCGACTTACAGGTCGAGACGCACGTCCGCTCCGGCAGATATTCGCGGTGCAGGGGCCGGAATTTTCCGCAGTGCTTTGACTGGGCATTATCGCAGTGGGACCTGCCTGCGACCTACCACTCGATCGCTGGCCGCGCGATCATCAGCCAGAAAATCCCGAGCACGGCAGCGAAGGCGGGGAAGCCGAAGGCGAACCACAACCAGAACAGCCGATGGTAGCGCGGCGGCAACGGCGCGCCTGCAGCGGCGGCTTGCGATGCCAGCTTGCGCATCTCCATTTGCATCCAGACGACCGGGAGCCAGAACATTCCGGTGAAGATATAGAGCGCGACCGAAAGTACGATCCAGCCCTCCGACAGCGAGTAGCCTGCCTGCCAGGCGAGCGCGGCTCCAGTCAAAGGTTGCGCGACCACGGCCGTCGCTGTGAAAACGAAGTCGGCGACGACGACGATACGGGCCACCGCCGCAACCGTCGCGGCATTGCCGGTCCTGTGGGCGAGCAGCATGAAGAAAGCGATGCCGGCGCCGGTGCCAAGCAGCGCAGATGCGCCGATGACATGCAGAAATTTCAGCAGGAAATAGAGCATCAGCGCTCCTCCAGCACTGCCAAGGCCACAAAGTGCAGCACCAGGATCGGCAGCACTTTGAGGAACGGCCCAAGCGGGTCGTTCCACAGATCGGGGCTCAGGAAGCTTCCGACGACCAGATAGAAAAGCGAGAGCGCGATGCCGCCATAGAGGCCTTTTCGCGCCGCCGGCCGCCAGGCTATGAGCACGCCGATGGCGATGTCGGCAAGAGCGCCGGCGATCACGATCGGTGCCGATAAGATGCCGGCCCCCGTGCCTTGCATCAGATCGACGCCGCTGCCGTAGCCGGTTGTCAGCGACACAATTCCCGTCATGATCCAGAAGACGGGCAGGACGACGAAGATCGCCGGCTTGATGAAATACAGCCGGGCAAACCATTTCTCCTGCACCGTTGCCGGATTGAGCGCGAGGAAGCCCGCCAGGGTTTGCGGGCGTATGCCGGTCGCGGCGGTCCAGTCCGAGGGATCTCCAACCGCTCCTCGGGCGATCTCCCTGGCCGCGTTGGTGCGCATCGGTGGACGCCAGCCGAACATCGCGGCAAGGTCGCCTAGGCCGTAGAGAAGCCTTGCAACAGGCGCCGGCAAGACAAACCTGGCTGCCGGAGCCCAACCGAGCCATCGGCGATAACTGCCGACGACCTCGTCCATGCTCAGTTGTTCGGGACCGACAAGTTCCAGCACGACGCGAGACGGACTGGCGGGATCGAGAAGAAAAACGACCGTTGAGACCACATCGTCGAGTAGTACCACCTGGAGCCGGCCGGTGCCGGGCATGGACGGCAGCACTGGCAGCGAAGCGAGACCCCGAAACAATGCGCTGGCCCCAAACACCGGCCGGCCGAGCACCACGGACGGGCGCAGGACCACCCAATCCAGATCAAGCGTCATAAGCGCCTGGTCCCCGGCCAGTTTCGTCGCCGAGAACGCCGAAGGCTGCGCCCGATCGACGCCGATCGCCGAAAAGTGGATCACCCGGGCAACCCCTGCCCGCGCACAGGCGCGAAAGAGTGCGACCGCCGCATCGCGATGGACTTCGCGCGTCTTTTCACGGGGGCTGTCCTGGAGAACGCCGGCACAATTCACGACGGCGTCGACACCCCTGAGATGCGGTAGCCAGTCTTCGGGCTGCAGCGCCACCGCCATGTCCAGCACCAGCAATTGGTAATTGCCGGCCCGGTTTGCACCGGGGCTGCGGACCAATCCGATTACCTCATGCCCTTCGGAAAGAAGGCGTGCCACGACGGAGGCACCGATCAGGCCGGTGGCGCCGGTAACCAGGACTTTCACTGAACCCCATTCTCCGACGGCGGGAAAGTGTCGTTCATTCCGGTTTATCGCCCTCGATACTGCCCTTCATAGCGGAAAGTTCTTCCATCGTGCACAACAGTCGCGGCTGCGTCGGGTCGGAGATGTCGAGCTTGTCCCAGGGAATGCGGTACATGCTGTCGCGACTGCGCAGTCGAAAGACTTCGAGGACCGCGGTGCCGATGGCCGAAGCGGAAAGACGCTCGAACGCCGCGTAGATGCCGATATGGTACTCGGTAACCACGAGGTCGTCGCCATCCGGTTCGGCGCGTATCTCCTCGATATGGCCGATGCTTTTGCCGCGCTGCGAAAGCACATTTCTGCCTGCCAATTGCTCAAGGTTGACGGTGGCCATCATCCGGCTCCCGGGATACGCCTTATGACATGGTCGCGCAGCCAATCCTGCCAGTCGAAAATCGCCGTTTCGCGCACGTCGATGTCGAATTCGATGTCGACGCCTATGTCGCGCACCTTGTTCCAGGCGATGCGGTGCGGTTCGGCATGGCGCTTGCCGCCGAGCCTTGCCGCAAGGCGCGCCATCCAGCGCCCGGATCGCTCGCCAAGCCGACGCGCCAGCGTGATCGAGCCGAGCTCGACCGCAACGATTTTGGGTGGCTTGCCCGGCCTGACCTCGGCTACCAGCCCGTCCACCTTGCCGATCTTGACCTGCTCACGGTCAACCACTTGCTTGTCCAGGATGTCGCGCAGCAAATCCATCACGTGCCTGCGAATATCTGCAAAGGAATGGTCACGATCGCGAGCACGAAACCGAGCGCAATGATGAAGATGACCGCGGCATTCGCGATCATGCCATTGCAGTGCTCGCCGACATAACGCTCGTCATTCAGCAGGAAAAGGAACGGCACCACGGTCAGCGGCAGGCTGGCGGCCGTCAGCGCCATGGAAAAGATGGTTAGCTTCAGCGGATCGAGACCCAAGGCGATCGGAATGGCGGCGAGAAACAGCGAGACCGTGTAGACGGTGCTGAAGCCGGGATCGTCGCGCGGTTTCAGGTCCTCGCCCCAGGTCCAGCCGAAACCCTGCGCCACCAAGTACGCTTGCTGCAGCCCGATTTCGAGCGCAGCGCCGAAGCAGGCTATGCCTAGTGAAGCAACGAACAGGACGAACCCCCAGAAACCGAAGATCTGGATCAGCATCAGCGGCAATTGATGGTAGTCGTCGACCTGCTCTATACCGTGCGCTGCCAGCACGAGCGCCGCCACGATCAGCACGCCGATCGAGATTGTGCCGCCAAAACTCATTCCCAATCCGGCAATGGCCCGATTGGTCCCGAGATAGCTCTTGTCCCACTGGTCCTCGATGGCTCCCGACGAATAGAACATGAACAGGTAGGGCGAGACCGACGCACCAAGAATACTGACCGCCATGAACCAGTAATTGGCCGCGTCGTGCTCGGGCAGAGTGGGCACGGCACCGGCCGCGACCTGCCCCCAATCGGGCTTCAGCATGACGGCGCCAACCACGAAGCACAACGTGACCAGGCCGAGGATCGAGACGCCCTTTTCAATGAAGCCGAACGTGCCTTTCCAGAGGAACAGCCATGCCAGAAAAGCGACCGGCAGGGCCCACCACTGAAAGCCGATGCCGGTGGCGAGCTCAAGCGCAATGGCGACACCGCCGATCTCGGCTGCCATGACCATGAAGTTGACCAGCAAAGTCGCAAGCAACGGCCACAGAAAGGCGGTGAAGCCAAACCGTTCCCGAATCCCGTCGGCGATGGTGTGATGGCTGACGGCGGCGAAGCGGCCGGCCATCTCGACCAGGAAGATGATGCAGATCGTGCCCAGGAGGACGGCCCAGATCAGCTGGAACCTGAACGCTGCACCCGCCTGTGCGGCGGTTGCCATCGATCCGACCTCGAGAAAGCCACCGACGCTGGTGACGATGCCCAGCGATATTTCGAGCAGCTTCTTCATGGTTTCGGCGCGAAATGTTTGGCGTAGGATGCATTCAGGGCGGCGGTGGCAGCCTGGATATCCTGCTGCGCCTGTTCCGCCTCCGATCGGTTGCCGTCCTGCACCGCCGTCGCGGCGCGTGTCACCGCCGCCGACAGCTGTCCGACTACCGCCGTCAGACCGGCTTGCTCGCTGGGCTCAGGCGACTTGGCGGACTGGATTTGCGCACCGGCATCGACGAGCGCCTTGCCGACCGATTGCAACGTGCGCGACGTATATGTCGAAGGGGCTGCCCCGGCGGCCCAGGCACCCAGGACCAGCGATGCTGTCTGTGCGGCCGAAGCCGCGGTTTTCGACTGCTGCTCGATCTGGTCGGAAGGCGAGCATGCCGTCAGCACAAACGTTGTCAGCAGCAGGCACAGCCGGTCTGGTCGAAGACCGATAGCTGCAATGGCATCTACAACACGTGCTTGTAGCGTTGCTGCCACACGATTGTTCTCCCCGGCACCAGGCGACTTCGGCGTGCAATTTCATCTAGGGCGCCCGGTGGTCACGTCAACTGAACCGTCGGGAACTGCCTGGCAACGCGGAACAAACCTTCGATCGCCGGATTAGGGATATCAGGAGGCAAAGGTCATGGACAAGGAAGAGCGTATCAGGCAGCAGGCCCATGAGATATGGGAGCGCGAAGGCCATCCGCAAGGACGCGAGCGCGAGCATTGGGACCAGGCCGTGCAGGAGATCGAAGCTGAGGGCTCCGAAGCCGAACGCGGTCCGGTCGTGCCCGATCCAACGGTTGGGACCGGCTCCGATCCCGAGGTGCGCGGCAGCAAGCGGCGGGGGAAGTGAGCCCCAATGCCTCGCCTCGTCGCCTGGATCGTGGTCGTACTGGTCGTGCTCTTCGCCGCATGGCTGATGCTTGGGCGCGACAGGACCAGCACTGGTGGCGAAACTCAGCCCTCGCCACATGCAATAGACCAGAATGGATAGGAGCTGACATGACGGCTAGGGAAAGCCATCCCGAACAGGACCCTGCGGAAGGATCGCGATCGACGATAGAAAAGCAGCTCCGCAAGGAGCAAGGCGGCGAGGCGCAAAATCGTGAAGCCAAGCCGACTTCCGACAAATCCGGCAGCAAGGCCAAGTTGCCTCCGGAAGCGCCGAAGAAAGGCTCAGGCCTGGACTGAGCGGCTGGTTTCACGTTTCCACGTCGTCATTCCTTCTCGCTGCGTCGCGCGAATGGTTGTCATTCGGGCAGATCGGCGGCAGCCGCTTCTGTCCTCTTTCCAGCCGAGCCCGGTGCCTTGAAATAATGGGGATAGCGTTCCCGGACGATTGCGAGCACCTCGAAGATGCGGCGAAGATGCGTTCGCATCGCCTCTTCCGCCGCAAGGGGGTCGGCCTGCTCGAGCGCATCGACGATCCGCCGATGTTGGCCGAGAACCACCGACATGCTGTCGAGGCGCGGGAAAGACAAGAAGCGGAAGCGGTCCATGTGCAGCTTCGCCGCGCTGATGTCGGCCCAGATTCCGGGGAAGCCGGCATGGCTGGCGATGTGCTGGTGGAACAGCTCGTCCGACTTGAAGAAGCGACTGTCGTCCGAAATGGAGGCGAACGTCTCCTGGACCGCCAGTTCGCCTTTGAGCATGGCGAGCAGTTCGGCGCGGCGCGGGCTCTCGACCGCACGTTTGACCAGGCCGACTTCGAGCGCTTCGCGCAGGAACTGCGATTTCTCGAGATCGGCGATCCGCAGCGGCGCCACCATGCTGCCGCGCTGCGGATAGATGTCGATCAGGCCAAGTCCGGCCAGCCGGGCGAGCGCCTCCCTGACCGGCGTGCGGCTCACGCCGAGGGCTTCCGACATCGCCTTTTCGGAAATCAGCTCGTGCGGCTTCAGGCGGAAGGTCAGGATCTGGTCGAGCAGGACCTCGAACGTCCTCGCCGCGACTGAAGCGCCGGGGCCGGTTTCGCCAAGCCGCCCCTCGGTGATGGTCCGCATTCCCAAAAGCCCTGCCATCGGCAATTCCCTTAAAGGCTCGGCAGCTTCAAGCCATTCATGAAATGGCTGCGCGAGCAGCAGCGCCGACGTTATTCCTTGCGCGGAGAACCGCCGATGCGCGCCAGCAGGCCGCCATCGACGCGCACGACTTCACCGGTGACGAAGGAGGCATCGTCGGACAGCAGGAAGGCAACGACGGCCGCAATCTCTTGCGGCTGGGCGGTGCGGCCGAGCGGATGCATGTTGTCAAGGATGCGCAGGATCTCGTCGGGCTTATCGTTGAGCTTGACCGCATCCCGCAGCATCGGCGTGTCGACCGCGCCCGGAGCCACGGCATTGACGCGCACACCGAGCGGCGCATAGTCGACGGCCATGGATTTGACCAGCCCGATCAAGCCGTGCTTGGCCGTGCTGTAGGCCAGAACCCCTTCCTGGCTGGCCAGGCCTTGCACCGAGCTCATATGGACGATGGCGCCGCGGCTTTGCCGCAGCAGCGGCATCGCCGCGCGGGAGAGCAGATAGGCAGCCTTGAGGTTGACGTTCATCACCTCGTCCCAAAGCGCCTCGTCCGTGGTCTCCACCGTTCCGTAACGCTGGATGCCGGCATTGTGGGAAAGCATGTCGAGCCCGCCGAACGCGGACCGGGCAAGCTCGACGGCGCGGCCGCAGGCTTCAGCGTCGGCGGTCGAGCCGAGCACGGTGTGCACGGTCACGCCGCGCGCCGCAAGCTGCGCCGCGACCTCGTCCAGCTGATCGCCCACACGGTCGAAGAGGATCAGGTCGACACCTTGCTGGGCCAGCCTTTCGGCGACAGCACGGCCGATGCCCATGGCCGCCCCGGTGACCAGTGCGCGTTTTTTGAACTCAGCCATTTCTCCTCCCACGAACAGTTGCAGCGGCTGCCATGGTAGTCGATCAGCGACGCATGACGTACTCTTTTCGCCGAGCCGGCCGGAGCGTATTCGGCGTCATGTCGATCCTTGCATGAAGGCCAGTGTTTCCGCGCGCGTCGGCGCGCCGAGCCGTCCGCCAAAACGCAGGCACTTCAGCGCGGCGGCAGCACTTGCCACTGCTATGGCCTGCTCCTCATCCCAACCTTCAGCCAGCCCCAGAGCGAAGGTGCCGTGAAACACGTCGCCCGCCGCCAGCGTGTCGACGGCTTCGACTCGCGGCGACGGCAGATGACGGACATCATTGCTGCTCGGGTGCTGGAACGCGGTGCCGTTCGCCCCATCGGTGATCGCGACGAAGGCGCCGGTCCGTTCGCCCAGAATAGTGACGGCGGAACCGGCGGAAACCTCTGGACCGCAAAGGATACGCGCCGCGGGCAGCGAAGCAACGACATGCGAGGCGAGCGGCAGCAATCGGTCGAGCACCGGTCGCGACGCAATATCGGCGTCGAGGATCGCCGGAATGCCGCATTCGCGGGCCTTCGCCAGCGCCATCGCGGCGGCTCCGGGCCAACGAACGTCGACCAGGACGGCGTCGAAGCGGGAAAAATCCACGGGCGGAAGACGGTCCGGATCGGCTTGCGTGACGGCATCGTAGAAGGGCACGATCATGCGCTCGCCGGCGGCATCGACCAGGATCGTGGCAATGGCCGAGCGGCCACCTTCAACCCTGCGCACCAACGAACAGTCGACCCGCTCCGCCTCCATCTGGGCGATGACATCGCGGCCGACGGCATCGTTGCCGACGCTTGCCCATAGCCAGACCTGCCCGCCCTGGCGGCTTGCCGACGCGGCGGCACTTGCCGCCATGCCGGCGGCGATCTGCACGGCCTCGCTCGGCAGGAACTTGCCGGCGCCGGACGGCAGGACATCGAGGCGCAAGATCGTGTCGTAGGTGAGCGCGCCGACGCAGAGCAGGCGGGGCGCCCTCATTGCAGCCTATAACCGCGCTGATGGGCAATCGCCGTCATTACGCCTCTCAGTTCGGCAAGGCCGCGAAGACGGCCGATCACGGGGTAGCCAGGATGGGTGTGCCGCGTGGCGTCATCGATCAGCTCGTGGCCGTGATCCGGGCGAAACGGCAGCAGCGCCGGTTCCCCGGCGTCGCGGCGGCGTTGCTGCTCGTCGAGCAAGATCGAGACCACCGAAATCATGTCGACATCCCCGTTCAGATGCTCGGACTCCATGAATGACCCGTCCGGATCCTTGCTGACGTTGCGCAGGTGCACGAAGTTGACCTTATGCGCAAAGCGCCTGGCGATGGCGGGCACGTCATTGGCCGGATTGGCGCCCAGCGACCCCGTGCACAAGGTAAGGCCGCTATGGGCCGACGGCACCGCGTCCAGGATAAAGGCGATGTCGTCGGCGTTCTTGACGATCCGGCACAGGCCGACGAGATCGCGCGGCGGATCGTCCGGGTGGATCGCCAACGTGACGCCCGCCTCTTCGGCCGCCGGCAGCACGTGTTCGAGAAAACGGACGAGATTCTCGCGCAGCCGGTCGTGAGACAGGCTCGACTGCTCGGCCACAACTTCGCGCAATTCCGCTATGTCATAGCGCTTGAAGGCGCCCGGCAGGCCGGCCATGATGTTGGCAAGCAGACGCTCTTTTGACGCATCCGGCGTCGCCTCGAACCATTCGCTTGCCCGCTGGAGAACATCGGACGCATAGTCGCGCTCAGATCCCTTGCGCTGCAGCATGTAACAATCGAACGCGGCAAGCTCGTGCATGTTCATGCGGAGCGCCCGCCCGCCGCCCGGCAGCGGCGCAGCCAGGTCGGTCCGGGTCCAGTCGAGGATCAGCATGAAGTTGTAGCAGACCGTGCGCACACCGCAGGCGCCGAGATTGCGTAAGGTCTGCCTGAAATTGTCGTAGAGCCGGTCGAGATCGCCGCGGCCGAGCTTGATGTCCTCGTGCACGGGCACGCTCTCGACGACGCTCCATTTGAGGCCCATCGCCAGATCCGCCTCGATAAGCGCCTGGCGCTGCCTGATGGCGTGGATCGGCCAGACTTCGCCGTAAGGAATGTCGTGCAATGCCGTCACGATGCCGGTCGCGCCGGCCTGCCTAGCATGGGCAAGCGTTGCCGCGTCGCTCGGGCCAAACCATCGCCACGTCTGCTCCATTCGACCCCCAGCTACGGAACTCCCCGACGAGACTGCAGGTCTATTGGATACTACCATGGCAGTCAATTGCTTGCCGCAGCCCAGTGCTGTGTCCGCGTTCGGGCGGCCGCCCTATGAGAGATTACAACGATACGTGGCGTTCAGATTGAACGGCTACGCAAGATCCGGGTTTCGGCTGGCCCAAAGCATGCCGCGCTCGAACATCGTACGCATTTGCGGCACTGCGAACTCGTCGGCGGTGTGGCCGAGTGCGCTGTAGAAGACGCGGCCCTTGCCGTAGCGGCGCTTCCAGACAACCGGCATGACGACGCCGGCGATGAAATCGAGATGCTCGCCGGTGAAAGTAGTCGTCGCCAGCACCTCGTTGGTCGGATCGACATGCATGTAATACTGCTCTGAACGGTACGCGAAGCCGTCGATGCTCTGCATGACCGGATCGTCTGGCATGGTGATATCGACGTGATAGTCGATGATGTTGCCGGGATGGGCGACCCACTGGCCGCCGGTCATGAACTGGTATTCCGGCTCGTTGCGGAAGCTGTCGCACATCGTGCCGTGAAAGCCCGCAAGGCCGGTGCCGGCCCCGACGGCGTTGGTCAGGTTTTGCAGTTCCGGCTTTTCGATCGTCGACATAGTGATCACCGGGACAATGAGATCGAGCTTGCCCAGTTGCGGATCGGCAAGCGCCGAAGTCCCCTGCTCCAGCTGCACGTCGAAGCCGTTGCCGGCCAGCATCTCCTTGACGATGTGGGCGCTACGGGCCGGCGTGTGGCCTTCCCAGCCGCCCCAGAAAATCAGTGCCGTCTTGCTCATCGTGTCATCCCCTATTCCAGAATTCCGAAAGGCAGATCGGCGTGCGTTGGCGCCGGCCGCGCGCAGCCATATCTCAGGTCGATACGCCGCCCTGTCTCTGCTGAAGAGATGATCGATTCCATGATTTCCAGGACATGGAGGGAAAGATCGAGGCTGGCGCGGTGTTGCCTGCCCGAGACGATCGCCTGCGCCATGTCGGCGAGGCCGAGGCCCCGGTAATTGCCGTCGCCATAGGGATGGATCTGATCGGCCACCGTCCAGTCGCCCTTGCGCTGGCTGGTCCTGATGTCGCCCTGGAACTGATTGGGATCGGAGACGATCATCGAGCCGGTGGTCCCGTAAAGTTCGATGTGATTGTGTTCATGCTTCCAGACGTCGAAGCTGGTGGTGATCGAAACCGCCGCGCCGTTCTCGAATGCGAGCAGGCCGGAAATATGGGTCGGCACCTCGACCCGGATGGTTTCGCCCTGGCGCGGTCCGGAACCGATGATGCGGGTGGGATAGGATGACTTCGCCTGTCCGGTCACGGATTTTACCGGACCCAGGAGATTGACCAGGCAGGTCAGATAGTACGGTCCCATGTCGAGCATTGGCCCACCGCCGGGCTGATAGTAGAAATCCGGATTGGGATGCCAGAGCTCGTGGCCGGGCACCTGCATGAAGGCAGAGCCGGCGACGATGGTTCCAATGATATCTTCCTCGACCAGCCGACGCGCCGTCTGGTGGGAGCCGCCAAGAAAAGTGTCGGGTGCGCAGCCGACGCGCACGCCCTGTTCGCGCGCGGCCGCGACCAGCCGCTCGGCGTCGCTGAGCGTCGTTGCCAGCGGCTTCTCGGAATAGACGTGCTTGCCTTGCCCGACAGCCTGCAGGCCGACCGGCACATGATGCTGCGGCGTCGTCAGATTGAGCACGATCTCGACGCGCGGATCGGCCAACAGCGCGTCGACCGGCATCGCAGCCAGGCCGTAGGCCGCTGCCTTGGCCTCGGCTGCCGCCCGGTTGATGTCGGCGACGCCGATAATGTCGAGCACCGGGAATTGCGGCGATGCCTTCAGATAGGCATCCGAAATGTTGCCGCAGCCGATAATGCCGACACCGATGCTCCGCATAGGCTTCTCCTCAAAAGGCGGCATTGATGAAACAGCAGAACTCGTTTGTCACCCCCCTTTCGGCCGGACGCGGTTGTCCCGTGACAAGTACATACCTCGAGAGCCTCAGAACCGCCGCCCGATCACAATCGCGCGCTTATGCGCGAGCCACTTGCTTTCGAGGTCGAACGGCCGGTACTCAGCAACACTGCTTCCTGTAGCTTGCTCGACATTTTGATGCCGGCTTTGAGCACAGCACAGATTTTCACCCGTAGTAGGACGCACATGACCCGCCCGCAAGGAACCATCGCACCGATCCTGACGCCGTTCGAAAACGACGGCTGCATTGCCCGCGACCTCTGGATATCACACGCCAAGTGGGTGCTGGATCAGGGAGCGCATTTCCTGTCGCCGTTCGGCACCACGGGCGAGGCCTTGTCCGTCTCGTTGCGCGAGCGCATGCAAGCGCTGGAGTGGCTGGTCGAGGCCGGCATTTCGCCAAGCCGGCTTATGCCCGGCACCGGTGTCACAGCACTTGCCGAGACTGTCGAGCTGACCGCGCACGCCGTCGGGCTCGGCTGTGCCGGGGTGATGGTGCTGCCGTCGTTCTTCTATACGGCCGCCGGCGACAACGGTCAGGCCCGCTACTATGGCGAGCTGATCGAACGGGTGGCGAACCCGGCGATGAGGATGATCCTCTACCACATCCCGCAAAATTCCGGCGTAGCGGTGAGCCCGACGCTGACCGCCCGCTTGAGCGAAGCGTTTCCCGATGTCGTGGTGGCTTACAAGGACAGCGCCGGCGACTGGAACAACACCGCGGCGGTCATTGCGGCAGCCCCAAGGGTCGCGGTGTTCCCGAGTTCGGAAGCACAGCTGACGAAAGGTCTCGCCAACGGTGCTGCCGGCTGCATCTCGGCGACAGTCAATCTGAATGCCGCAGCGATCCGGGCCCTCTACGACGCAGTGCTGGCGGGAGAGGACACTACCGACGCGGATGCCGCCATCAGGGCGTTCCGCAAAATCATCCAGGACGCTGGCCTCATCACTGCGATGAAGGCAGTGCTGGCGGTACGGTCCGGCGACAGACGCTGGCTGAATCTGCGCGCGCCGCATGAGAACGCGACGCAAGCCACCGGCGAAGCCGTGCTCGCCGCTCTCGGCCCGCTAGCCGACCATATCGGCCGGAGCTGACTATCGGGCCGTGTTCAGGGCGGCAGCAGCGCGTATCAGCGCCTTGAACGCATTCTCATCTATGTCTTCGCCCTCACGGATATCGATGGCGCGCCTGGTGTTGCCTTCGAGGCTGGAGTTGAACAGGCCGGAAGGGTCCTGCAGCGAGGCGCCCTTTGCGAAGGTCACTTTCACGACGTTCTTGTAGGTCTCGCCAGTGCAGATTATTCCGGCGTGCGACCACACCGGAACGCCTCGCCACTTCCACTCCTCGACCACTTCCGGGTCGGCCTGCTTGATGAGGGCGCGGACATGGGAAAGCGTCTTGCCTCGCCAATCGCCCAGTTCGCTGATCCTCGCATCGATCAGCTGAGAGGGAGAGTTGCCTGCATTTCCTTCCATCGAGTCACTCTTCATCATCATTGTCGCTTTCCCTTGGTTGTTGCCGCTCGCCCGTCACATGAATACCGCTAGTCGGCACCGGATTTGCCGAGATGACTGCCATTCCACTCACATTCGCTCGCCAGGCAACTGGCTGGCTTGCTTTATCCAGTCGGCGAGTTGAGCTTCGTCGAGCAGGTCGTCCTCGTAGATATCGAGGTAGCGCACGTCCTTGTGCTTGGACTCACCGGGTGGGACGGGACGCAACGACGCGCCGCGGAAGAAAGCCAGCTTGATGTACTTTGTGAAGCAATGGAAGTTGAGGAACCAGCCTTGGCCTTCGACGCCATAGAAGGGCGAGTTCCATTTGACGGCCTTGCGCACGTCAGGGACGTTGCGCACGATGAGCGCGTCGAGGCGACGCCCGACGTCGCGTTTCCAGCCCGGCATGGCCGCGATGTAGGCCTGCACAGGAGCGTCACCATCACCCTTCGGGATCTGCGGGTTGCCGCCTGCGAGGAGGACCGGCTTGGCGGCTGCAGGCTTGGCGGCGGACTTCTTCGCGACCGCCGATGACCTGATGGACGTCTTGTTGGCCATGCATTCACTCCAATGCGCCGGTGCCCCCCGCGCTGCGCCGCTTGGGCGCGTAAGGCAGCACGAACATGTACAGTCCGGTAAGCAGGAGCAAGCCGAGTGGAAACAGCGGCAAGAGGTATACCCAGTAGGAGGGTTCCTTGCCTACTCCCAGGCTGATGAAGATGGCGGCGACGACCGCCGCAAAGATGATCGACAGCCAGCGGTGGATCTGCCGAACCCATTTGTTCCAATCCATTGAGACCTCCTCTGAAGACGAACCGAGCGGATCGGGCGGCCCGTTTGGCGGCTCCCGCCGGGCAGCCACGCCACTGAATGCATGCCTTACCAGCGCGCCAGCTGTGTGATTTGAACGAGATTGCCGCAGTTGTCGTTCAGCTGGGCTATGATCGAGCCGGTTACTTCGGTTGGCGGCATGGTGAACTTGGCGCCGCGCGCTTTGATGCGCTCGTAGTCCCCCTTGACGTTATCGGTGAAGAACATGACCGCGGGCTGGCCCTGCTGGAAAATGGCTTGCTGGTAGGTCTTTGCAGCGGGGTTGTCATTGAGCGCGAGTTGCAGCTCGGCACCGTCCGGCTCGTCGGGTGATGCGACGGTCAGCCAGCGAAACGGCCCATTGCTGAAATCGGCCTTCTTGGTAAAGCCGAGCGTTTCGGTGTAGAAACCCAGAGCCTTTTCCTGGTCATCCACGTATACTTTGGTCAACTTGATCTTCATTGGCTTGCCTCCATTATCGCTCCGCCATCTGCCGCCCTGTAACAGAGCCCTTGCTTGAATAGCGCTGGCGGATCTCAGTCCGTTCGCGCCAGAACCTGCTCCAGATCGTCAAAGAACCTCGGCCAGCCGACTTTGGCACCCCGGAAGTAAGGCTGCTGATCCGGCCGAAAGCCGGACTGTTCCATGCGCAAGCGGGCGCCGGTGCTCGTGGGGGTGATCGTCCAGGAGACGACACTCTTGAGATCCTTGGTATTCCACGTGTAAGTCAGCGTTCTGTTCGGCTCGACCGTCTGGACCTGACATTCGACAGAGCCCCAGGCCGCGTGAAGGTTGAAACGGTGGTCCGCGACAGGTTTGAAGTCGTTTTTCATAAGCCACTCCTCGATCAAGTGTGGTTGCGTGAGCGCGCGCCAGATCTTCTCGGGCGGATAAGCGATTTCCCGTTCGACAATGACGGAGAGCGTTTCGGTCGCTATTTCGTTCACTGGTCCATCCTTTTGAGCAGGTCCTCGAGGTCGTCGAACCGGCTCTGCCAGAACCCGGTCATCTGGCTTGTCCAGTCGATCAGGGGGGCAAGCGCGGCGAGCTGCGCGCTATAATGGGTCTGCCGTCCCGCATGGCGGTCGCGCACCAGCCCCGCCTGCCGCAAAATCCCGAGATGTTTCGACACGGCCGGTTGCGAGATCCCGGCCTGAGCCGTCAGAGCGCCGACTGTCTGCTCTCCCTCGCGACACAGTCGCTCAAAAATAGCGCGCCGAGTCGGATCGGCAAGCGTTCTGAAGAGCACATCGTGAGCGTTTGGCATTGGGATAGATAACCCTTCGGCTATTGATCAATGCATAACCAGCGGGATATGTGTGAGTCAAGCGGGAAGCGGCATAATTCTCGTTGCAGGAGCAGTCACTTTCTTCGCTCACGCAGCCAGTTGCTTATTCGCCGTGCACTGGAATTGTCACACGTGATGCGCTATATGACCATCTACATGGTCAGGAGCTGACATGGACGCGGTCAATCTGGCGGACGCCAAGGCACATCTGAGTGAGCTCATCGACCGGGTCGAGGCTGGAGACTCGATCGACATAACCCGGCGTGGCAAGCCGGTCGCCAGGCTCACGGCCGTGGCCCGCCCTCGCAAACGGATCGACGCCGTCCTGCTCCAATCCCTGACCGCAACCATGCCTCTGCAGGCTCAGGCTACCGCCGATCTGGTGCGATCGATGCGAGATGGCGATCGCTATTGATGTCCTATCTCGATACTTCGCTGATCGTCGCGGCGCTATCCAACGAAGCCATGACCGCGCGCGTTCAGGGCTGGCTGGCGGAGCAGGACCCAGCGCAACTTGTGATCAGCGACCTGGAGCATCACCGAGATGTCCTCCGCCATGGCGATCAAGCTTCGGACCGGACAGATCGACTTGGAGCAGCGCGCGGCTGCGCTCGCGATGTTCAATAAGCTGGTCGCTGAGAGCTTCACCGTGCTGCCGGTGACGGGCGGGCATTTTCAGGTCGCCGCGAAATTCGCCGATCAGCATATGCTCGGGCTTCGTGCTGGCGACGCCCTGCACCTCGCGACGGCATCGGAGCATGGCGCCACAGTGTGGACCCTCGACCAGCGGCTCGCCGAGGCAGGACCGATTCTCGGCGTACCGACGCAGTTGCTGGCATGATCAAGGCCTCTCCTCCAAAATGAATATACCCAAGCTGCGTTGCGAGTTGATCACGCTCATTGAAGGGAGCTGGCCGGGAGCGAACTGACGGCTTTCGATGTTGCCCTAGCGGCGCGTCGGGCACGCAGAGCGATGCTGTCAACCACAAGCGTCTGCACGGGCGAGGAGAAAGGCCGCTTCGCGCGCGTTGCGGGTGAGCTTGGCCGCAGCCTCGAATTCGGCGCGGGCCTCGGCCAGCCGGCCGGCCCGAAACAGAAAATCGCCCCTCGCCGCCGACAATGGCGCATAATTGCGCAAGGCGGCGGCGTCGGCAATCTCGTCCACCAGCCGCAGGCCCGCTTCAGGCCCGAAGGCCATGCTGTGGGCGACCGCTCGATTTGAGATCGACCACCGGCGAGGGCATCACTGCTCGTAGCCGGTCGTAGAGCGCTGCGATGCGGGGCCAGTCGGTATCGGCCGGACTGCGCGCCCGCGCGTGACAGGCTGCAAGCGCGGCCTGCAACACATAGGGGCCATCGCCCCCGAGAGCTTCGGCACGGGCCAGCGCGTCAAGGCCCCGGCGGATCAGCAGTTGGTCCCAGCGTGCGCGGTTTTGCTCGGTCAGGGTCAAGAGGGCGCCGTCCGGCCCGATGCGTGCGGGCAGGCGCGATGCCTGGATTTCCATCAGAGCCAGCAGACCGAACACCTCGGCATCCTCGGCCATCAGACCCGCCAGCATACGGCCCAGCCGTTGTGCCTCCAGGCACAGGCCCGGCCGGACAAGGTCGTCTCCGGCCGTGGCAGCATAGCCTTCATTGAAGATGAGGTAGATGACCTCCAGCACCGAGGAGAGACGCTCCGCACGCTCGGCACCGCGCGGCACCTCGAAGCTGAGCCCGGCCTTTCCGATCGTCCTCTTCGCGCCGACGATGCGCTGGGCGATCGTCACCTCACTCGACAGGAAAGCACGGGCAATCTCGTCCGTCGTCAGGCCGCCGATGACACGCAGCGTGAGCGCTGCGCGAGCGTCGGCCGAGAGTATCGGGTGGCAGGCTGTGAAGATGAGGCCCAGCAGCTCGTCGCCAAGATCGTCGTTCATGGCCATTTCGTTTCCCTCGGCCGTACGGTCGCACTCGCCGTCCAGCTCCCGGGCGATCTCCTCATGCTTGCGCTCGCGCATCTTGTCGCGACGGATCGCGTCGATGGCGCGGCGTTTGGCGACCGTCATCAGCCAAGCGCCGGGATTGGCCGGAACGCCGGTCCTGGACCATTCGGAGAGGGCTATGACCAGGGCGTCCTGCACCAGTTCCTCTGCAAGGTCGACATTGCGCACGAGGCGGGCCAGGCCCGCAATGAGCCGGGCCCGTTCAATGCGAAAAATCGCCTCGATCGCCTGGTGCGTCTCGCCTGCGGTCATGCTGCCTTGTCGGCCAAAGCCACAATGGAGGCAAGCAGGTTGCGGCCGACAGGTTCAGTTGCCGCTGCGCTTCTCGCGCGTCCGGTCACGGATTTCCGTGACCTCCGGCGTCAGATTCCCATTGCCAATCAGCCATCTCGTACAGCGGCCGGATTTCGATCTCGCTCGGTCCCGGCATGGGATTGGGGCAGCGCTTCACCCAGGCGACCGCCTCGTCCATGTCCTTGACTTCCCAGAGCCAAAAACCGGCGACCAGTTCGCGGGTCTCGGCGAAAGGCCCGTCGATGACCGTCCGGCGGGGACCATCGAACGCAACGCGCTTGCCCTGCGAGGAGGGCTTGAGGCCGTCGGCGTCGAGCAAGATGCCGGCATTGCGCAGCTCGTCGTTAAATTTGCCCATCGCCTCCATCGCCTCTTTCGCCTCGGCCGTCGGGAGAAAGCCCTTTTCGCTGTCCTCGGTAGCCTTCACGAGCACCATCACACGCATCGTCTGTCTCCTTGTTTGAGCCGGCCTCACCGACCGGCAGCGAAACGACGAACGGAGTTTAGGAAATCGACATTGTCCTGCAGATTTTTTTTCGAGCTTGAAGAGAAAGATGCCGATGGCTGCTCCCCTGGTCAGGGGTCGCGATGGTGCGATATCGAGATTTGGGGGCAACGCTGGTCGCCGATTGCAAGTAATTCTACGCTAGAGTCCTCCGCGTCCAGCCGCGTTGGTTCCGCTCTTGAACCCGACACGCATGAGCGGCCCGCCTAAACCATTTCGGGACGTTTAGAAGCCTCGCGGATCGCCTTGTGCACGCGGCGCTGCAAATCCATGAAGGCCGGAGTTTCCATGACCTCTTCCCGGCGCGGGCGCTCGATATCGACATTGAAGGTCTGCATGATGCGTCCCGGCCCGATCCCCATCACGACGATGCGGTCCGACAGGTAGACGGCTTCTTCCACATCATGGGTGACGAAGAGCACGGTGAGCCTGTGCTCCTCCCAGATCTGCGTCAGGAGTTCCTGCATCTGATGCCTGGTCAAGGCATCGAGCGCGCCAAAGGGCTCGTCCATCAGAAGCATTTTGGGTCGATAGGAAAGGGCACGCGCTATGGCCACGCGTTGCTTCATGCCGCCAGAAAGCTCAGATGGATAGCGATTGGCGCTATGAGGGAGCTTGACCAGATCGAGATGCTCGCGCGCTATCCTGCGGCAGGTCGCGCGGTCATGACCCGCGGCCTTGAGCGCGAACTCGATGTTCTGCTGCGCCGTCAGCCAGGGAAGCAGGGTGTAGGACTGAAAGACGACGCCGCGGTCGAGGCCCGGCCGCAGGATCGGCGCACCATCGATAGCAAGATCTCCCGCTTCGAAATCCTGCAGTCCGGCAACGATCGACAGCAGCGTGCTCTTGCCGCAACCCGACGTGCCCACCAGCGAGACGAACTCGTTGTCGGCAAGATCGAGATTGATATCGCGCAGTGCTTCCGTGCGCCGTGCGCCCGTGCCGAAGCTTTTGTGGAGGCCTTCGATCCGCAGTTTGGGCAAACTCATTGGCCCGGCCTCATTGCACGTGGCCCTCCTGCCGGAACAGCACTTTTCCCAGTGCCTTCATGACCTGGTCGGTAATGAGGCCAAGCACGCCCAGCAGCAGGATGTAGCCGATGATGGTGTTTGTCTGGAAATAGCGCTGGGACACGGTGATGCGGTAGCCGAGGCCTGATGTCGCCGCGACAAGTTCCGCCAACACCAGCCAGGTCCATGCCCAGCCGAGACTTATGCGCAACGTATCCCAGATGCCTGGCAAGGCGCTGGGAACGACGATGCGCGTCAGGATCTTGCGATCCGGCAGGCCGAGCGTCCTGCCAAGGCCGATGAAATCAGCGGGAACGCGCTTCACATTGTCCATGATCATCAGCACCTGCTGGAAGAAGGTGCCTATGAAGATGATCAGGAATTTCTGGGCATCGCCCGTCCCCGACCACAGGATGGAGAGAGGCACGAAAGCGACCACCGGCATGTAGCGGATGAAATCCACAAGTGGCTCGATCGCCGCTTCCCAGGTTCTGAAGCTGCCGATCAGCACGCCGATCGGAATCGCCAATGCGGAGGCGATGAGAAAGCCAACAGAAATACGGTATATCGAGGTCCTGAGATCCAGCCACAGCGTGCCGTCACCCGAGAGCTTGCCGAGCTGGGTCACCACGCTTCCCGGCGACGGCAGGAAAATTGGCTTTACCAGTCCCAGCCCCGTTGCCGCCCACCAGGCGAGGCCGAGGCCGGCAAAGACGGCCACTGCTATCATCAGGAAGCGCGAGCGTGCGATGGGCGCGCCGATCCCGGAGGATCGGCGACGGCGCATCGGCTGTTTGATCGCCGGCCCCGGCGCTGCGTGAGACGGGCTTGGCTCGGTCGCACGCTGCTCGGACATTTGCGTCACCACCGCGAGCCGGCCCTCGTCATTTCGCGGCCTTGACGAATGACGGGTCGATCATCTGTTCCGGCGTCACGTCCGCCTGCAGCAGCCCGGCGTTCTTGGCGGCCGCCTCTACATCCGCAAATGTCTTGGTGGAGAACTCCCCGGTCAGGGCATCCTTGTTTTCGGCGAGAGTATAGTAACGCACGCCATCAAAGGCGGTGTTGAGGTCTTCGACGCTCGACCCGACCGCCTTGGAGATGATCGCCCGGCCGTCGGGCGTGTCGGCGTTGTAGGCCTTCAGGGCCGCATCCCAGGTCTTGATCATGGCAAGCACCTGGCCGGGACGCGACTTGATCACCTCGTCGCGCACCACGAATACGTCACTGATCAGGCCGGGATCTTCGCCCGCGGTGAAGAGCAGCTTGAGGTCCTTGTTCTGCGCTCTTGCCGCGGTGAGATAAGGCTCATAGGTGACTGCGACTGGAACCTGGCCGGCGATCAAGGCGCTGCCGGCATCCGCCGCCGGCATTGGAACCGGCTGGACATCGGCGATGGACATGCCGTTCTTGGCGAGCGCGTATTTGAGCAGGATGTCGCTCGTGGTGCCTTCTTCGAAAGCGACCTGCTTGCCCTTGAGGTCGGCGACGGAGGCGATGTCCTTGCCGGCGATCATGGCGTCTGCCGTCATGCTGACGTCGAGCAGAAGCACGATCTTCACCGGCAGGCCGGCCGCAACCATTCCCATAGCCGTGTGCGTCGCGATGTTGGCGGCATCGAGCTGGCCGCTCGCCAGGGCGGCGTTGATATCCTTGTCCTCTGCGAAGTTCACGATCTGCACGTCGGACAGCCCGCTTGCCTTGAACAGGCCCTTGGCCTCGGCGACATGCCACTGGCCGTAGCCCAGCCATGGCTCGATGCCGATCTTGAACGTTCCTGCCTCAGGCGTCGCCGGAATTGTCGTGTCGGCCGCGTAGGCCGCCGGGGCAAACCCGACAGCAGCAGCCATAACGAGTGCCCGAAATTGTCCTGCTAGATTACGCATCATCTTGTTCCCCTTGATGATCAGGCCGCTTTTTTGAACCAAACTCCGGCCTGGTGAGAATGCCGGCGTCTGCTCTTGCGGCACCGTGCCTCGGCATCTTAGCTGTCCGTTCAACGAAAGTGCGACGACACTTCAACGTTAGCAACAGTGGATGTCAAGGCTAAATACATACATGCATATACAAGTTAGCCCCCTTCTCCCGAGTCTGATTCGCTTCACTGCGATCAAGTTTTTTTGGACGGAGAATACCGGCTGCCAAGCGAATAGCGGCTGCCAACGTAAGTCAGCTTGCTGATCGTGGCAACGATGGCGCCCGTCCATGTCCGGCGATGCAGAAACAGACAGCAGCTGCCGACATCGATGCCCAGATACCGCGCCGTCTCCGCATCGGCAGGGGTCGCCGAGATGATGTGCTCGACCTCCGTCACCGGGGTTTTCTGCATGAGGTAGTCGTAGGTTGCTGTCTTGGAAAAGTCCTGCTTGTCGTAGTCGGGTATCAGGCCCGGGTTCACGAAGCGCTCTTCCAGTTGCACAGGCAGGTCGTTCTCGAAGTTGACGACGATGGAATGATAGACCGGCGCGCGTTTTGCGAACTCGAAGGAAAGCGCGAGCTCCTTTGTCGGCGTGATCTTTTCGAGCACGATAACCTCGGAGCGATGCCTGTTTCCCCGCGCGACAATTTCCGCCGCGATGTTGTTGATCTCGATCAGTGCTGATTGCGGTCGAGGTGGCGCGATGAATGTGCCGACGCCCTGGAGCCGGATCAGAAAACCCGCAGAGGTCAACTCCCGCAAGGCACGATGGACCGTCATCCGGGACACGCCGAGTGTCGCCACGAATTCATTTTCGGACGGCAGCTTCCGGTCCTTGCTCCATTGGCCCATTCCGATGTTCGTCAGGATGTAGTCCTTGACCTTCTCGTAAAGAGGGCTGGCGGTGTCGGGCAAAGTGATCATTTCAAAATCCTTTCCGGCAACGTTCGGAAATCACACGCGCCCGGAAGACCGCATCCGGATGATTGTTTTCAAACCATCGCCCTGCCCCGCCAACAGCCGCTCATAGGCTGCGGGAACATCATCCAGGCCGATCTCGCGGTCGATCAGTTCGACCATGGGCTCGGTCAATTCGCCGAGCATCCGAATGGCGTCGGGAAGCTCATCGGCAAAGGCGTGGCATCCCAGCAATGCGATTTCGCGTTCAACCAGGATGTTGGGATCGATGTCGAGGCGCCCATGGAATATGCCGACCATCGCAACGGTGCCACCGGCATCGAGAACGCCGAGCAACTGGCTGAGTGCTGCGATGCTGCCGGTCGCTTCGACGGCAGCAAGCAGGGGGGCATCCGCGGTGGCGGCGGCAATGGCGTCCCGGTTCAAGTCGACGATGCTGGCGCCGGTCACCCGCGCCACCCGGGCGCATCGGCCAGGGTTGCGATCGGCGACGAGCACGGTACCTGCGAATGTCCGGGAAAGCAGCAGTGCGGCAAGCCCGCCAATAGTCCCGCAGCCGACCACAAGAACGGAGCCGGCCGTTTTCGGCAGACGCCGCACTGCGTGCAACGCTACAGCCAGCGGCTCGGCCATCGCAGCGACCCGTTCGTCAAGCGCGGCATCGACGACGTGCAGCAGGCGTGCGGGCAGGACCGCCTGTTCGGCAAATCCGCCGTCGCATATCTCGCCGACAAAGCCCAGCGACGTGCAAAGATGCCGCCTGCCTGCATGGCATTGCGCGCATTCTTCACACCATAAACGGGAATCGGCGACCACGCGGTCGCCAACAGCGATGATGTCCACGCCCTCGCCGATGGCGATCACCGTGCCTGTGAGCTCATGGCCAGCCGTCGAGGGCGCCCGGCTTATCCATTGGCCCGTGCGAAAGTTGTGAAGATCGGAACCGCAAATGCCTGCGGCATCGACCCTCAGCTTCACCCAGCCTGGCTCGGGAGCGCCTGGCGCGGCGATATCCTCGACGCGCAGGTCGCGGGGTCCATGGAGTCGCGCCGCCCTCATCGTCATCGTTTCCGCTCAGCCGGCGAGATAGCGATCGCGGATCTCCGAAACCGCGTTCTCATGCGAGCTAAACCCTTCGTAGCGGGCGAGCCTGCGGGCATGCAACGCGAGTTCCTGATAGGCCGCCGAGGTCACATAGCCGACCGACGATCTCTTGACGAAATCCGTCACCGAAAGCGGTCCAAAGGTTCGCGCCCACCGGCTGGTCGGCAGCACCGCATTGGGTCCCAGGACGAAGTTAGCGAGGGTCACCGGCGTGTGCGGTCCCATGAGGATCTCGGCGGCTTCTGTGATACGTCCAAGATGCGCAAATGGCTCCGTTGACAGAATCTCGAGGTGCTCCGGGGCATAATCGTTGATGAAACGGTAGCTGTCCTCCAGCGACTCGGTCAGCACGATGCCGCCGCGCTTTCCAGTCAGCACCGCGCGCGAGAACTCCACACGCTGTTCGCTCATTCGGGACCAGTGTTCCGGTATCGCAATCAACGCGGCTTCGGCGACCTTGCGGCTATGCGTCACCAGATAGGCCGACGAATCCGGGCCGTGCTCGGCCTCTATCAACAGGTCAAGAGCGGCCAGGCCGCCGTCGACGCTGTCATCAGCAAAGATGATCGCTTCGGACGGGCCGGCAGGCAGGCCTGTGTTGATGATCGGGGACAACACGCTCTTTGCCGCCACCACCCACGGGCTCCCCGGCCCGACGATCTTGACGGCAGGCTTCACGGTCTCGGTTCCATAGGCGACGGCGGCGACCGCATGGGCGCCGCCGCACTTGTACACGGTCTCCACGCCGGCAATGCGGGCAGCAACCAGCGTCGCGGCGTCGACGGAACCATCCGAAGTCGCAGGCGTCACGATCGCGATCTGGGGAACCCCGGCAATCACCGCCGGAACCGAGGTCATCATCGTCACCGAGGGGAAGGCGCCTTTGCCGCGCGGAACATAAAGCGCAACGGAAGCAATCGGTGTGTATCGGTCACCCGCATAGGCGCCCGGCCGAACTTCCTTGAGCCACATCGTTTCCGGGCGCTGCTCCTCGTGGAAATGCCTTATGTTCTCAATTCCGAACCGGATACTCTCCACGACATCCTTGTCGACCTTGTCGAATGCCGCGTCGAACTCCGCTTCCGAAACTTTCAGCCCACCGTCGGCAACATCGGCTTTGTCGAGTTCGCGCGCAAACCGGAGCAAGGCCGCGTCACCTTCATCCTTGACGGCCTGGATGATTGGACGGACCTTTTCGATGAAGGAAGACAGATCTCCTTCTGCGCGTTTCAGTAAACTGGACCGCTGATCGACACTGAGGGATGACAGGCGGTGGAAGCTGACGTCAGACATGGCGGCTCCTTTTCTTAGGACGCAATTACGGTTAGCGCTTGTCGATCACTTCTGGGACACATCTCCAGCCCCTGAAGCCTTCAAATCGATGCGAGAAAGCCTCCATCCACGGGAATGGACTGGCCGGTTATGTAGGCTGCCGCATCCGAAGCGAGGAACACCGCGATTCCGTGCAGGTCCGAGAGATCACCAAAACGGCGCTGCGGAATCTTGGCGAGCATCGATTGCTGCCATGCCTGGTTGCTGTAGAAAACGTCTGTCATCGCTGTCCTGAAATAGCCAGGCGCAATGGCGTTGACCCGGATCCCAAGATCGGCCCACTCCGCCGCAAGCGCCCGCGTCATGCCGAGGAGGCCTGATTTCGACGAGCCGTACGGCACCGCCGTGGGAACCCCAACCTCGGAGGTCAACGAACAGAGATTGATAATGACGCCGGGCCGTCCGGCGTCTCTCATCTGCCGCGCAGCGGCCTGGGCGCAGAAGAAGGCGCCTTTGAGATTCGTATCGACAATCCTGTCCCACAAGGCCTCGTCGACATCGAGTGAAGGCCGGATCTCTTCCGTACCTGCATTGTTGACGAGAATATCGAGACCTCCGAGCAGGCTGCCGGCCTCGGCTGTCGCCGTCCGGCACCGGTCGACGTCAGTGACGTCCAGGGCGACGGCGTGCGCGACCCCGCCGGCGGTGCGGATGGCGGCTATCGTCTTCTCGAGCGAGGCCACACTGCGCGCCGTGACGGCGACGTCGGCGCCGGCCGCGCTGAGCGCCTCGGCGATGCTGCGCCCGATGCCACGGCTTGCGCCGGTTACAAGCGCCTTCCTGCCTGACAGATCGAAGAGAGATGCGTTGCGCATGTCATCCTCCTTGGTAATGTCGCGCTTGGACCGATCGCGTCGAGACTATCCGAATGCAGCTTATCTATACAAGCATGTACATTATGGCTGTAGTGCGCCATGCGAAACTTTGCTTGTCAGAGCGGCAGCGCATTGGCCGCCATCGGACCGGTCTACGCGGTTCGCCCCAGCCCATCTGGAGTTCATCGGGAGGGATAGATGAAGCGCGCAGTAGACCACGACGCGATGAGCGTGGTTGGCTATACCACCCCCTGGAGTGCCAAAGCAGGCCAGCGGATCAAGCTCAGCCTGTCATGCGATCGGCCGATAAAGGCCACACGAATTTGCCGGCTCGACAAGCCGGCTCCGGAATTTCTCACCTGGCCCATCGAAACGGTAGGTGAAGCACGGCATCGGCATTTCGACCAGGGGTCGTTCCTGTTCGTGCGACCCGGCGAACTGGCCAAGGTACAAGCCGTCCACGGCATACGTTTTGAGCTGTTCCTCACGCGCAACGAAGGCGCGCGCACGATCCTGGAGGCAGGCGCCGTCGGGCTGCGCCTCCGCGACGGCGCATTTGTCGTGGAAATCGGCGGCGAAACTCTTGTCGAGAAGAAGGCGCCAACCGGTGTGTGGCTTACTGTCGAGTTGGAACAATCGCGTCTGCGCATCAAATCCCATGATCTTCTCGCGCCTTACGAACTCCGTGAAGGTTTTGGCAGCCCGGCGTGGAACCTCCAAGGGCACGGCATCCATTTCGGCGCAAGTGCCACCAACCACGAACCTACCCTCAACGCGAAATTTGCTGCGATCCGGATCGACACCCCACAGGGGACTGTTGCCTGGGATTTCCCGACGCTGTTACCAACGCAACCGATCCTGTCGTCTGGCGGAGCAGATCCGCTGCTCCTAGAAGTGATCAATCAGCCAGCCTTCTGCGTGACTTCGGCACGCTCGGACGGATCGAGCTTCGAGCCTCGCTTGGTGCCGTCGCACTACGACGCTATCCATTGCCACGACGACGACATCGGCCCGCTTGAGTGGCCGGCATCGCACCGCGTGACGATCCCGGAAAACGCACACCCAGGCGTCTACGCGTTCCAGGTCGAATGGGAGGGTGGCTACGAACGCGTGGTGTTCTTCGTCACCTCGTCACAGGTCTCGTCGCCGCTGTTGTATCTCGTGCCGACGGCCACCTATCTCGCTTATGCCGACGAATATCTCCCGGATCATCTTTATGAATGGAAAGGCGACGACCGGGGACATCGCTTCGCGATCGCCAACAATCTGAAATCTCTTTACGACTACCATTCCGACCTTAGCGGTGTTTCCATCTGTTCCTACAAAAAGCCGAAAGTGACGCTCAGGGACGATTACGATTATCCGCTCTGCGGCTGCCCACACAATTTGCCGGTCGATCTGCACTTCCTCCGATTCTGCCACGGAAATGGAATCATGTTTGACGTCCTGACCGATCACGACTTGCACGAATGCGGCATAGACGGTCTGCGTCGACATCAAGCCGTCGTCACCGGCAGTCACCCTGAATATATGTCGATCGAGATGGAGCAGGCGCTGCGGGAGTTTGTGGCCGAAGGCGGCAGCATCGCCTATCTCGGCGGAAACGGCTTCGCTGCCACTGTGGCTTTCAAGGACGACCTGATGGAGCTGCGGCGCTCGCCGCTGGAGGCAGGCCGCACCTGGGATGGCCCGGTCGCCGAACAGGCGCTGTCGATCACCAACGAACCAGGCGGCTATCTCCGCTCGCGCGGCCGAGGCGAATTCTCGCTGATCGGCGGCGCGATCTCACTGATGGGATTCGAAGGCGCGCGCCCCTTCACGCGCACTGAGGAAAGCCGTGAAGCAGGATGCGCATGGCTGTTCGAAGGCGTTGAAAATGCGACCTTCGGCACGGACGGCATCGTGCTGGGCGGTGCCGCGGGCTACGAAGTGGATGCGACAGATCCAGCCCTCGGCACTTCCGCTGACACCGTCGTGATCGCGCGGGCGACGGGATTTCCCGACAGCTTCTTCCAGGATCCGACGCGCTGGTATGAGGGCGGCGATACGCAACGCATCGCCCGCCGCTGCGCCGAAATGACCCTGCGAAAGCTCGCAGCAGGCGGCTTGATCTTTTCGGCAAGCTCGGTTGCCTGGTGCGGCGCGCTGCCAGCCGCAGGCGCCATGAACGATGTCGGCAGGATCACGCTCAATCTGCTTAACCGCCTCGGCACCACGAAAGAAGAACCCGGCCGAGAAAATCAATAACCTTCGGCGAAGGTACTGACCAGCGGACTGCGGGACCTTGAGGAGCGCGGCGTCCCCGATAGCGGGCGGGCATTTAGAGAGTGGTACTGCGCAGTGACTTGGGCCCTCCAAGAGTCTAAGCAGCCAGCATGCTTCTGACAGCACGAAGGAAAAACCGCTGCATACCCCGCTTTCTTGCCGTCTACACCATGAAGCCCGAAGACCTCGCTCGCTTTGGCAGCCTGCCTAAGCCCGAGCAGGATGCGATTGATGCCGTCGGCTTGCAGCAATGGGCGGACTGGGGGAGAGAAATGCCGCGTTTTTCCCCGATCGCGGCGACTTCAACGCCGTCAAAAAATTATGCTATTGGCTTTAAATGCTAAAATCGCCGCAAAAAATTTTGAGGTTTCGCCTACTGTCGGGACCAATCGAGCGGTTTTTGCACCTCGCGACGTTTCGATGGCCCGCTGAGGTCGTCTCAAAAAGTACCGCCACCGCCCCCGCTAAGGCATTAGCCAGAGGCCATAGCGATCGACAAGCAACCGGTGTTGCACATACCCCGCTGCGGGCGGTGTGTTGTGAGCGCTGGCATCCACTCGATTCCTGGCGAAATTCAGGCTAGCTTGGGCGATAGATGGCTCAGTTCTGGTCGGTGAATCATAATCAGACCGCCCGTCAAGAGATTGATGGGCAGCACCTTTGGTCTCCCAAGACCGAGAGCGATGGCGCGCGAAACGAGTTCTGCAACAACATGTGCCGTGCGACGCCCGGCGACCCTGTCCTTTCGTATACCGATCAAGCAATTGACTATATGGGCAGGATCGCGGAATCGCTTTCACCGCTCCGAAACCATCGAGTTCGGAGAGACCGGAGCTTATTGGAATCAAGAGGGATGACTTCTGCCGATCCTTTGGACACCGCTTTCCCCTTCGATTCATCCCAAAACAACAACGGGGAGTCTCGGCCCGCCCCGGCCGAGGCGATATTCGCCACTCCATCTAGTTTCGGACTCAGGCAATCAGAAAGCCCTATCTGACAGGCATTCCACAGAAGTAATGCAAATTCAAAATCGCGGCCTCTTGTTTCAAAACCAGGATGGTTTCGAAGCCGGCGGGTCGCTCACGGTCCTCAAAGCGAGAATTCTAAGAGACGTTCAACAATGACCCAGCACACAGAAAACGCTCGAATTCTCATGTACAGCCACGACACGTTCGGGCTGGGCCACTTGCAGCGCTGCCGAACTATCGCGCATTCGCTGGTCGAGGATTTCCGCGGACTTCAGGTGCTTATCATTTCGGGTGCGACTATCGCTGGCGCCTTCGACTACCGTGCCCGTGTCGACTTCGTGAAGATCCCCAGCGTCATCAAGCTGCGCAACGGCGAATACACCTCGCTGGAAAAGGACATCGATCTGCATGAGACGCTAAGGATGCGCCAGTCGATCATCCGCCACACGGCCGAGACCTTCCGGCCGGATATCTTCATCGTCGACAAGGAACCGCTCGGCCTGCGCGGTGAGATTGAGGACACGCTGTCCTACCTCAAGACGCGGGGCACCACGCTGGTGCTTGGCCTGCGCGAGGTGATGGATGCGCCGCATCTGCTCGAAGCAGAGTGGGCACGCCGGGACGTGATGCGCAAGATAGGCCTGTTCTACGACAAGGTCTGGGCCTATGGCCCGCCGGATTTCTACGATCCGTTGACCGGCTTGGATGTGCCGCCGGCTGTCAGGGCAAAGATGAGGTTCGTCGGTTTCCTGCAACGGAGCCTGCAGCGGAACGAGTTGCCCGGCCATCGGCCCGAGGGCGACTATATCCTCGTTACCACCGGTGGCGGCGGTGACGGCGCCGATCTGATTCACGACGTCATCGATGCCTATCAGCAGGATCCGCAATTGCAGCATAGGGCCCTGATCGTGCTTGGGCCTTACATGCCGGCGCGCAAGCGCAACAAGCTGCTCAAGAAGGGGTCCAAGATCCCCTATATCAGGATCATCGAGTTCGACAACCGCATGGAAGACCTGATTGCCGGCGCCAAGGCGGTAGTGGCGATGGGCGGCTACAACACCTATTGCGAGATACTGTCTTTCGACAAGCCGGCGCTGATCGTGCCGCGCGTCGAGCCCCGCAAGGAACAACTGATCCGCGCACGGCGCGCGGCCGAACTCGGCCTCATCGAGATGTTTTTGCCGGAAGAAGCCGAGGATTCCCGGCGGTTTGCCGATGCACTGAAGGTGCTGCCGGACCGGCCCCGCCCATCGCAGAGCAATCCGCATCTGACGCTGGAAGGGCTGCCTCATATTTCCGAAATCGTCGCCGAACTGCTCGACCGGCGGGCCGGCCATCACCTTTCGGTCATTGAAGGAATGACGTGAGTTGCAACATCGCAAGATCGTCGTGGTTCTGAAGGGTTATCCGCGGCTGTCCGAAACCTTCATCGCGCAGGAACTGCTCGGTCTTGAGCGTGCGGGGTTCGACCTGATACTTGTCGCGCTCAGGCGGCCGACCGACGAAAAACGCCACCCCGTGCATGACGAGATCAAAGCGCCCGTCCATTATCTGCCGGAATATCTGCATGAAGAGCCGCTGCGCGTGTTTCGCTCGCTGTTTGCCTATCTGCTGCGTCCGGGCTTCTGGCGCGCGCTCGGATCGCTGGCTGCCGATATGCCCCGCGACTTTACGCGCAATCGCGCGCGCCGCTTCGGGCAAGCGCTCGTGCTGGCGGCCGAATGGCCGGAAAACGCGGGCTGGCTGCATGCTCATTTCGCGCACACGCCTGCATCGGTGACGCGCTATGCCAGCCAGCTTCGTGGCCTGCCCTGGACCTGCTCGGCCCATGCCAAGGACATCTGGACTTCGGCGGACTGGGATCTGGCCGGCAAGCTTTCCTCGGCGCGCTGGACGGTCACTTGCACGAAAACCGGCTTCGACCGTCTGAAAAAACTCGCTAACGGCAACTCGTCTGTGCATCTGAGCTATCATGGGCTCGACCTTGATCGCTTTGGCAGTTTCGATGAGGCGCGAAAGCAGCATGACGGCTCGGCTCCGGACGAACCGGTTGTCGTTCTGAGTGTCGGGCGCGCCGTTGAAAAGAAAGGTTACGACACGTTGCTGGAGGCCCTTGCCCTGTTGCCCGGCGATTTGGCGTGGCGTTTCGAGCATATCGGCGGCGGCGAAGAACTGGAACGGTTCAAGGCGCTGGCGCAAAAGCTCGGCCTGGATGGTCGCGTCTCTTGGAAAGGCGCGCTTGCGCAGGAGGAGGTGCTTGAGCACTACCGCCGCGCCGACATCTTCGCCCTGGCCTGCAGGATCACCGCAAATGGCGACCGGGACGGTCTGCCGAATGTTCTGGTGGAGGCGGCTAGCCAGCGGCTTGCCTGCGTGTCGACCGATATTTCCGGCGTGCCAGAGCTTTTATCGCCGGATGAAACCGGCTTGCTGGTTCCGACGGAAAACCCGATTGCCCTGGCACAGGCGCTGGAGCGCCTGATCCGTGATCCCGGGCTCCGCGGCCGTCTCGGCGACGCCGCAGAGCGGCGCGTGCGCGGCAATTTCGATCATATGGCAAGCATTGGACAGCTCAAGGAACTGTTCGAGCGGGAGTGGCGGGCCGCCGAATGAAGCGGCTGCGCGCTTTCTTCTATGTCCAGCACCTGCTCGGCATCGGCCATCTCGCGCGCGCCAGCCGCATTGCGGCGGCTCTGGTCGATGACGGGTTTGACGTAACCGTCGTGACCGGTGGAGCGCCGATCGCCGGGTTTCCGGGACCGGGGGTAAAATCTGTAACCCTGCCACCTGTCACCTCCGGTGATGAAGGATTTTCGGGACTTGTCGACCTGCAAGGCAACCCGATCGACGATGATTTCAAGAAATGGCGTTCAGAGATGCTGCTGCAGGCATTCCGGGATTGCAGGCCTGATATCGTCATTGTCGAAGCGTTTCCATTTGGACGCCGGCAGATGCGTTTCGAACTCTTGCCGCTGATCGAGGCCATCGACGCGACGTCGCCCAGACCGCTGCTGGTGACGTCCGTCCGCGATATCCTCCAGGAGCGCGTCAAGCCGGGCCGAAACGAGGAAACGGTCGATCTCATCAACAGGCATTTCGACCTTGTTATGGTCCACGGCGATCCGGCTTTCGCAACCATCGACAAGACATTTCCATTGGCTGGGGCGATCAGGGCCGAGGTCACCTACACAGGGCTCGTTGCCGCGCCGCCATCGCCCGCGGCCTCCGAGCGCTTCGACGTTCTGGTGTCGGTTGGCGGCGGGGCTGCCGGAAGGAGCCTTGTCAGCTCCACCATCGCAGCGGCGCGGAATGCCAACAACGCTTGGAAATGGTGTTTGATCACCGGCCCGAACCTGCCGAAAGACGAGTTTGACGCGATCGCACGCGATGCCACGCCGGGCCTGTCCATCTTCCGGTTCCGCGAGGATTTCGCCAGCCTGCTGACCGGCGCCCGCCTGTCAGTCTCGCAGGCGGGTTACAACACGGTCTGCGATGTACTGCGCGCGGGTTGTCGCTCCCTGCTCGTTCCATTTGCAGCCGGCGGGGAAACCGAACAGACGGTTCGCGCCCTGATGCTCGAAGAACTCGGTCTTGCAACGGTGCTGACGGAAAAGGACCTGACGCCTGAAGGTTTGGCGCAAGCTATCGAACAGGCGCTTGTGGGACGGACGCCATCCGCGCATCGTCTCGATCTGGAAGGCGGGCGTCGCTCGGCGCAAATCCTGCGCGAGCGGTATCGAACATGGTCCCGGGCCCGGTTTCGGAGAAGTTCATGATCAAACAGACGATAGATCCTAACGCGCGTAGCGTCTGTGAGGTTCGTGCGACGCGCTTCAAGTCCTGTTTTTATGCGTGTCGTTGTCCCAAAACCGCTACGCACTTTTGGGCGAAATGCATTAAACAGTTCCAATCAGCATGAAGCGCGTATAATTTTTTGTCGGCAGTTCGCCGGAGAACCGCACCTCCCGTAGCGCCGCCATTGCCTCGAAGGCTGCAAGCGAAGCCACGCAGTTGATGTGCGTCGGCTCGCTGAAATAATCGTTCGATTGCAGCAGTACATTCGTGCCCGGCGGAAGCAGAGCAAGCCAGGCGCGCAGATCGGCTATGTGTTCGCAGCTCGTATTGACCATCAGGTCGGGCCGCCCGGCCGCATAGTCGAGTGCGTACATATCTGCCGTCAGCGCCCGGAACCGGTCGCCGGCTTCCCGGTTGAGGGTCCGGGCGACCGGCGCGACTTCAGGATCGATGTCTATGCTATCGATCGCCGCGATGTCGAAGCGGGCATCGTTGAAAAGCATTGCCGGCAATACGCCGTACCATCCACCCAGAACCCATATGCGCCCGAAGCGGCCGCCGCCGCTTTCGAACAGCCTGTCGAGCGCCCACATCTTGCAGGCGACCTGCTTGTGGTTGAAGGCGTTGGCAATATCGGCCTTCGGATGCTTGGCGACGACGCGCGCCAGCCCTGCCACGAGAGGGCAGTTGACATAAGCAGCAATTCCCCGTGTGAGGTCCAAGGCTTGCTCATGCCAGTCCATGGCATTGCGTGGTTGCGTGACATCCATCATAATTCGTCTTGTATGTTGGGATTCTGGGCGACACAACGCAATCTTGCCTCCCGCAAGACTGTTTGATTCCGCGGACGTGATCATGCTGCAAGCCGCTTGGCTATTGCCCGGTGCCGGAGAGAGCCTATTGCATCTGTCCGGATCATCGGCGTCCATCCGCCAGCACCAGCCGCGCAGCTGCGGCCTCGTGCTGCTCAGCTGTTCGCCAAAGCCCTGCGAAAGCCGCGGACCGTTTGGCCAGCTCGTTGGCGATGAAGAAATTGCCGATACGCCATTCGCCAGCAGGTGCTTTTACATCCTGCACGCTTCCAACTGAAGGGTCCACAGTCGCATATGGAAGCCAGCCTAGCCCGCTATATCTGGACGCACACCAAGAAGCAGCAGCTCTGGATATTGATGATCGTCGTGCTTTCGATGATCCCATATTTCATGTCTTTCGACCTGCCGAAGCTGATCGTCAACGGACCGATCCAAGGTCGCGGCTTCGAGCAACCGGGCGCGACCCAGCCATTCATGAGGCTACACTATAACCTGCCGTTCATTGGAGAGGTCCAGCTCTTCTCCGGTTTTCAGCTCGACCGCGAGGAGACCCTGTTTGCCCTGAGCCTTGTGTTCCTCTTGCTAGTCGTCATCAACGGCCTGTTCAAATTCTACATCAACACCTACAAGGGCCGCCTCGGCGAACGCATGCTGCGGCGTATCCGCTTCGATCTGGTCGACCGTGTGCTGCGGTTTCCGCCGGTTTACTTCAAGCGGGTGAAATCCGCCGAAGTGGCGACCATGGTGAAGGACGAGGTGGAGCCGCTGGGCGGCTTCATCGGCGACGCCTTCCTGCAGCCGGTACTGCTCGGCGGCCAAGCGCTGACGGCCATGCTGTTCATCATGATCCAGAACGTCTGGCTAGGAATGATAGCGGTCGTGATCGTGGCGATCCAGATCGTGCTCATCCCGCGAATGCGGCGGCGGCTGATCGTGCTCGGGCGCCAACGGCAGTTGACGGCGCGCGCGCTTTCGGGCCGGGTTGGCGAAATCGTCGACGGCATCGGCACGGTTCACGTCCACGATACATCAAACTACGAGCGCGCCGACATAGCTGCCCGGCTCGGGCTCATCTTCAAGATCCGCTTCGATCTTTACCAATGGAAATTCATGGTGAAGTTCCTCAACAATTTTCTCGCGCAGCTCACGCCCTTTCTGTTCTACATGATCGGCGGGTATCTGGTCCTCCAGGGACGGCTGGACGTCGGCCAGCTCGTGGCCGTGATCGGCGCCTACAAGGACCTGCCCGGACCGATGAAGGAACTGATCGACTGGGATCAGGATCGGCAGGATGTCCAGGTCAAATATCAACAGGTCGTTGAACAGTTCACCGTCGAAGGTCTCATCGCGCCGAGTATCATGGCATTGACGATGGACGATCCCGATCCGATGACCAAGCCGCTGTCAGCGATCAATCTGTCCATAGCAGACGATGGCGGTGCGATGCTCCTCAACCGTATCTCCCTCCAGGTCAAGCCGGGTGAGACGGTGGCACTGGTCAGTACCGCAACAGGTGGAGCGGAGGCGCTTGCAGAAGCCTTCGCGCGGCTGATCTGGCCGGACAGCGGAAAGGTCGCTTCGGGCACCGACGACCTGCTTGAACTCCCGGAAGCAGTAACCGGCCGGCGCATATCGTACGCCTCGTCGGATGTTTTCCTGTTCCAGGCAAGCCTCCGCGACAACCTGCTCTACGGGTTGAAGCATGCGCCGCTGACATCGGTGCCTTATGACGGTGCTGCGGCAGATCAGCACCGCTGGAACATTCACGAGGCGCGCCGGTCGGGCAATCCGGATCTTGATATCCACGGCGACTGGATCAACTATGCTTCCGCTGGCGCTACCGGCCCGCACGACCTCTTTGAAGCAGTGCGCCGGGTGCTCGACGCGGTTGTTCTGTCGCGTGACATTCTGGATCTCGGATTGCGCTCTTCAGCTGACCTCACCCGTCACACGGAGCTTGCCAGGCGGATCGTCGAACTGCGTGCGGCGCTGCGGGCCCGGCTGGAACAAGAGGGGCTGAGCGGACTGGTGGTTCCTTTCGAACCGGGCGCCTACAACAAGGAAGCAACGATCGGCCAAAACCTGCTCTTCGGCGCTGCCGCCGGCCCCGAACTGGCCGACAGGGCGCTGGCGGCCAATCCCTATTTTGCTTCCGTGCTGAGGCAAGCCGGCCTCGACCGCACGCTCTACGAAATGGGCTTGGAGATCGCCAAACAGGCGATCGAGTTGTTTGCCGACCTGCCGCCCGATCACCAGTTCTTCCAGCAGCTCGCCTTCATGAGCGCGGAGGAGATACCCGCCTACGAAACCTTGCTGCAACGGCTCAAGAACCGTCCCTACGAGGCGGTTTCGGAGAACGATCGCGCCATGATCGTCACCTTGAGCTTTGCCTACATCGAGCCCCGGCACCGCTTCGGCCTGCTGAGCGACGAGCTGATGAGCAAGATCGTCGCTGCACGCAACCGGTTCTATGAAGACCTGCCGCCCGAGTTGCACAATGCGATCGAACGGTATGATCCTGCCAAATACATTGCCGCGGCCACCGTCATGGATAATGTCCTGTTCGGGCGTGTGGGCAACAATCATCCCGACGCGCCCGACCGCATACGCTCCATCGTCTATGACATTCTTGACGAACTCGGGCTTTATGGCGAACTTCTGGATGTCGGCCTGGACTTCAACGTCGGCTCCGGCGGGAGGCGGCTGACCGGTGGACAGCGACAGAAGCTCGATGTTGCCCGGGCCTTGCTCAAGCGTCCCGATTTTCTCATTCTCAACCGGCCGCTGTCGGCGCTCGACCAGCGCATGCAGGATAAAGTGCTGCGAAATGTGCTCGAGGAAGCCAGGCGCGACGGCCATTCGCCGGCAATTGTGTGGGTCGTGACGAATCCGGCAATGGCGATGATGTTCGATCGCGTTGTCGTCTTCGACTCGGGTCAGTTGGCGGAAGACGGAACACACGAGACACTTTTGGCGGGGAACGGTATCTTCAAGGAACTGTTGTCATAGAGCAACGGACATTCAGATGGATCATTCTGGGGGGTGCACGACATCGGGCTCGCCACCTTTCGCGTGGTTTGTCTCGCCATGCCGGAAAGAGAATTAATTCCATGTGGGCGTCCTTTGCTCTAGTCTGGCAAACGCGAATTTTGGAAGGTTTGCGACAATGCTGCTCAAGGATGAAGTTGGAATGCTGCAACGCGTTCCCTTGTTCTCTGCCATCGAGCCGACAAAGCTCAAGCTGCTTGCGTTCACATCCGATCGTGTGAGCTACAGCGCCGGCCAGATCCTTTTCAGGCAGGGCGACGAGGGAGACGCCGCCTATGTCATCCTTTCAGGCAGAGCGGATATTCTTGTCGATTCCGATAGCGGACCGATAAAAGTTGCCGAACTGGAGCCAAATTCGATCGTTGGCGAGATCGCCATATTGTGCAACAGCTCCCGCACTGCCACCGTCAGAGCGGCAAGTCCGCTGGAAGCCTTGAGAATCCGCAAGGATCATTTCCTGAGGCTTATGAGGGAGTTCCCGGAAATGACCATCGAGATATTGCGGGTTCTTGCCGATCGCCTAAGCCATACGACCGCGGATCTGATCGACGCACGAAGCGCCAAATAACGAAGGACGTGCGCCCGATCCTCGCCGTCGTGACGGCACTGTCCTCTCGCTGAGAAGATCACCCGGAGAAAGCCTGTCTCGCCTAGCAGCGGTTGTTTGGATATGATGGGCGAAGGGGTAGCATGGACGACAACGTTTTCCTGGTCAGGTTTTGGGGTGTCCGCGGCAGCATTTCGGTATCAGGGCCAGAATTCTCTCGCTATGGCGGCAACTCAATCTGCGTCGAAATGCGATGCGGTAAGCATACGCTTCTGTTCGACGCAGGCTCTGGCCTACGGCCTGCCGGCGCCGCACTTCAGGCGTTGGGCGTGACCGATTTCGACCTGCTTTTCACCCATTGCCATTACGATCACATCATCGGGTTGCCGTCTTTTGCGCCGATCTATGATCGGGGCGCCAAGGTTACGCTTTGGTCCGGGCATCTTGCAGGACACATGACGACCCGGCAGATGGTCGATGAGTTCATGCAGCCGCCGTGGTTTCCGGTGAAACTGGAAGCCTGCAAGGCAAGCCTCGACTATCGCGATTTCGTATCCGGAGACGTGCTTCGCCCGCGCGAAGGGGTGGTGGTCCGAACCGGCAGTCTTATCCATCCGGGCGGCTGCATAGGTTACCGGGTCGAATGGGGCGGCCGCGTCGTGGCGATGATCACAGACACTGAGCACGAGCCGGACAAACTCGATCAGGCGGTGCTCGGCCTGATCGAAGATGCCGACCTCGTCATTTACGATTGCACCTACACCGAGGAGGAAATGGAACGCCGCCGCGGTTACGGGCACTCGACATGGCAACAGGGTGTCAAGCTCTGTGAGGCGGCCGGTGCGCGGAGGCTTGCGCTGTTTCACCACGATCCGACACGGATCGACGAGGAACTGGACGAGATCGAGAAACTGGCCAAAGACAGGTTTACCGGCGCTTTTGCCGCGCGGGATGGCCAGACGCTCAAATTTCCAGTCTCATTGCGCAAAAAGCGCTGAGCTGTTTTCCTCTATCTCTTTGTTTTGACGCAATTCCGGACGGAAAACCGTTCACACCTTTCCTGGAATTGCTCTACCGGCGCTGCGCCCGATCAATGTCCTGATCGGAAGCCATACGCAGGCTTCAGTCTGTGCGGTGACTGTGAACAGCCGTTCGAGGAAGAGCCAGGCCGATTCATCATGTACGAGATGGTGGGTGAGCAGGCCGACCGGTTCGCCTCCATCGAATGCATGCTGCAACTGCGCGATGATGGCCCGAACCAATAGGCCATGATCGCGGCAGCCGCGCGTGCCATGCCAATCCATGATGTCGACATTGCTGTTGATGACCGCAAGTGAAGCCGGTCTTGGCGGCCCATAGACCGACAATGCCGAAAATCCTATCGATCCAAGGTCGGATACCAAGCCGGCGTCGATCCTGTTCCAGGGTGGCACCAGCATCGGAACGGCACGTGCGCCGTGCAGGCCGGTTATGTGCGACAGCCCGCGAGCCAGATCATCGAGCACCACCTCGCGTGGCCGATGCGCGCCGAGCTCCTGCTTCTTCTGGCCCTCGGGAGCATGATTTCGGTGCGCCCAGCCATGGATGGCGACCGTGGCATGCGGCGCCTCGTCAAGCCGAACGACGAGCTTTTCGTCAGTCAGGGCGGGAATGACGGCCAGAGTCACCGGAACCGCGAATTCACCGGTGAGCTCGAGCAACCGATCAAGCGCAGGCGTCGGATCCACGGCGTCATCGTCGCGCAGCCAGAACTGTGCCTTACGGTCCGCCCATTGCCGGCTCGCCAGTTCCTCCATCAAGGGTTGCCAGATTTGATCGGATGTCATGAGACCGGGATCTTCGCAAGAAGTTCGGCCAGACGCGCCGCCGCAGCACCGAGAGAACGTTCTTCGAGGATGAAACGTCTGGCTTCTGCGGCCATGATGGATCTTTCGTCGTTACGGGCCAGAAGCCTTTCGATGGCAGAAGCGAACGCCGCCACATCGCCCGGCGGGGTGAGAAACCCGGCCTGGCCATCCCGCACGACCTCCGGCACGCCGGCGACGTCCTGAGCCACAACCGGAAGGCCGGCGGCCTGTGCTTCAAGATAGGCAACGCCATAGGCCTCGCCGAAACCCGGCCAGACGTAAATTCCCCCACTGTAGAGGACATCCGGCACTGCGGCTGGCTCAAGCGCGCCAAGCCATTCGATACGCTCGGCGGGCAAGCCGGCGAATTGCGCTTTGATCTCCTCGCGGGCAGGTCCGTCCCCGACGACCGACATGGTCCAGGGCAGATGACCGATCGAACCGAGCGCCTGCGCCAGCATGCGATAGCTTTCGACTTTGTCGCCCGGGCGCATCATGGCGACGGTAACGAGGCGCGTCGGACAACCCCGTGCCGGTGTTTCCCGGAATAGCGATGTGTCGATGAAGGGCGAAAGCATGCCGAAAGCGGCGTCGGGTATCGCATCTGCCAGTCCCTGACGATCCCTTTGCGTGAAGCAGATGTTCAGCGCCGCCTGTTCGACGGCTCGCGCCACCAACGCTTGCGTATCGGCCCACAAACCGGTGTTGCGCCGCCTCGAATAGGAGGCTTCCGCTGTCACATAGGGAACGCCAAAGGCCAACGCCAGTTCGGGCCCGATCAGGTCGGGCGCCTTGTAATAGGGATGATAGGTGAACCACAGATCGGGCTTGCCGTCACGATCCCAAAGCCCTGCCAGCCGCGCGGCTTCCTCCCGGGCCTCGATGTTGAGCGCATCGAAACTTTTCGAATCCGGTTCGCGTAGATAGAAGCGCAATTCGGATGCCAGTTCGACGCTGTGCCCTCCATGCTCCAGCGCCTTGACCAGCATCCGTGCCATCTGACGGTCGCCGGAGGCAACGGGATGATTGGGCGACTTCAGCGGCGCGTAGAAGGCAATTCGCATCGCCGGACCCTATCATCGGAAAGCCTGCGCAAGTCAATTTCGAAGCATGATCGACTTCACCCTCAAGCACTGGAATGTGCTATCTGATGCTCATGGAAACAGCTGCCGCGTCCGACCCGTTTGTCGCTTCCCTACCGGTCTTCGCCAGGTTCGAAAGCGTTGCCGATATCGATAACTATCGGCCTCTCCCCGATGGCTGGGCGCTGGCCACCGCAGATATCGTCGGCTCGACCAAGGCGATCGAGGCGGGGCGCTATAAAACCGTCAATATGGCCGGTGCCAGCGTCATTTCGGCGCTGCTCAATGCGCTGGGTAGGCAAGATCTTCCCTTTGTCTTCGGTGGCGACGGGGCGCTCGTGGCGTTTCCCGGCTCGGCGCTGGAGATCACCCGCAACGCGCTGGCGGCTGTCCAGAGATGGGTGGCGGACGAGCTGGATCTGACCTTGCGTGCCGCAATCGTGCCGATAAAGGATATAAGAGCGCAAGGCCTCGACGTTCGCGTGGCGAGGTTCCAGGCCTCCGATGCAGTCTTTTATGCCATGTTCGCCGGAGGTGGCGGCAGTTGGGCGGAAGCCGAGATGAAAGCGGGGCGCTACCGCATCGATCCTGCGCCGGCCGGCGCGCGGCCGGATCTGACCGGCCTCTCCTGCCGCTGGAACCCAATCGAAGCCCGGCATGGCGAAATCGTCTCGATCATAGCCATACCGGGGGCGTCGCGCGACTTGCGCGGTTTTCAGTTTCTGGTTTCCGACATCATCGCCCTTGCCGGCAGGCAGGAACGCGATGGCCACCCGGTGCCAGTGAACGGGCCGGACTACAGTTTGCTGCCCGCCGGCCTCGATATCGAGGCGCGGCCATGGCGCCGGCAGGACGGCGGTGGCTGTCGAAGCTGTGGATAGTGTTCCTGATGACGCTTACGGCTGTTACGGATAGATATGGCTGGACGATCGGCAGATTCGATCCGAAGATCTACAAACGGGAAGTGGCCAGCAATTCGGATTTCCGGAAGTTCGACGATGGCTTGAAGATGACCATCGACGTTGACGCGGATGTATTGCAACGGATCGAGAACCGGCTGAAACAGGCGGAAGAGGCGGGCATCTGCAACTATGGCCTGCACCGCCAGAAATCGGCCTTGATGACATGCCTCGTCGCATCGCCGCTGCAGCGCGATCACGTTCATTTCATCGATGGCGCCGCCGGCGGCTATGCGATGGCTGCCGCAAGCCTTAAGGCGAAGGTGCCGGTCTGACGGCTTGCGGACATCGATTTTCCGCAATATGCCTCGGGGCTCTTGTGAGCGGTGAGCCTCACCATGGAAGCGGACGGCCTGTCCGAATTGACGGGAAGCACATTTTGGGCGCCTCACGATCGACATATGACCGTCTTCTGAACCGGATTTCGACGCGTGCCGCGCAAGTCGGCGTGATCGGACTGGGCTATGTCGGGTTGCCGCTGGCGGTTGCGATCGCACGCGCCGGCTTCCCGGTTTCCGGCTTCGACATCGAAGCCCAAAAGGTCGAGAGCCTGAACAACGGCCAATCCTACATCGAGGCGGTGACGTCGACAGCCCTTGCCGGCCAGGTGGCGAGCGGACGGTTCCGCGCCACTGCGGATTTTGCCGAGCTGGCCGTCTGCGATGTCATCATCATCTGCGTTCCGACACCACTGACGAAACACCGCGAGCCGGATCTCTCCTTTGTCAGGAACACGGCAGGCACCATCGCGAAGCATCTGCGTCTCGGCCAGCTGATCGTGCTGGAATCGACCACCTATCCCGGCACCACCGACGACGTGATCAAGCCCATCCTGGAAAAAACCGGCTTGCGGTCGAGGATAGATTTCTTCCTCGGCTTCTCGCCCGAACGCGAGGATCCCGGCAACCGCAGCTTTGAAGTCGCGACGATCCCCAAGGTCGTGGCAGGTGACGGCACTGAAGCGGCGATGCTCGTGCAGGCTTTCTACCATGGCGTGGTCAAGACCGTCGTTCCGGTTTCCACCACGGCAACCGCCGAGGCGGTCAAGCTGACGGAAAACATCTTCCGCTCGGTCAACATAGCCCTCGTCAACGAGTTGAAGGTCGTGCTCGGTGCGATGGGAATCGACATCTGGGAGGTGATCGAGGCGGCAAAGACCAAGCCGTTCGGCTATATGCCTTTCTATCCTGGCCCTGGACTTGGCGGGCACTGCGTTCCGATCGATCCTTTCTACCTGACGTGGAAGGCGCGCGAATACGAACTGCCGACCCGCTTCATCGAGCTGGCGGCAGAGATCAACACGGCCATGCCGCGTCATGTGGTCGATGAACTGGCGAAGGCGCTGGACCGGCGCTGCGGCAAGGCGCTCAGCCGCTCGCGCATTCTCATCATCGGGCTCGCCTATAAGAAGAATGTGCCCGACATCCGCGAAAGCCCCTCATTGCGGCTCATTGAACTCATCGAGGAATGGGGCGGCAAGGCGGAATTCCACGATCCGCATGTTACCGAAATCCCGACCACACGGGAGCATATGGCGATCAAGGGGCGTCGCTCGGTCGAATTGACCGAGGTGGCCCTGAAGGATTTCGACGCTGTCGTCGTTGCAACCGACCACGACGCGATCGACTATCAGGCGATCGCGGATCACGCTCTACTGATCGTTGACACACGCAATATTTTTGGCCGCCTCGGGCTAGCCCGGGAGACGGTGGTGAAGGCCTGACGGCGTCCGAGCCGGCGAATTTGTGGCGGATCAAGGAGATTTCGAGATAGCATGAGCACAGCGCAAGCAGAAATTTCTGCCATTCTCATGGATAAGGTTGCCGATTGGCTGACGCAATCGGCGTTGGCGGGCGACGACCTGGAAACATTGGTAAGGGGCTTTTGTGAACGGCTGGCTGCTGCCGGCCTGCCGTTGAAGCGGGTGCATTTGAGCTTTTCGATGCTTCATCCGCTTTATGACGCGCTCGGCTTCACCTGGCTCCGCGGCCAGGGCCTGGAAGTGGAAGGCTTCCGCAAGGAGAACGGCGTTCATTCCGACAGATTCCTGACCAGCCCATACTACCATCTGCTCAGCCACAAGCTCGACCATCTGCGGCGCCGGCTCGACCCGTCGGTGCCGTCGGAATTTCCTGTTTTCGATGACCTCAAGCTGATGGGCGTCACCGATTACATGGCTTTCGTCCATCCCTTCAGCGGCAACACCAGTCAGGGCATGATCGGGTCTTGGTCCACCGACAGTGCCGCAGGCTTCAGCGACAGCATGATTGCGGCGCTGCTGCGCATCCAGAACCATCTAGCTATCGCAACCAAGATGGCCGTGCTCACCAAGCTTGCCGACAACATGATGACCACTTATCTCGGCGGCGACGCCGGCAGGCGCGTGCTCGACGGCCAGATCAAGCGCGGCGAGGGTGATACAATCCGGGCGGCACTGGTCATGGGCGACATGCGCGGGTCGTCAAGACTTGCCGAAACCTCCGGCCGCGAAGTCTATATCGATACGCTGAACCAGTTTTTCGATGCCGCTGCTGCACCTTTCAATCGCAAGGGCGGGCAGATCATGAGTTTCATAGGGGATGGCTTCATTGCCGTTTACCCTTGCGCAAGGCACCGTTCACAGTCTGAGATCGCCTGCCAGGCCGCTCTTGCAGCAGCGCACAAGGCCACCGCGCGCATGATGGATCTCAATCTGCGCAGAAAGCAGCAGGGATTGAGCGACATAAACTATGGTATCGGCCTGCATGTCGGCAATGTGATGTTCGGCAATGTCGGGCTTACCGACCGGCTCACATTCTCCGTCTTCGGCTCGGCTGTAAACGAGGTCCAGCGCCTCCAGACCCTGACCAAGAAATATCCGCACAGCGTTCTCGCCAGCAAAGACTTCGCCAGCTATTGCGGCGCCAACAACTGGCTGGCGCTCGGCATGGAGGAACTGGCGGGCATCAGGCAGAAGCTAACGGTGCTTTCACCCGATTTGACGGGTGCTCTCTCGCTCGACGAAGACGGTGCGGTGGAGCCGATTTACGACCGAATATCGGACGCCGAGCAGGTCATGCTGCTTCATCGCAATGCCGCGCGGCCGTCCGCGGGCGACCCGAGGAAGCTCCAGTAAACCGCCACGATCTGATCCGAACGCGTTTGGTATGCAGTCCGATCGTCGGTTCCGCCAGGGAACTGGCGACTGTTCGAATCCAAGTTGCTCTAGGCTGGCAATGCGCTAGTCTCGCCTTCTGGAGCGGCCAGAGTGGGGGCTGGTGTGAGAATGAATTTGGGCGTTGATCTGCTGCGGATCGAGGATGTTGGCATCTCTTTTGCCATTATAGGGGGACCGTTGCATGCCGTCAGGCGTGCGAATCTTCGCGTCTTGCCCGGCAAGGTTACCGCGCTTGTGGGCGAGTCCGGTTCCGGAAAATCGGTTCTCAGCCAGGCTGTGATGGGCATTTTGCCGAACACAGCCCATGTTCGCGGCCGTATCCTGTTTTCCGATCCTGAAAAGCCCGGCACGACGCAGGATATCCTGCAGATGCCGCGTGACGGACCCGAAATCCGGGCGTTGAGAGGCAGCCGCATCGGCAAAATATTTCAAGAGCCGATGACATCACTGTCGCCGCTGCATACGATCGGCAATCAGGTCAGCGAATCCCTGCAGATTCATACGCCCACGGCTCGGGTGGAGCGCAAGGCGCGGACCGAGGAAATGCTCGGACTTGTCGGCTTTCCCAACCCCAAGCGCGCCTATGACATGTATCCCTTTGAACTTTCGGGAGGATTGCGTCAACGCGCCATGATCGCCATGGCGCTTATCTGCCGGCCCGCCCTGTTGATCGCCGACGAGCCGACAACGGCGTTGGACGTCACCATCCAGGCGCAAATCCTGCAATTGCTGCGCGAGCTTCAGACGAAGCTGAACATGGCGATGCTGCTGATCACGCACGACCTTGGCGTCGTCGCCAATGTCGCCGACGAGGTGGTGGTCATGTACCATGGCGAGATCATGGAAGCGGGACCTGTGGAGGCGATATTCCGCCGGCCGGGCCACCCTTACCTGAAGGGCCTGATGGCCGCCGTTCCGCATTTCGACCTGAAGCCCGGCGAAAGGCTAAAGGCGCTCCGCGAGGTGCCGGTGAATGTCGGGAACCTGCTCGGCAAGCAGACGGCGCCGGCATCGAAGGGGCCGGACGACCTCCTGCTGTCGGTCAGGGATATGACAAAGACCTTCACGATCCGCAAGTCCGGATGGTTCGGCGGAGGTCATCAAACCTCTGTTCGCGCCGTGGACGGCGTGAGCTTTGATATCAGGCGGGGCGAGTGCCTGGGTCTTGTCGGCGAAAGCGGCTCCGGCAAAACCACCGTCAGCAAGGTCCTCATGCGGGCTGTCACCCCTAGCGGCGGCTCTGTGATCTTCAACGGCCGCGATGGTCCGATCGACGTCTTGAAAGCCGAGGGAGACGCTCTGCGCATGCTGCGCGCGAAAATCCAGATGGTCTTCCAGGATCCGGTTTCGTCGCTTTCACCTCGCATGACGGTGGAGAACATTTTGAGCGAGCCGCTGGAAATCCATCAACGTGGCAATGCCGCGTCCCGACTCGCCACGGTCAAGAACCTGATGCAGGCAATCGGACTCGACCCGCGCTTCATAAAGCGTTATCCGCACAGTTTCTCCGGCGGACAGCGTCAGCGTATCGGCATCGCGCGCGCGTTGGCGCTGGGGCCTGAACTCCTGATCTGCGACGAGCCAGTTTCGGCACTCGATGTCTCTGTCCAGGCGCAGATCCTGAATCTTCTGAAGGACCTGCAGAAGGAACTGGGCCTGACCTACCTGTTCATATCCCACAACCTGGCGGTGGTGGACTACATGGCAGACCGCATCGCGGTGATGTGCGGCGGGCGTATCGTCGAGCTAGCGCCGCGCGAAATTCTGCTTAGGAAACCGGTCCACCCCTACACGCGCTCACTGGTCGCCGCAGTCCCTTTCCCCGATCTCGACAGGCCGATGGATTTCAAGACTCTGAAGCTCAGCGGCGCTTCCGATACCAGCGCATGGGGACCGCAATTCCGCGACCAGGGCGACGAGGACATGCTGTCGCCGCTCGATCTTGGCGGCGGCCACCTCGTGCTGGCGCGACGTTCGGCCGATGTCAGCGAGCTACGCCATTGATCAGCCGGCGCACCGTCCTTGGACTCATGGCTTCGGCATTTCTGCCGGGCACGTTGCGCGCCGGCGATCTGGAGCCGGAATTTCTTCAGCCGCAGCTGAAGGCCAGGGCGCTGCCGGCACTCGCCGAACGCCTGCCCAAGCGCCCGCGCGCGTTGAATCTCGCTGCGATGGGCCGGCAGCCCGGCCAATATGGCGGCACGCTGCGCACGATCATCGGCAGCCAGAAAGATATCCGGATGATGACGATCTACGGGTACGCTCGCCTGGTCGGCTATGACGAAAAGCTTAACCTGCAAGCCGACATTCTCGAAAGTTTCGATGTAGCGGATGATCGTGTCTTCACTTTCAAGATACGAGAAGGACATAAATGGTCTGACGGTAGCCTGCTGACGTCGGAGGATTTTCGCTATTGCTGGGAAGATGTCTGGCTGAACGATGAGCTTTCGCAAGGCGGGCTCGCCCCGGCCCTGCTGGCGGACGGCAAGCCGCCACGCTTCGAAATCGTCGATCCGTTGACGGTCCGCTACAGTTGGGATGCGCCCAATCCCGACTTCCTGCCCAAGCTCGCCGCTGCTTCGCCCCTATCGCTTGTTCTGCCGGCCGCCTATCTCAAGCAGTTCCACAAGAAATACCAGGATCCATTCCGGCTCGCCGGTTTAATGAAGGAGAACCGGGCCAAGAAATGGACGCTCTTGCATATCCGCATGTCGCGGCAATATCGCCCGGAGAACCCGGAACTGCCGACGCTCGATCCCTGGCAGAACCGGACCAAGCCGCCGGCTGAGCAGTTCGTCTTCGAGCGGAACCCGTTCTTTCATCGAATAGACGAGAATGGCCGGCAACTGCCCTATGTCGACCGGATAGTCATGAACGTCAGCTCGTCGGCGATCATTTCCGCCAAGACCGGTGCGGGCGAGAGCGACTTGCAAGGCATGGGAATTGACTTCACCGATTACGCCTTCCTGAAGGATGCGGAGAAGCGCTACCCGGTAAAGATGCATCTCTGGAAACGCACACAAGGTTCGCGGCTGGCGCTGCTGCCCAATCTGAATTGTGCCGACCAGGTGTGGCGCGGCCTTTTTCGTGACGTGCGCGTGCGCCGCGCACTTTCGCTCGCTGTGGACAGGCGCGAGATCAATTTGGCCGTGTTCTACGGGTTGGCGCAGGAAAGTGCCGATACGGTCCTGCCGGAGAGCCCGCTCTACCGGCCGGAATTCGCGAAAGCCTGGGTCGCCCATGATCCCGACCAGGCCAATGCCCTGCTCGACGAGGTCGGCCTTCAGGCGCGTGACGATGACGGCCTGCGGATACTTCCCGACGGACGCCCGGCGCAGCTCGTAGTGGAAACGGCCGGCGAAAGCACGCTGGAAACCGACGCGCTCGAGCTCATCACTGATCACTGGCGCAAGATCGGCATCGCTCTGTTCATCCGGACTTCGCAGCGCGACATCTTCCGCAGCCGCGCGCTTGGTGGCCAGATCATGATGTCGATGTGGTCGGGCATCGACAATGGCGTGCCGACCGCCGACATGAACCCCTACCAACTGGCCCCCACCGTCGACGACCAGCTGCAATGGCCGCTCTGGGGTGCTCACTACTTGTCCCGTGGCAAGGTCGGCGAAGCGCCCGATCTTCCGCCCGTGGTCGAGTTGATGGATTTACTCAAGCGCTGGAACGCATCGACCGAAGCCACGGAGCGCGCCGAGATCTGGAATTCAATGCTGTCGATCTATACCGATCAGGTGTTTTCGATCGGCACGGTGAACGGAACGCATCAGCCGGTTCTGGCATCCTCGCGGCTGCGCAATCTGCCCGACAAGGCGCTTTACGGCTACGACCCGACCGCCTATTTCGGTGTCTATATGCCGGATACATTCTGGCTTGGAGAGTCCTGAGCGTGCTTCGATATTTGGTCTGGCGCATCGCCGTGATGGTTCCAACGCTGCTGGTCATATCGGCACTGGTGTTCACGATCATCGAACTTCCCCCAGGCGACTATTTCGACAGCTATGTTGCCGAGCTTCGGGCTCAGGGCGAAGCGGTGGATTCCGATCGCATCGAGATGATGCGCAAGGAATATGGTTTCGATAAGCCACCGGTCATTCGCTACTTCTACTGGGTCGGCGGGATGCTGCACGGCGATTTCGGCTATTCCTTCGAATATGAGCTGCCGGTTCGCGACGTCGTGGGGGACCGAATGTGGCTGACGGTGCTGGTTTCCTTCGTCACGATCATCTTCACCTGGCTCATTGCCTTTCCGATCGGCATGTACTCCGCCACGCATCAATACAGCTGGGGCGACTACGGCCTGACTTTCTTCGGCCTTCTCGGCCTTGCGATTCCGAACTTCATGCTGGCGCTGATCCTGATGTATTTCGCCAACATCTGGTTCGGCACGTCCATCGGCCACCTCATGGACCAGCAATATCTCGGCGAGCCGATGAGCTGGGCCAAGGCGAAGTCGATCCTCGCCCATCTCTGGATCCCGGTCTTGATCATCGGCACCGGGGGCACGGCAAGCATGATCCGGCGGCTGCGCGCCAATCTGCTCGATGAGCTGCATAAGCAATATGTCGTGACCGCGCGCGCCAAAGGCCTTCATCCCTTCAGGGCGCTGGTCAAATATCCGCTGCGCATGGCGCTCAATTTCTTCATTTCGGATATCGGCTCTATCCTGCCGGCCATCATCTCCGGTGCCGAAATCACGGCGATCGTGCTGTCTTTGGAAACGACCGGGCCGATGCTGATCAAGGCGCTGCAAAGCCAGGACATGTATCTCGCAGGGTCGTTCCTGATGTTCCTCGCCTTCCTGACGGTCATCGGCGTCCTGATTTCCGACCTGGCGCTGGCGCTACTTGATCCGCGAATTCGTTTGCAAGGCGGCAGCACCAAATGAACACGCAATCGCCGCTGCCCGCTCCGGGTGCCCCACTGCAACACTACGTTTCCATCGAGTCCTTTGACCTGCAGTCGGTCGAGGCGATGACGCCGGAGCAGGAGAAGGTCTTTCAGGCGTCGCAGCTGCGGCTGATGTGGTGGAAATTCCGCCGGCACCGGCTTGCCCTTGTATCCGGCATATTCCTGGCAACGCTTTATTTCGGGATACTGATCTGCGAGTTCCTGGCGCCCTACGATCTGCACACGCGCAACATGGACTACATCTATTCGCCGCCGCAACGGGTGCACCTGTTCCACAACGGCCAGTTCGTCGGGCCGTTCGTCTATGGCCGCCAGATGACGCTGGATATGGACACGCTCAAGCGGAACTACATCGAGCAACAGGATGATGTTCAGCGGATCCGTTTCTTCTGCAAGGGCGACAAGTACCGGTTCTGGGGCCTGATCGAAGGTGACAGGCATTTTGTCTGCCCCGCCGAAAACGGCCAGCTCTTTCTGGCCGGCACTGACAGGCTGGGGCGCGATGTGCTCTCGCGCATCATCTATGGCGCACGCATTTCACTGACAATAGGCCTCGTCGGCATCAGTTTCAGTTTCCTGCTCGGCATTGTCATCGGCGGACTGGCCGGCTATCACGGCGGTATCTTCGATCTGATCGTTCAACGGATAATCGAAGTTCTGCAATCGATCCCCAGCATTCCGCTATGGCTGGCTCTGGCGGCGATCATGCCGATAACCTGGAGTCCGATCCTGATCTATTTCGGCATTACCGTCATCCTCGGGCTGCTCGACTGGACCGGACTGGCGCGGGCCGTGCGTTCGAAGCTTCTAGCCTTGCGCGAGGAGGATTACGTTCTGGCTGCGCAATTGATGGGTGCCAGAAGCAGCCGCATTATACGGCGGCATCTCATCCCCGGCTTCATGTCGCATCTGATCGCGACGGCAACGATCTCCATACCCGGCATGATCCTGGGCGAGACAGCGCTGAGCTTCCTCGGGCTCGGCCTGAGGGCGCCGATAACCAGCTGGGGCATCCTGCTCACCGAGGCGCGCAGCGTCAGCGTGATCGCGTTCTATCCATGGCTGCTTTTGCCGATGCTCCCCGTCGTTCTCGTCATCTTGGCGTTCAACTTCCTCGGCGATGGGTTGCGGGACGCCGCGGACCCCTACAAGTGACATCACCATACCGCCGCGCGCCGCGCCGCCGACTCCACCCGGTATGATCCTTGTCGGCAGCCTGTTCCCTTGTTGCAGTGTTCATCGTTCGCCTCTACACGCGGCAAGACTCGATCGGGGTTTAACACGTCGCCTCTGGTTTCAGCCGCGAAACGCTCTGGTCGGGGGCAGTTGATTTCGTGGACTTGTTCAGGAGATACAATCGCGCATGAGTCGCCTCGACAGTTTCATCCGGAGGATGACCGCACAGCGCGACATACTCGATCATGTCTGCGCCGAGGTGGCGAAGATAGAGGGCCCCGTGCTCGAGCTCGGCCTCGGTAATGGCCGGACGTTCCACCATCTGCGCGAGCGCCTGCCCGGACGCCGGATCATAGCGTTCGACCGTGCACTTGCCGCACACGCCAGCTCAATTCCCGAAGCTGAAAACCTCGTGCTCGGCGAAATACGCGAGACGGCGAGCAGGTTCATTGGCATCGACGCCGCCCTTGTTCATGCCGACATCGGCACCGGCTATGAAGATCGCGATGCAGTGATCTCTACCTGGCTTCCCGATCTGACCGCGCGCCTACTTCGCGTCGGCGGCATCGCGGTCAGCGGCACGCCGCTCGATCACCCGCAGTTGCAACGCCTCCCGCCGCCACCTTCGGTTCCCGCCGATCGTTATTTTATCTATAGGCGTGTGTGAGGGGCCGGGACGAGCCAAATCTTCAGGGCCAAGCCTTCAGGGGCCGAACCTTCAGGGGATCGTGTATACTGCTATCTCCCGGTCAATGCCGCGCAGCGAGACCTCGTGGGGCACGGGCGTCAGCGCATTCCTGTGCAAGAGATCAGCGGTGAGATTGTCGTCGACCACCGCTCGAGTGGCGAAGATCGCCTGTGCGTTGGCAAGGTTCTGGACCCGCGAAGCAATGTTGACCGTCTGGCCGAAATAGTCCTGTCGCTCATTCATAGACACGGCGATGCAGGGGCCGGCATGGACTCCGATCTTGAGCAGCAGATCCTCGCGCCCGCTCTTGTCGTTGAGCGTACGCATGGCATCGCGCATCCTGAGGGCTGCAGCGATCGCACGATCGGGCGTCGCGAAGGTCGCCATCACCGCATCACCGATCGTCTTCACCACCGCGCCTGCCTCCGCCGTGACGATCTCGTGCAGAACCTGGAAATGCTCGCGTACGAGATCGAAGGCTGAAAGGTCGCCCACCCGCTCGTAAAGCTCGGTCGATCCGCGCAGGTCGGTGAACAGGAACGTCAGGCTGGTGATCTTCAGGCGCTGGTTGATGTCGAGTGTATCCGTGCGATAGAGATCGCGGAACGTCTGGTTGGTGAGCAGGCGCTTGGCGGTCAGGAAGGGCCGGCGTTTTCCCAGGAAATCATGCAATGCCTGGCTGGCGATGAAGACCGTCGGCAGCACGCGGGTGTCGGTCCGGTTTTCCAGCGAAATGCGCAACGGGCCGGGTTGCATCTCCAGCGTCTGGTTCTGGACATGGTCGCGGTCGAAAACCAAAGAGAGGCTCCGGCGCTCCTTTGTTGGTTCGCCCTTCCCGTCGATGAACTGCGCCGAGTGGGTGACCGGCTCGAAGACGATGATGAATTCGGACGGAAGCTGTATGGGCAGAACCGCCTTTTCACCGGGCGCAAGCTCGATATCCTCCAGCGAGAACGTTTCCATCTTTTCCGCGAATTGCTCTTCCGGCAGATCGACGCCGGACGCCCAGTAGATCTGGCGGAAATATTCCGCCACCGGCAGTTCGTGTGGATTGTGGGCGGCAATCCTGCGCACGCGGGGACTGACGGTGAATGTCACCTCGACCATCTCGTCGAGGGTCGGTGAATAGCCCTCGGAGCATAGCGCGCAGGTGTATTCGTCCTTTTGCAGGGTTTTCAGCGTGGCGTTGGTGTCGAGCACGCCGCCACAGCCGGGGCACAGAACATTCCAGGAAATGTCGAAGATGCCCACCCGCGCGGCATGGAGAAAGGCGCCTATTGCGCGCTCCTCGTCGAGGCCATGCTTGCTGGCGAAGGCTGGCGCATTGATGCGGCAAAGTTCGCGGTCCTCGCCCTCCGCGATGGTTCGCTTGATCGCGTCGATCGCCTGTGGATCGACATCGGCCGATTGTCGCAGAAGTGAGAACAGATCCTGAGCTTCGTTCATCGTGCAGGCTCCGGAAAATGCACCCCGTGGCGTTTTGACCGGACCGGTCTTTGGTCCGAATGCTCCATCTTACTTCGAAACGAACCGTGCGGCCATTCGAATGGATAAGCCTGGTGACCGTTCACTTAGGCCGATTTTAACCGGCCGCAAGCAGCATTATGATGGTCCATGGAGCCTTCATCTTTGGGATTTTCTCCCATGCCGACATCCGACAATCCGCCATTTCCCGCGACCCTGCGCCTTTTCTCTGCGGTCGTCATCATCGTCCTGATCGTAGGCGCCGGCCTGTTTTTCGTGCCTGTTCTGGTCAAACCGGGCTGGCCTTGGGCCGTCACGCCGTTCAATGCGCGCTTTCTCGGCGGCTTCTACACCGCCGAAATGGTCGTGATGGCGGCGCTGCTGGTCTGGAATCGCTGGTCGCCCGGCAGGCTCGTGCTCGTCATGGCCTTCATCTTCACCGTCATCGTGTCGGTGGCTTCGTTCATCAATCTCGGCTATTTCAACTTCGAGCGCAAAGCGCCCTGGCTGTGGTTTTTGGTCTATCTTGCTTCGGTCGCGGTATCCGGGCTGTTCCTGTGGCGGGCCAGAGCCCGTCCTTCTGCGAAAGGCGTGACCTTAAATCCCGCATGGCGCGGCTACATGCCGGTGGAATCCGCGATCCTTGGGCTCTATGGCGTCGGCCTGTTGCTGTTTCCCCTGACATTCAGTGGCATCTGGCCATGGCCGATCGATGCCTTCCACGCTCAGGTCTACAGCGCAATCTTCCTCGCCGGTGCGGGCGGTATATATCTCGTCTGGAGAAGCGCGCCGCGCCAGGAACTGCTGGTGCTCGGGTTGGCACAGTTTCTGGTTGGCCTGCTTGCCATCCTCGGCGTCGTCATCACCGACGCTGCGGTGCACCGGATCGACTGGACGGCGATCGGGACATTGTGCTGGCTCACGCTTTTCGGCTGGATCGGCATCAGCGGCGTCTTCAAACTCTACGCCGCCTCCCGGTATTTCAGCTCGCAATCGGCATCATAGGTTGAGAGACGGCTGGATTTTCAGGTGGCGTCCGGTGCATCGTACCGGGCCGATTGCCTTCGCCGGGAACGCCATGACCAGCACGACGTCGCCACCCTCCGAGAAAAGCCAGCCGCTGCTCCGGTCCGTCCGGCCAAGCGATGCAGAGGCGCTTTGCGCTATTTTCAACATGCCGGGCTTCCGCCAGGGCACGCTCAGGATGCCTTTCGAGATGGTGGAGCAGGTGGCGCGGCGCATCGCCAAGTCCGGCCCGGAAACCACCTGGATCGTTGCCGAGCTGGACGGCAAGGTCGTCGGCCACGGCAGCCTGGTCGTGCAGGGTTCACCCCGCCGTTCGCACATCGGCGAGATCAATATCGGCCTTGACGATGCCTTTGTCGGCAAAGGTATCGGCTCTGCCATACTTGGCGCGCTGCTTGACGTGGCCGACAACTGGCGCGCCCTGAAGCGAGTCGAATTGACCGTCTATGCCGACAACGAACCGGCCCTCCGTCTCTACAAGAGCCACGGCTTTGAGATCGAAGGCCGGCATGTGAAGGCCGGCTTTACCGACGGGCAGTACCACGATCTCCTGAGCATGGCCCGGCTGCGGTTCTAAGATCCGCCGTTTGCCTTAGCTGTTTAGCCAATCTGACAATTCGTGCCGAGTCAGCGAACAGGGCTGCATCCACCAAGTCTGCTCTCGCTTGGCGTTTACACCGCAAGCGGCTAGACGGGACCAATGACCGCCGTCTTTGATCCAACCCCTACCCCTCCGCCGGAAATTCTGGCTGTGCTGTCGCTGCTCTGCCCGGAGGTCGTGCGCGACATCGAGCAGAACTGGAATGCACCGGTTTCCGATTACGCCCGCCATCTGTGGCGGCCGGTGGCAAGGCCTGCATCGGGCCCGGCGATCGCTGCCCGCTCGATCCTGCGCGAAGTCCTGCATCAGCGACTCGATAGGATCATGCGGCCTGAGGAGATCGGCAAAGCCCTCGACGAGTTCGAGCACAGACCGGTGATTCAGTCCGGCCTGCACTGCCTGCTTCTGATGGACCGGATCACCTTCGATGCCCTCCTGCTTGCCTGGCTCGGCGCGGTCGAAAACGGGCTGTCGGCCTTCGTCGGCTTCATGGGAGCGACGATGACCATGGAGACAGTTGGCCGGGAGGGGCCGGGATGGCTCGATGTCGGCGACGACAAGGTCAACCTGTTCGGCATGGGGCGCCACAAACTGTGCCGCAAAAGCGCCTGCGTGGCCGGTCCCGTCTCCCTCAACAAGCGCGCGCTCGAAACGGTGGGCGATGAAACGGATGCCAGCCGCTGGCTGGGCACACTGCTTGCCAGTCAGGACAAGGTGTTTGAAACCGCCGCCGATGCGCTGACTGCCCTGAACAAGGATCTGGTCGGCAATTGGGATCGTGCCGGCATGGCCCTGCCGGTTTTCATCGATGATCGAGCCGCCGCGGCTGCCATGGCGCGGCATCTGGAATATGACGGCAGCCTTCTTTCCAGACTGCTCATTGAACCCGCAAGACGCCAGCGTCTCGAACGTGCCTGGCAAGAGGCCGCATCGAGCCCATTTGGCAGATTCCTGCCCAATGCCACGGACTATTTCTGGGGCATCCGCGAGGAGCGCGTGCGCAAACTCGTTCTCGAGAACGGGCACCTGATCGAGCCCGACAGGCCGCAAGGTCTTTCCATCCCGTTCGAGCGGCCGTATCTCAGGCAGGCGCTGCTGGACGGCGTGCTGCTGCCGAACTTGTTCCTGACGTTCCTCGTCCTTGCCATATTGCCGCGCGCGCGGGTCGTGGGGGGCCTAAGACAGATTGGCTATGTAGCGCTTTTCCACTCTATCCTTCTGGCCGCGCTAGACGAAAACGCGCCGGAAGAGCGCGATCTGGCTGCGGAGCTGCAGGTTCGGGAAAATGCCTGGGGCATGCGGGTCATCGATGAAAAGATCTCAGTCCGCGAGCAGCTTGCCGGCCTGCCGGAAGGAGCGCTCTTCCCGGACCTGCTCCGGCAATACCGATTGCGGACATTTGCCGAGACGACCGACGACCTAAAACTGGTTCGCGAAAACGCCAGATGGCGCAAGATCGGCCAGGCAGAGATCAAGCCGACCTGAGCCTAATTCGCAACCGCAAGCTGACAGCGAGCCAGCCGTTGCATCAAGAGGTCATGCGTAGCGCTCTGCCACCGGACCCACACGGATGGCTCGATGCCCATTTGCGCTGCCGCTTGCTCGTCGACGGCTATCGGTGCATCCTTGTGATTAGCCTGGCCGTGCAGTGCGGGCGAGATCACGCCGTCACGGCCACTAGTGAGGTCTTGTTCGATGGACTGCTCGGGCTGCGGTTTCGAGATTGAGGGCGGTTACGCCTTCTGTCCGAGGTGTGGCAGGCGCCAGCCCGTGGCATGCGCCAGTTGCGGCTACACCTGCGCACCTGATTTCGAGTTCTGTCCGAAATGTGGGGCAAGCGTCGGTGCGCCCGCAAAAGCCGTCGAACGGCCTGCTCCGGCACCAAGCCGGACCATTGTGCCGCCTTCTCGAACTCCGTCGCTGCTTCCGAACATCGAAAGCGAAGAAGGGCTGCATCCCGTCTCCGACGCCGATCGCCGGACCGTAACGGTCCTGTTCGCCGACCTTTGCGGCTTCACGACACTCAGTGAGCAGCTCGACCCCGAGGTCATGCAAGCGCTGCAGAATAAACTGTTCAAGGAATTGACGGCGGCCGTGCGAAACTTTGGTGGTTTCGTCGACAAATTCATCGGCGATGCACTGCTCGCTTTGTTCGGTGCGCCGGTCGCGCATGAGGACGATCCGGAACGTGCGCTTCGCGCCGCTCTCGACATGATCGCCCGGACGGCGCGGCTCGGCGAAAGCACCCCCCACTCCGGCTCGCCTCTGTTACTCCACATCGGCATAAACACTGGTCCGGTCGTTACTGGCGGATTGGGCATCGGCACCGCCAGATCCTATTCGGTGACCGGCGACACAGTGAATACGGCGCAACGCCTGCAATCGCTGGCCGCACCGGGTGAGGTGCTGGTAGGCGAGCTCACTCACAGGCTGACCCGGCATGCCTTCTCTTATGAGTCGCTCGGTGATGTCGTGTTTCGCGGCAAAGCTGGCAGCGTGCTCGTCCATCGACTGGACGCACCGTTAGCGGTGCCGCGTGCAGCGCGCGGGCTCGAGGCGCTCGGCCTCAGTGCGCCGCTAATTGGTCGTGGTGCGGAGCTCAATAGAATGCTGGCGAGCCTTGACCAGGCGTGCGGCGGCTCGGCCCAACTTGTCCGCCTCGTCGGAGAAGCCGGCATCGGGAAGTCGCGGCTGGTGAAGGAGTTCGTCGCCCGCGTCGGCGACGAGGATCGTTTTCGCAACGTCGCCGTGCGGCAGGCCACGTGCTCACCGCTGGGTGAACAATCTTTTGGCGCCTTGGGCGCCGTGGTGCGCAGCGCTGCCGGGATGATGCAAAACGACAATGGGGACGAAATGCGGGGGAAGCTCGCAGGCTTGCTTGCCGATCTCGGCCTGCAGGGCGAGGAGGCGAAGCGGCTGATGCCTTTGCTCTATCATGTGCTCGGCCTTGGCGACCCCGACGCCACCTTGCAGCATGTCGAGCCTGAGCAGTTGCGGCGGCAAATTCTCTACGCAGTCCGCACAATCATCGAACGGCGGCTTGCGTTGTCGCCGCTGTTGATCGTCGTCGAAGACCTGCACTGGGCCGACGCCGTGTCGCTCGAGGCACTACGTTTCGTGATGGACAGGTTAGAACGCACGCGGTTGATGTTGCTGGTCACGCATCGTCCGGCGCCGGACAACGACCAGCTCGACTCAAGTCGGGTCAGTCACACAGCGCTCAGGCTTCCGCCGCTCAATAGTGATGACGGACGCAGGCTGCTCGCGGCGCTTTTCGGCGAGAGCTGGGTAAACTCCGCAGGAGGGCTTCTCGATCAGATCCTCGAGCGCGCGGGCGGCAACCCCCTTTTTGTAGAGGAGATTGTTCGCGGCCTTATCGATCGCGGTGTACTGATGCGAGAGGGCCAGCGATGGCGGACTGTGGCCGGCGAAGCCGCAACCGGCATCCCCGCCACTATCCAGGCGATGTTGCTTGCCCGCGTCGACCGGCTGCCCCCAGAGGTGCGCCGGTTGGCTCAGGAGGCCGCGGTAATCGGCCCGCGCTTCGACGCCACACTTCTGAAATCCGTGACGGCCGACCCCGGCCGGCTTGAAGCCGGCTGCGAACTGCTTTGCGATGCGGAAATTATCGAGGAAGTTGCCGGATCAGGCTCGGTCTCGTCGCAAAGCTACCGCTTTACGCAAACATTGCTGCAGGACGTGATCTACCAGAATCTGCTCCTGCAACGCCGGACCGACATCCACGGGCGGGTCGGTGCTGCCTTGGAGCAACTGTGCGGCGACAAGCCGGAACGGCTCGAGGATTTGACCGTGCTCGGTCATCATTTCGCACTGAGCGCCGAGCGGGAGAAGGGCGCGCATTACCTGCAGGCGGCAGGCGATCGCGCTCGCATGATATACGCCAACGACGACGCCCTTCGTTTCTACGAGCGAGCACTGACAGCATTGGACGCGATCGGGCAAACACCGCTCAAACTGGCAATTGCAGAGCGCATTGCCGATTTGAGCGGCCCGGCAGGCCGCCGCGAGATCGCGCACCACCACTACGAGACCGTGTTGCAGGCATACCGCGAATCGGCCAATCGCGTCGCCTCGGCGCGAGTTTTGCGTAAGATCGGTCGGCTGCTCTGGGACGTCGGCAAGCGGGACAAGGCAGAACCCTGCTATGCTGAGGCGGCAGCGCTCCTCGATGGAGCGGATGCCCCGATCGAGCAGGCGCATCTGTGGCAAGAACGTGGCCGACAGGCGTTCCGTAGCGGAGATCACGCTCTCGCGGCAAAATGGGCAGACGCGGCGCTGGATTGCGTACGCAATCTGACAACGGAGCATGTCTCCGAGGTAGGGCGTGATGCCACTCTTGTGACCGCCGAGGCACTCAATACCAAAGCTGTCGCGCTGGCTCGCCTTGGGCGAAACCGTGAGGCCGTGCGTCAGGTTGAGCGTAGCATTGAATTGGCCGAAGCCGCCGGTCTGCTGGGCGCAGCTTGCCGCGGCTACACCAATCTCGGCGTGCTATACACGACCATCGATCCGGCACAGGCGATGGAGGTCTGTCGGCGCGGTCTTGAAGTGGCGCGCCGTATTGGTGATTTGGGTTTCCAGGCGCGCCTCCTCGCCAATCTGGCGGTCGCTTGTTGTACTTTCACGGATCGCTGTCCAACGGAGGGCGTGCCTGCTGCCGAGAAGGCCATCGAGATCGACCGGGCGCTCGACCAGCGCGAGCACCTGCCGGTGCCGTTGATCGTGCTTGGGCAGATCCACCAGTGCAACGGCCGTCCGGACCTGGCCGTTGGTTTGTTCCACGAAGCACTGGACGTAGCCCGCGAAACGGGCGAACCCCAACTGCTGTTTCCGTGCTATGATGGTCTTGCAACGCTTAATCTCGACCTCGACAATCTGGCCGAGGCCGAACGCTACTTTTCCCTGGCGCAGGGTATATGCGCCCAGCACGGGCTCGACCCGGAAGCGCTCGTGGTGCTGCCTTTTCTCGACTAGCCGGGGTTGGAGGTTGGAAATGTCCGCGCGTAGTGACTTGGTGCCGCTTCAACCGGGCGACCGTGCGCCGAACGTGGTACTCGACGCCATTACACAGGAAGGCAAGATCGCGCTTGACGACTTTCGCGGCCAAAAACCGGTGCTGGTCGGCCTGTTTCGAGGTCTGCATTGTGCGTTTTGCCGGCGCCATATCGCCGCCCAGGCGCGGCTTGATCCGGAGCTGCGCGAAAAGGGCGTGGAGAGCCTGACGGTGGTCAACACGCCGATCGAACGGGCGCGTCTCTATTTCCGCTACCATCCGATGCCGAATCTGCTTGCGGCCTCCGACCCTGAACGTGCTTCACATCGTGCTTTTGGACTGCCCAATCTCGAATTCACCCAAAACGAGACGAACTGGCCGTACAAGGTCTCGATGGCAGCGGCAAAGGATATGCGGGTCGACATACCAGGCGAGTTGCCCGGTCCTATGGATCCTCTTGAGGCCAGCGAAATCCTCAACAAGAAAGACCATTACGAACTGACGGAAGCCGACGAGCAGATGATAGCAACGGGACACGGACAATTGATCGGTCAGTTCCTGCTGGACCGGCAAGGGATCGTCCGCTGGAGCTTCACGGAGGTTCCAGAGGGCGGGCGATACATGTTTGGGGCGCCAAGCCCGCAGGAGCTGATGTCAGCCGTGTCCCAAGTCGCCCAATAGACTTGCGAACGAGGTAAGCGGAACGGGACGCTGAACAAAACGCGGAACCAACTTGTTACAAATCTAGACACTGACAAGTTCACGGTTCATGCGAGCACGGCCTCGACAACCGCAACAAAGTCATCGAGCGAACGATCCCCACGAATTTCGATGCGCGGAAGGTCGATGGGATCGCAATCGAGGTCCGCCGGCCCGTGTCTGCCGCCGAAGCCGATTCGATAGCCGCACTCCTTGGCCAGCCTGCCAAGCCGTCGGTCGGTGACTGAGAAGGGTGCCGCGAACGCCGCGGTTGGCCGACCGGTCCACCGTTCGATGAACATACGAGAGCGCAGAAGCTCAGCGGCCAAGTCAGAGCTCGACAGACCATCGATCGCGCGATGCGTCGCCAGATGGCTTCCGAAGAAGGCACCTTCGCCGGCGAGGCGTCGCACCGTCCCGGCGTCCATAAGCGGCGTCGGCGGGCCGCTGTAGGCGTCCCACTGTGCACTTTCACCCACCAAGTCCGTCACCAGGAACACTTCCGCGGTCAGGTCGTTCGCGCGCAGGGTCGGCCAGGCATGGTCGGCAAAGTTCTGGAAGCCGTCATCGAAGGTGATGAGCACCGGGCGGCCAACGAAAGGCTGACGGTTGGCAATGAACCATTCCAGCTGCTCGGAGCTAATCGCGTGAAAGCCATTGGCGCGCAGCCATGTCATTTGGCTGGCGAATGCGGCGGGCGTGAGCCGAAAACGGGCGAGCGCGGCCGGACCTTCATCGGAGACGCTGTGATACATGAGGACAGGGATACGCTGCCGCCGCTCGCTACGTGCGACGTCGCGGCGCAAGGCCCGCGCCCCGCCCCAGACGATTTTTCGCGCGACCCCCATATCGATGCGCGCGCGGATTGGCACATGATCAATGACTGGTTCCATCGCCACGTCGCCTGGTGACAGGCGGCGGAAGCGGTCTATGCGATAGAGCTCGGTCTGGATCGATTGCTCGAGGACAAGACCTTCGGTCCCCGCCAGCGTCTCCGAGATCGCTTGTGCACCGAATGTGTTCCAGTCGAAGCCCGTCCTCTCAGGATTGTCACGTAGCACGAATGCGTGTGCGCTGATGAAGCTGCCGCCAGGCGCCAATGCCTCAACGACTTTCTTGGCGAAGCGTTGCAACTCGGCGAGATCATCCAGGTAGTAGAGCACTTCCGAACAGAAGATCAGATCCATCTCACCCGGTAGCGTATCGGCCATGAAATCCAGTACGCCGAACTCAACATTCGGCTGATCGCCGCATCGCGCGCGCGCCCGCTCGATGGCTATGGCGGAGATGTCAGTTGCGGTCAAATGGCTCACGCGCGGCGCCAGTTGCCGCGTGAAGTGGCCTTCCGCACAGGCCAGCTCAAGCGCCCGTCCAATGGGACCGGCAGGCAGAATTTCGAGCTGCCGCTCATATTTCTCCTGCTCATAGGACGAACCGTAATTCCAGGGATCCTCGGTCGCGAAATAGCCATTCCAGAACGACGTGCGATCCTTGTCGTGCCTGGCCCGTGCGCGGCGCAGCGCCGGGGGAGGCTCCGCGGGTTCGGCGCTCGACCGAACCAGCTCCCGCGCTTCCTCGGCCAATTGGGCGAGTTTGCCGAAGTGACTGTCCGGATCGGACCGGCCTTCAAGCCGCTCGGGGGGCACGACATTCAGGATCAATTCGATCCAATAATCCCTTGTCACTGTCCCAAGTACGCCGAATTGCACGACAGCCTCGATCTGGCCATCCATCGTCAGATAGGCATAGATTTGATCGATTCCTTCCGGCACTTCGATCGAGGTCGGATTTCGCGCGTCGACACGAATTCCAAGTGTCCGCGCCAGCCTGCGCGGCGCGGCGAGATCGTCGACATCGAGCAGCATTTGCTCAAGATGATACTGGACGCGGCGAGCCGCATCGGGATTGTTCCAGACCTTACCGAGTTCGATGATCAACTCGGTGAGGGAGCCGCCGAACCTGTCCCACCTGGCAGCCAATTGCGCTGGCACCGACAGGCTTCCGACCGCTAGGCCATCGAAGATCACCTTGGCGATCTCTCGCGCCCATTTGCGTCCTGGCGGGAGCGCGCGCAGGGACTGCGGGTTGATCGAGCGCGAGCCGCTGCCGCAATCCGACGCGGCGTTCCACAACGCGAACCACGCGAGTGCCTCGGAGGCGGTGCCGCCGTTCGCCTCGATCGCTCCATTGGCATGAGCCGACGCCGGGTGTTTGACCCTGGGATCGGCGGAAAAGCCGCGGGCGATCACGATTTCAGCATCTGCCAGCATCTGCGTCGAATTGCGGCTGAGCGCGTTGAGGCTGGTCCGATAGAAAGCGAGCGGCTCATCGACCATCACCCAATTTTTGCCCAGACGTGCGAGGCGCTGCCACAGGTCCCAGTCCTCGCAGGTGCGCAGCGACACATCGAAACCGCCCAACGCGACAATTGTCTCCCGGTCGACCAGCAGCGCGTGAATGGCGATGGCACGTCTGCGGGCGAATGTCTCGAAGGGCTGGATCGCAACCTCCGTTGCGATGCTCGACGGGGTGAGTTCGCCATCGGGCATCACGCGCCGGGAACCGCAATAGGCGGCCACTGCATCGGGAACGGATTTCAGTGCGGCCAGCATTTTGGCGAGGAAGCTGGCATCCACCCAATCGTCGGCATCCAGAAACATAAGCCAGCGGCCGCGCGCTGTCGAAATCCCGCTATTGCGCGCGCCGGCGGCGCTATACGCGCACGACCTCAACGTCCGAAATCGGGCATCGTGCTCTACATACCCGGCGATGATCGAGGGGGTGCGGTCCGTGGAGGCGTCGTCGACGATGATCGCCTCCCAATCCACTATTTCCTGATCGAGAAGGCAATCGAGTGTGCGCGCCAGCGTTACCTCCGCGTTGTGCGCAGGAATCACGATTGAAACCAAGGGATCATGCGCCACGCCGTCTTACCCGCGCCCGGTCCAAAGGCACAACAAGATGCGTTGATCTTTCTTGGCGTGCCGGCAAGCGTTGCGCCGACGGTTTGCTCGGCATTGAAAATCGGTACCATACCGCCTTGCGGTAGCATTGTCCTGGATCATCGAGCTTTCGTTTTCTTCGGCAAGAGTCGGCGAATGTCAAAACCGGATGACGGCATCGGATGGCAGCACTGCCCTGTCAAGATCGGGGCGAATTAGAGACAGGCAAAAGACTTGAAGACAGGCCGAATAGCAAGCGCGCATGCCCGACGGCTTGGAGCTGAGGTCGATGTGCCTGGGCATTTCCTTTCGCGCATTTCATCTGCAAAGAGATGATCGCGGGCGAAGACACGAGCGCAAGCTGATCCGGATCGAGCCGCATGTCGAAATCTATCCGAATGGGGACGCACGAACCGACTTGAGCCGAGAAAATTCCGGCTTGCGGGTCGGCTATTTTGCTGACATGTTTATCAGTTTCTAAATTAGCGCTGTGGCAATGTCAAAAGAAGGGGCATGGGATGGCCAAGGAATCTTCGAGTACCGCTTCTTCGGCAAATAAAGCGGACGCAAATCTGACAAGTAATGCAGACGGAAGCGGGCTGAACTTCATGGCGGGCCAGGCTCGCGAGAGCGGGCCTCCCGGCGACGCTGTAGGTGTCGACAAGATACGTGATCTGCTGTTCGGCAACCAGATGCAGGACTATGACCGCCGCTTTTCCAAGCTTGAAGAACGGGTCTTGCAGCGCTTCAAGGATGTCGAATCCGAGGCCAAGCGCAATCTTGAAATGTACGAGTCAAATGCAAAGAAGCAGGTCGACTCGCTTGCGGCGCAATTGCGGAACGAAAAAGACGCGCGAGCCGACGCCGATAAGGAGATTGATCGGAATCTTCGCGAGCAAAATCAGGCGCTCGAAAAGCAGGTGCGCGCGTTGTCGGATCAGTTGAGCGAGCTTGAGCGGGAAGTTGCGGACCGGATAAATCGAAACGATCATTTGCTGCGTGAGGAAATCAAGCAAAAGAATGAAAGCATTCAGATGCTGATGGAGAAAATGTTTTCCGATCTCGGCAATGTCAAGACCGACCGAAATCTTTTGGCTGGCCTGTTTGTCGAGGTTGCAAAATGTCTAAATCAGGATCCGGTGGGCAGCAAGAACAACTCGGAGCGTACCTGGAAAGTGAGTTGATGGGAACTTGACGTCGACTGTCGACCCAATCAGCCTCCCTAAAAGAGCGGCTTCGAACGATACAGAGATTGATCGCGAGGCTCTGGCCCGCCTGTTGATCGAAATTGCCCGGAACGTTGATCCGGACTATCGTGCGCGTCTCGACGGAATCCCAACCGCCGATCCTCGCATGGAAACGCTTCGCCAGTTGCTGGTCGGCCGCGAAATTTCGGAGCTTTCACGAGTTACCCACCTGCTCGACGAACCTGAGCAGCTTGCGGCGGCAGTGGGGGGCGTCCTCCCCGGTGCAGCCGCACGGGCGTCTCATGCGCAACTCGGCGAGGCCCTTGCGCCAGTTGTCGAGAGGGCTGTGCAACGGTCCATCCAGAAAAGCCCGCGCACGCTGACGGATATATTATACCCGGTGTTTCTGCCGGCTATTCGCAAGTCGATCGGCGAAAAGATCGACCAAACCTTTCAGTCGCTGAATGAAACCTTAAGACATATATTTACTTGGCATGGGCTCAAGTGGAGATTTGAAGCTTGGAGAACGGGGGCAAGCTTCTCAGAAGTTGTTCTTAGGCATTCTCTTGTCTATCGTGTAGAACATGTCTTTCTCATTCACCGCAATTCCGGGCTTTTGATCAAGCATGTAACTGCCGAAAACGCAACCAGCGAAGATCCTCAACTGATTTCCTCGATGCTTAGTGCAATTCAGGATTTTGTAAAAGACTCATTTAACGAGAAAGAACAGAGTGGCCTGGACACTATCCGTTTCGGGGAGCTTCGTCTCTGGTCGGAAGTTGGGCCGTTTGCGACCTTGGTTGCGGTGATCCGGGGAAATCCGCCGGAGGAATTACATGAAATAATTCGCGATGTATTGCTTCGCATCCATGATGAATGCTCACAGGCCCTGGAGCAGTTTGACGGCGACAGTTCGCAGTTGGCCGGCGTCGAGACGCAGTTGCAGACCTGCGTTGATCTGAAGCAGGAGGAATCAAACCAGGGATTTCCGTGGCTGGTCCTGGCTGCAGTCCTGCTGGTTTTGATTCCCGCAGGCGGTTGGTTCTTTCTTTCCTGGCAATCCGGGCAGCGCTGGCAGGCGTATGTGTCGCGACTGGGGATCCAGCCGGGCATCATCGTTGCCGACCAAAAGGTGCGCGATGGCCAATTCTATATTACCGGCCTGAGAGACCCTCTTGCCGCCGACCCGCAGTCGCTGTTGGCCGGAACGCAGGTCGATCCCGCCCGCGTTCATTCACACTGGCAATTCTATCAGAGCCTTGAGCCGGAGTTCGTGCTGAAGCGGCTGACGGCGTCGCTGGTTCCGCCGGATTCAGTACGGCTTTCGATCGTCGAGGATCGCATCGTTGCCGAGGGGGAGGCTCCCGACACCTGGATAGATCGGGCGCGCGCAGCAGCCCAGCAACTTTCGGCAGGTGGACCGGAATTCGATATCTCCAGGGTTCGTGATGTGAGCCCCGAAGCACGCGCGGCGGACCGCTGGCAGACTTATGTGTCGCGACTGGAGGCCCAGCCGGGTATTATCGTTGCCGAACAAAAGGTGCGCGATGGCCAATTCTATATTGCCGGCCTGAGAGACCCTCTTGCCGCCGACCCGCAGTCGCTGTTGGCCGGTACGCAGGTCGATCCCGCCCGCGTTCATTCGCAGTGGCAATTCTATCAGAGCCTTGAGCCGGAGTTCGTGCTGAAGCGGCTGACAGCGTCGCTTAACCCGCCGAAATCGGTTCGGCTTTCGATCGTCGAGGATCGCATCGTTGCCGAGGGTGAGGCTCCCGACACCTGGATAGATCGGGCGCGCGCAGCGGCCCGACAGCTTTCGGCAGGCGGACCGGAATTCGACATCTCCAAAGTTCGTGATGTGAGCCCCGAAGCACGCGCGGCGGAGCACTGGCAGGCCTATGTGTCACGACTGGAGGCCCAAGCGGGAATCATCGTCGCCCAGCAAACGGCGAGGGGCGGACATTTCTATATTTCCGGCCTGAGAGACCCGCAGGCCGCCGACCCGCAGGTTCTGCTGTCCGGAACAGGTGTCGATCCTGCCCGCGTTCATTCGCAATGGCAATTCTATCAAAGCCTTCATCCGAAGTTCGTGGTGAAGCGGCTGATGGCGTCGCTGACTCCGCCGGATTCAGTACGGCTTTCGATCATCAAGGATCGCATCGTTGCCCAGGGTGAGGCTCCTGCCGCCTGGATAGATCGGGCGCGGGTCGCCGCCCAACAGCTGTCCGCGGACGGACTCTCTCTAGAACTCTCCGAGCTGCGTGAGTTGACCCCTCCGGAACTGACTCATTTGAGGGAGGCTATTCAAACGGTCAGCATTTTCTTCGATTCTGGCAAGGCTGTACCGGGACCAGAGCAACTGCCGGTTCTCGACAAATTGGCGAGTCAGTTGAAGGAATTGGCCACGGACGCCCGCAAGGCAGGGGTAACAGCACAATTCATGTTGACCGGCCATTCGGACGAGACGGGCCGTGAAACGGCCAAGTTGTCGATCAGCGCGGCGCGCGCGGAAACAGTTCGTGCGCTTCTCAAGAAACGCGGCGTCGATCCGGAATTGCTCTTGGTTCGCGGCGCGGGCACCTTTGAGCCAGCGGAGACCGAAAATAGCCGAACCGGGAGCTCCGCGAACCGCAGAGTTTCGGTTACGGTAAACTTCCACTAGGCGGAGCCCAGGATATTGCAAAAGAAGATCTGCATGTTGGGCGGGTTCGCTGTCGGAAAGACGAGTCTGGTTCGCAGGTTTGTGCAAAGCATCTTTTCAGAAACCTACTTGACCACGGTGGGAGTGAAAATCGACAAGAAGAGTGTCGCATTCCCGGACAAAACCGTGGATCTGATTTTGTGGGACTTGGCCGGCGAAGACGATATCGGCTCATTCCGCGTCAGCTATGTGCGAGGTGCGAGTGGGCTCGTGCTTGTCGTCGATGGAACACGCGCTGCTACTCTTGCCGTGGCGCTCACGTTGCGCGAGCGGGCCGAGGCTGAATTCGGCGCTATGCCGTTTGTATTGCTGTTCAACAAATCCGATCTGGCCGATCGGTGGGCAATATCGGATAGTGAAATTGACGAACTGAGGCAACTTGGATGGCAAATCTATCTAACAAGTGCGCTTTCTGGTGAACATGTTGATGATGCGTTTCGTCAACTTGCTTCGATGGTCAGCAAATAAACCATGCATGTCTTGCCAAGAGAAGTTAGAAGCTGGATTTACGATTTCTTCTACAACGAGCGCTCGGTCGCATATCTAAAAATCGACGCCCAGCTTTGCGTAGCTGCGAAGGGCGGTAACGTTAAACATTACGGACTCTCGTCAGTTCGCATAGGTAAGCCTGTTGCCGAGCAGCTTGAATTCATGGAAGGTTTGTTGCCCTGCCCGGAGCTTCCATTTGATATGGACATGGTCGAACTGCCCGGCGGGCGTGTCGCGGACCTCCATCTTTTTGCTGACAATGCCTGCGTGTGGCTGCTCTTTCTTGACGCCGCTGCCGAACGCGACAATAGGCAGCGGCTTCAACAGAAGGCTTATGAAATGACGCTTCTGCAAGAGAGGGAGCGTCAACTCAACGAGAAATTACAATCGATGAACGAGGCGTTGAGGGCGAGCCAAGAGGGATTGTCGCGTGAATACCAACGCGCCGAAGCCCTACTCCTCAACATTCTTCCGGCGTCGATCGCGGAGCGCTTGAAAGCGGACGAACAAATTGCAGACAACCATGCTGACGTGAGTGTGCTTTTTGCCGACATCGTCGGTTTCACGGAAAGAGCGCGGAGCGTCGGAGCCGTAACGACGCTCGCTATTTTAAATTACTTCTTCAAGGCGGCGGATCTGCTCTCGGAGCAATACGGCTGCGAAAAGATCAAGACAATCGGCGATTGTGTAATGGTGGTGGCTGGCCTGCCCGCCGCGCGATCCGATCATGCGGAAGCCCTTGCGCACTATGCACTTGAACTGCGCAACGAGGTCAAGCGCGAACGCTTCGCAGGAGAACCGATAAGACTCAGAATTGGAATTCACTCAGGACCAATCGTGGCGGGCGTCATAGGCAAAAGGCGGTTTGCCTATGACCTATGGGGCGACACCGTTAATCTCGCCGCACGTATCCAAACGTCCGCGGAGCCCGATGAAATCCGCATTTCGGATGCAACTCATCAACTGCTTGGACCAAATTTTGCTTGCGACCCACTCGCGGAAACGGAATTGCGTGGTACAGGTCGTGTGCGAATGTGGCGGCTCCCGGCCTGATTTGCCGCATGGCAGCGCCGACTCGGAAGCGCATTGCATCTCAAGCAACATCATGGTTTCCAATGTCCGCAGCGGTGCGCGAAGCAGTTGACCACCGAGCGACCGCCAAAGGTCTGTCCTGGTCAGCTCAGGAAATCAGTTCCTGAGGTTTAACGTCGATGCCCAGTTCATAGAACGGCCGGAGACCTGGGCCGAGGTCGGAATGCCCTGCCCCCGCGGCTAAATAAACACCGCCAAGTACCCGGCGCAAGGTCCGGCTCGGAACGATGACGTCTTGCACCGCAACATCGGTTTCTTCAAGGTAGGGCAACAACCGACATAGATGTCGTTGCTTGCCGATTTGACCGGAAGGTTACAGCACGATGCCACGCATCACTCGACGATTGGGGGCCAGGAATCTGGCGCGCCCGGCACGGCGTCTCGGAGACCTGACCGCGATGCTTGCCTTGATTGCCAGGCCGCTCGTCTTTGGGATCGCCCTTTTGTTGGCTGGTCAGGCACAGGCGCAGGCGCCGGCGACGGTCCCGCCTGAAAGGGTCAAACAGCTGTTCGAGCTTCTCGACGATCCGTCAGTGAAGGCCTGGGTGGCCGAACAGCGAAATCAGGACGACGGGTCAACGGGAGCGCCTGCCGAGCCAGGGGCTTCGCCGACCGACGCATCGTCCGGCGCCGTGGCCGCACCAGGCCCGATGAATACGATGGCATCCTCGACGCTCGATGGGATCAGGCATCATATCGAAAGAATCGTGCGAACTTTGCCCTTGCTGCCAAGCCAGTTCGCGCGCGTTCGGGCAGAGACAATGGAGGATATGTCCAGCAAGGGGCCTGCCGGCGTATTTGTGCTGATTGCAATGTTCATCGCTGCCGGCCTGGCGCTCACTTGGGCAACGTACAAGCTCACCCGCCCATTTCGTCTCTGGATTATCGCGCAACCGAAGGATACGCCGGTTGGGCGAGCCAAGAAGATTGGTGGCCGCCTGCTTTATTCCAGCATGCTGATAGTCTCTTTCGCACTGGGCAGCGCCGGCGCATTCATGTTGTTCGACTGGCCGATGCTTATCCGCGAGATTGTACTCACATTTCTGATGGCGGCAGTCGTTACATGGGGTGTGCGCATGTACGTCATGGCCATGCTCGTCCCTTCCTTCATGAACGTCGAGAACGCCGTCGAGGTTCGTGCTTTGCCGATCACCAACGAAGCGGCTGACCATTGGTCCTTTTGGCTACCCTGGATCGTCGGCGTCTTCGCCTTCTTCGGCGCCGCGTTTATCCTCCTGCCAGGTCTCGGCATCGATCAGGACGGAATGATGGTCCTGTCACTGGGCGCCGATTTCGTGCTGCTGTTGCTCCTGCTGCTTGCCATTTGGCGTCGGCCAAGAACGCAGCGAGACGGTGCGCGCCACATCGGTCACACGGAAGCGACGTGGCTATTGACTGCTTATTTCGTCGTCCTGTTCCTGCAGCGCATCGCCGGCCTTTATACATACTTCTGGTTTACCTTCGCCGCATTCTTCCTGCCTTTTGCAATCGTGATGACGCAGCGCGGGGTTAATTTCGTTCTGCGGCCAGGTTCGGAAGATGTCGGCCGGCCTACGATCCCGGCGGTGACGATCGCTGTCATCGATCGCGCAATCCGAATGATTTTCATCCTGGCGGCGGCTTACTTTCTCGCACGTGTCTGGGGTCTGGACATGCAATCCATGCGGGACAGCGATACGACGACGACGTTCATATTGCGCGGCTTGGTCAATGTCGTGGTCATTGCCCTAGCAGCCGATTTCGGCTGGTCGATCATCAAAGCTTTGATTGAACGAAAGCTGGGCATCGAAACACCGCACCCTGTGATCAGCGACGAGGACGTTCCGGTCCTCGATCCGCAGCAGGCGCGGCTGCACACGCTCTTGCCGATCCTCCAGAACATTCTGCTCGCATCGATCATCGTGATGGCGGTGCTTATGATGCTCGCCTCGCTGGGTATCCAGATCGGCCCGCTGATCGCCGGCGCTGGCGTCGTCGGCGTCGCCGTGGGCTTTGGGGCACAAACCATCGTCAAGGACGTCATTTCAGGCGTGTTTTTCCTGCTCGATGATGCGTTCCGTGTCGGCGAATACATTTCATCGGGCAATTACAAGGGTACTGTGGAAAGCTTTTCGCTGCGCTCGGTGAAGCTGCGCCACCATCGTGGTCCGCTGTTCACGATACCTTTCGGTGAACTCGGGGCAGTCCAGAACCAGAGTCGTGACTGGGTTATCGACAAATTCAACATCACCGTTGGTTATGACACCGATATCGACTTCGCTCGCAAGCTGATCAAGCGGATCGGCCTCGAACTGGCGGAAGATCCAGAGTTCAAACACTGGGTGCTCGACCCGATCAAGATGCAGGGCGTGCAGGAGTTCGGGGAATACGGCATCGTATTGAGGGTCAAGGCCACAACCAGACCGGGAGGCGCCTTCGGTATGAAACGCAAGTTCTATGTACGCCTGCGCCAGGTCTTCAAGGAGCAGGGCATCGAACTCCCATTTCCGACCGTCCAGGTCCAGGGGCTACAGAACCCACATGGGGCAGAGAATGCGCCGTTGGAGCTCACACCCGAGTTGAAAATGGCCGTCGCGCAGTCGCACACCAATCGGCGCAGAAAAAAAGCTAGCACGACGGAGTAGAAAGCTGTGACACCTGCCGGTCACAGCGTCGCTTTCCGCGCATCGCCCGTGGCAGGGATACTCTTCTATCTTCAACCGTTAAGACGAAAAAGACGGTCACGAGGCAGTCTACAACCAGAGTCCGTCCCGAGATTTACATCGGGCTGCGTAAGTTGATACAGCGGTACGCTCGAGACAGCGCCATCGGCTACCTGCCGCGCGTCAGTCACGCGATAAGGACCGTCCCGCGAGAAGCGGCGCGTACGCGGCGAGCGTGCGGGATACGAACTCGGTGAAGAGCCGCACTCGCTTCGTCTTGCGTGTCTCCCCCTGTGTGAGAAGCCAGAGCGTTCCGTACATGTGCAGGTCGGTGCCCGGCACCCTCACCAGTAGGGGGTCGGCATCTCCGACGAAGCACGGCAGTGTCGTCATCCCGAGCCCTTGCCGTACTGCAACGATCTGCGCCTCGCCGTCCGTGGTCCTGAACGGAACCCCCGTGGTACGAACCTCACCCTCGCTGGCCCAGTCCGGGATGCCATGAATGCTTATGACGATCCACCGGATGGGATCAGGCGCGCCCGCACGCCACGCGGCTAGTCGATCGCGAGACATGTAGACGCCGCCGAACAGCTCCGGTCCCTTCAGGCCGTGAAGATTGAGCGGCAGGGTTTTGCGGTCGTAGACGACGCGGATCGCGACGTCGGCCTCCCGGTTGGTCAGATTTGCCAGCTCGCCGGACGACAAGATTTCCATCTCGATGTCCGGATGCAGACGCGCGAAATCGGCGAAATCCGGCATGAGCAGGTGTGTCGCGAGGGGCGGTGCCAGCGTCACCCGCAGAAGCCCGCGCACGCTCTGGTCGCGCCCGAAGACGCGCGTCTCCAGCTGGTGCGACGACGCTTCCATCTGGTTCGCGAGTTCGAGGACCTCCTCGCCCGCAGCCGTCAGGCGGTAGCCCGAAGGCAGCTTTTCGAACATGTGCGCCCCGAGGCGTTCCTCGAGCTGGGCGATGCGCCGCAGCACGGTCGAGTGATTCACCCCGACGCGCTCGGCGGCGGCCCGCACCGAGCCTCCGCGCGCGACGGCAAGAAAATAGCGAACGTCATCCCAGTCGATCATGGTGCAATCCGGCACCGCACGGTGCGCCTTCCAAAGCCCGTCTCTAACACATCGAACAGCAGTACGGGCGGTCAATCATAGCTTATGTCGACGAGCGCGGCCCAATTCCGAACGGCGGACATCGATCGTCGCGGCTGGCGTCCCGCCGGATGGATTTTGCACCACCGATGTGCGCGCTTCCGCACTCAACACCTGACGCCGGCGGACCTATTTCGAGGTTCTCGGGGGTGTCCCCGCACAACCAAAGGCGAAGGCCTGGAAGGATAAGTCATGGGAAAGCTTGAAGGGAAGGTTGCAGTCATCACCGGCGGCGCTACCGGCATCGGCCGCGCCGCAGCAAAGCGCTTCATCGAGGAGGGCGCCTTCGTTTTCATCTTCGGCCGCCGGCAGGAAGCGCTCGACGCCGCTGTGGCCGACCTCGGCCCCAATGCCCGCGCGGTGAAGGGCTCGGTCTCCGATCTGACCGACCTCGACCGACTTTACGCTGCGGTGAAGGCCGAGCGTGGAACCCTCGACATCGTCTTTGCCAATGCTGGGGCGGGAAGCCAGCTTCGGCTCGGCGAGATTACCGCCGAGCACATTGACGAAACCTTCGACACCAATGTGAAGGGTACGATCTTCACGATCCAGAAGGCGCTGCCGCTGATGAGCGAGGGCGGTTCGATAATCCTGACCGGATCGAGCGCTGGCACCACTGGCGCCCCGGGGATGAGCGCCTACAGCGCGAGCAAGGCGGCAGTGCGCAACCTCGCGCGGACCTGGGCGGAGGACCTAAAGGGCACCGGCATCCGGGTAAACGTGCTGTCGCCCGGGGCCACTGCGACCGAGCTAGCGAAGGAAGCGCTGGGCGAGGAGGGCCAGAAGGTCTTCGCCTCGATGACTCCGCTCCAGCGCATGGCCGATCCGGCGGAGATCGGGGCGGCGGCGGCCTTTCTCGCGTCGTCGGACAGCAGCTTCATGACTGCCAGCGAGGTCGCCGTTGACGGCGGTCTTGCGCAACTCTGACGCGCTAACCCAGCGCCGTTGAAGGCCGGGGAATCAATACCAACACGGATCGGAGAAGATCATGAGCTACGCGATTGTAGGATTCGGTAAGATAGGCCAGGCCCTCGCCCACGCCTTCGCCCGTAAAAACATCGACGTGACCGTCGCGAGCCGCCGGCCGCCCGAGGCGTTGGCGCCGCAGGCTCGGGCGATCGGCCCCACGGTCGTCGCCAAGTCGCTGCGGGAAGCACTCGAGGCCGATACGATCATCTTGGCAATCCCGTTCTGGGAGCACCGCGAGGTCGCGAAGGCCCTGCCGAGCTGGGAAGGCAAGACAGTCATCGACGCGACGAACGTGTTTCCAGTCCCTGAAGAGCTGGACGGTCTCCCGTCCTCCGTCGTCATCGCGAAGGCGTTCATCGGCGCCAAGCTCGTCAAAGCTTTCAATCACCTGATTGCGGCCACCCTGGCTGCCGATCCGACCGTCGAGGGCGGCCACCGGGTCGTCTTTCTGTCGAGCGACGACGAGGACGCGATCGCTCCCGTGGCGGCCTTGGCCAAACAACTCGGGTTCGCACCCGTCAAGCTGGGAAAGCTCAACGAGGGTGGCGCGCTGGTGCACGCACGCGGCCGTACTTGGGGCCAGCTTATCTTCCAGGATTTGTTCAAGAAGGAGTGACTATCGACATCAATTGGTCGATTTTTCGCTTCGCAGGCACACGCACATTCGGCATAGCGCCTGATAAAAGACCGTCAGCAGTAAAGCGCATGGGCGAGAGAGACCGTTTCGCGACGGCCTCTCCTACGTCCGCTCCACCGTTATCGGCCGTCGTCAGCGTTTTGAAAGCCCCTGAGGTGATCTGCCCTTTTGGGACTAACCGCGCTTAGAGAATTCCTCGGCTGCGATACGAACCGCCTGCTGTGTCGCGGGATATCCGCTGTAAGGAGTGAGGTTTATGAGCGTTTCCAGGATTTCTTCCCGCGTCGCGCCAACGTTCAACGCGGCGTTGATGTGCACGCGAAGCGGAATCTCTGCCGTGGCAGACCCAACGGCTGCTAGAGCAGCGCAGGCGCTGAGTTCCCGAGACTTCATGTCGATTCCGCTCCGCGAGAACACCTCACCATAAGAATGCTCGACGATCATTCGACCGAGATCAGGTGCGACATCATCGAAACTGCGGACCACGGCATCGCCCGATGAACCGGACGTCTTTGCAAGCGTAGCACGCCCCCGTTCCAACCGGTCTGCGCGGCTCTCGACCACGGCGGGTGGGGGCACGTTTGCCGCAATCGTTGGCGACCCGGCAGCGAAGATATCCTTGGCGACGGCGAAGGCGTTGAGCGCTGCCGGAAAACCCCGATAGACGCTGAGCTGGATCAGCACCTCGATGATTTCCTCTCGCGTCACGCCATGGGCAAGCGCGCCGGCGAGATGAAGACGGAGCGCCGCCGCACGATTGCCGCTGGCAGCAAGCATCGAGATGATTGCTAACAGTTTGGCTTTTTGTTCGAGGCCGTCGCGCGCCAGCATTTCACCAAAGGCGAACTCGATGGAGAGTTGCGCGAGGTCAGACGAACCGGCAGCAAAGCCATCGAAATATGCCTGCACATCGCCTCCAGAGAGCCGGTCGAGCGCCTCCAACCCGGCCTGTCGGCGTGTCGATCCATCGCCTGCGGAGGGCTCGATGGGTTCAAAAGCGAGCTTGCGCTCAGCGAACACCGCACGAATAAGGCCGATCGCATTTACCGTTGGCGGGAAGCCGAGGAGCGCTACAGATATAAACATGAGTTCGATGAGCGCCTTCGGCTCGCCGCCGGCGTTGAGAAAGCCCGCCATATGAAACTTCAACTGCGGCTGGGCGCTTCCGTCGGCAAGCAGCATTGAAATAGTGCACAGCTGACGCAATGGGAGGTCGAGACCTGGCCGCGATAGAATGTCTCCGTATGGGTATTCTACGGTGAAACGAGAAAGGTCGACGGATGTCTCGGCAAGACTATTAATCGGCGCGTCGAAATTCTCTCCGCCAATCTGCCGTAAGATTTCAAGACCGCGCGAATAACGACTAGCTTGAGATGTTGTTGTCATTGCATATGCTTTCTGATTGATCGTGGCGAGAGTCCCGCCCACGGCGACAAGGGCAGCTCCAAAGAACTCTGGCCGGATGCGGTGCGCTGTGCTCGGTTATTGCTGCGTTAGGGCGACACGACATCGGCGATCTCTCTCACGAAGCGTGCCGGACTTGGCCGTGAACCCAAACAAGGCATCGCGGAACTAGCCATAGTCGAAGGCGCTCGACAAGGAATGCTGGTCGCGACCGGCCCACACCCGGCACAGCCGGATTTGATACAAACCCTCGGAACGTGACCTCTGCAGTCGAGGGTTTGTATCATCGGAGCCGACGCTAATGCCGGCTGATCCCAGTCATCGCGAATTGAGAACTATCGGCTACTTTTGCTGTGCTGGTATCGCCTACAGCGCGATATCCTATCCTACTTTACTCCACAGCACGCCCCTCACTCCACTCGATTGTTCTTGAGTATGGCAAGGCACTGATCTAACGGCGCAATTTTTTCTACACTCAATGGAGAACCAACGCAGCGCGCGCTCGGCCTCCCCTTGAATGCCGCTAATCCGTGCGTTACATACTGAACCGCATGGTTCAGTGTTCTCCGACCCGCTTCGATGCCTCGTTCGCCGCGCTCTCGGACGCCACCCGACGCGGCGTTCTGGAGCAGCTCGGACGTGCAGACGCTTCGATCACGGACCTTGCCGAGAAGTTCCACATGACCCTCACGGGCATGAAAAAGCATGTCGGCGTCTTGGAGCAGGCGGGGCTCGTCACCACGGAGAAGGTCGGACGCGTGCGGACCTGCAAGCTCGGCCTGCGCCGACTAGAGGAAGAGGCGGCATGGATCGAGAGGTACAACCGGCTCTGGGACGCACGCTTCGACGGGCTGGATAAGGTTATCGAGGAACTGAAACAGAAGGAGAAGGTCGATGGACGCAGGAAGTGAGAGTGAGCCTACCCCCATGAAGAACCGCACGACGGTGGAACGGAAGTCCGAGCGTGAGCTAGTCGTTACGCGAACCTTTGACGCCCCGGCGCGCATCGTGTTCGAGGCGTGGACCAAGCCGGAGCTGTTCAAGCAGTGGTGGGTGCCGAAGTCGATGGGCATGCTCCTGCGTTCCTGCGAAATGGATGTTCGTGTCGGGGGCAAGTACCGTCTCGAGTTCGAACCCGATGCTATGGCGTTCTTCGGCACGTACCTCGAAGTGACAGCGCACTCGCGCCTCGTCTGGACCAATGAGGAAGATGGTGAGGGTGGGCCCGTGACCACGGTGACCTTCGAGGAAAAAGGTGGCAAGACGCTGCTGGTCCTGCACGAGCTCTATCCCTCGAAGGAAGTTCTCGAGGCTGCCGGCACCGGGGCGGCGGATGCAATGGTCGAGACGTTCGAGCAACTGGACGAGCTTCTTATCACCCTGGGCGCGCGCGTGGGACGGTCATGAAGTCGTCGATCTCGCGGTCGGCCGCTTGGCTCTTCACTACGCGGAAGAGAACCCCGACGAGGTCGTCGCCGCCCTCTGCGGACCTACGAGACCATCATCAACCTCATTGGCAACACGACCAACCGAGGTGGTCTCGTCGTGCGCGTCCGCCTCAACCACCTTTTTGCGCGCCATTCTACGCTGGAGCACTACCGCATTCGGAAACGCATTCCGAGGCCGACGTGCGCGGTGGGCCGCAATCAAATGTCCTCGTCGAGGATGGTTCGGCCGCTCAGTCCCGCTCCGAGGGCGCGACAGCACGGTTCAAGGTGCAATGTCGCGCCCTCGCTTGCTGAACTTCTTCCCGGAGGGGGTCGGGGGAGGTTGAATAACCTGTGGAAAGCCTGTGGGTCTTTTGGGACCGTTTGCGGACCGGCCTGAGCCTGGGAATCGTTTTGCTCAACTGCCCCTTCGAGACGGCTGACCGGCCAAAGACGCCCTCAGGGGAGAGGGGGCCGCGTTCCGTGGCACCGGCCCGCAACCTTCAGAATATGATGGCCCGCGGCAACCGGAGAAGGGTATCTGTGCTCTCAAACCAGCATCGACTGCTGGGCGGAGATACCCGCCATCGCGCCGTGCGATGATGCCGTGGTGACCGAGGCCATGAGGGGGTTGGCGAGGTCGCCGGCGGCGTAGATGCCGGGAATGCTGGTTTCGCGGCGCTCGTCGACCTTGAGGGCGATGCCGAGGGGCGTATCGACCGTGGCGAGGTCCAATGATTCATGCAGGCTTGCGGACGGCTTGTTGCGCGGATGGGCGAACAGGATGTCGACCGCGACATTGCGGCCGGTATCGAGATTGACGGTGGCGATATGGCCCCCGCGATGGGCGATCTCGGTGATCCGGCCATCGACGACAGGTATGTTGCGGCGCGCCAGATCGGCCCGGATATCGGGTGGAACGTCGTGACCATCGGCGAAGAGCGTCAACCTGTCGGTCCAATCGTGGTACAGCCTGACATAATTGTGCGACTGCGGGCCGGACCAGACAAGGCCCCAATGCTGGCCGGCGACTTCAAAGCCGTCGCAATAGGGACAGGGCACGATGGACGTGCCCCAGCTTTCGGCAAAGCCCGGAACATCAGGCATCTGGTCGGCGACGCCATAGCTCAGGATCAGGCGGCGCGCCGCAAGGCTTTCGCCATCGCCAGTGAGGACGGAGAAATCGTCGATGGCGCCGGAAACGCTGTCGGCCCGGGCACTGACCAGCCTGATCGTGGGATAACGCGCCAGCTGCTGCCGCGCCTCGGCCAGGATGTCCAGAGGTGGCTTGTGATCGTGACCGAGCAGGCCATGCGAGTGGCCGGCGAAGCGATTGCGCGGTAGGCCGGTATCGAGAACGGTAACCTTGCGACGGGCACGGCCGAGCTGCAGGGCGCCGGCGAGACCGGCAAAGCTGCCGCCGATGATGATGACGTCATCCATGGTGATAAACTCCGTGTTGTGGATGGAGGGGGTTGGGCTGGGCCTGGCGCGAAATATCGTCCAGCGATACGCGCTCGAGACGGGCAGCGAGCAGGGCTTCGGCATCGACGAGAAAGTCGCCCATCACTGTGTTGACCGGCCGGACAATGCCGCATTCGATATCGCCGGGCGGCCCGGGGAAATTTGATTTGGAGGACAGGTTGAAACCTACCCATTGGCTTGCACATTTCAGATACTACATGGTATCGTAACGCAAGAATTAGGATACTGTCAAGTACGGGAATTGTCGTGACCGAAAACAGCCAGGGTCGGCGCGGCCGGCCCGCCAACGAGGCGCTTGGCCAAACGATAGTCGACGCCGCGTGCGAACTCTTTGTGGAATTGGGTTTTCAAGCGACGACATTGGACAAGGTCGCCCAGCGGGCGAAAATATCCAAGCTCAGCATCTATCGGCACTTCGAGAACAAGGAGGCGCTGTTCAGCGCGGCCATCGCGACCCGCTGCCATCAGTTTGCACCACAGGCCCTTTTTGAAGGCCTCGGCGGTTCGGCCGAAGATCAGCTCATGGCGGTGGGATCATCCCTGCTTCGCACGCTGTTGAGCTCGGACGTCCGCAATGTCGAAGCCATGATCATGGCCGACAAGACGAATCAGAAGTCGTTAAGCAAGCTCCATTACGAAGCCGGCCCCGCCCATGTCATCGCCCAAATCGAGGCCCTGTTGCGTCAGTTGCACGCGAAGGCGGTTCTGAACGTGCCCGATCCTCTCCGGTCCGCCCGCTTGTTTGCCGCGCTTTTCAAAGGATCCGATCTCCTGATTATCGCACGCTTCGATGAGGCGAGAGCAGAGGACGACAACGAAATCGAATCCTATTGCCGGTCGGCCGTCGCCATGTTCATCGCCGCGCACGGTGGCAACGACCACGCGGGCGGATAAGCATTTGATTGCTCCGGGCAGCTTGGCCGGGACCGTCGTCCAGGCGCTTCGTAATATTGGGCCGGCGCGCGCGGCCGAGCTTGCACAGATCGCGGCACCTCATCTTTCTCCCAACGATAAAAGACGCTCGCATCTACCGCGGTCCAAGCTCCCGCCTGGATGCGGTCGACGCTTCTCTCCATCGCAGATCCGGCAGCAGTCGGGACAACATTTTGATAGGTGATGCGACGGTGCGATCCGACGATATGCGATCAGGTCCGGAACATCGATCGGTACCGCAGCCAAAGCTGAAACTATGTATGTCGATAACTAAAGTACCGTCAGCGCGGAAAATGTCATGCTACGGGCAATTTCCGTTATATATTTCAAAGCGTTGACGCACAGAAAAGTACCGTCAAACCCTAAGAACGAATGACGGTACTTTTTAGAATGCTCTATCGGATACGAAAAGCACCGCCAAAAGCTCCGAGCGGCCCTCCCACTCGATCCTCGCGACGTATTGTAATGTGCTGTTTCAGAAGCACAAAGCTTTTCGGCCTTCGCCAAAAGATCGACTCCGCGATCCGTCAGAAATTTGCAGGGGAACTTCGATGGTGGAAATCTAGTCGGTTCCAGCGACTACCGGCATGAATCGGTCGATTTCTCGTCTCATCGAGCCCATAGCGTAGTTTGGCGTGAGCGAGAGAAGTACCGTCACTACGCGAGATCAGTTGGGCCGAACCTGAGAAAAATGCCGACAGCCTGCGCGATAAGACAATTCAGACAGCTGCACAATCGGACACGGCCGCACAGGTTCAGGCGTCAATGAACTTCTGCATGCGATCCGCCACGATCCGCCCTGCGCGGCTGTTCAAGTGCACGCCGTCGGTGTGAAACTGCCAGCCATTTCGGCGTGCGACATCGTCCGGGCTCTGCCGCAGCACCAGTACGCGAAAAGCATCGCGATAGAATGGAAGAAAGTTGAACGCCGTGTAGGCCCGGCCAGGCGAGGCGCGAACCGCCTCGGTGAGCGCCTCATGGAGGGGGACATAGCCGCAGCGTTCCTCGTGCGCGATGGCCGCCACGATCGCAGAATATTCCTTGATCCGCCGGTTGAGCTCGCTCTGGAACGGGTCGTCCGAATCCGGCGCTTCTCCTATCGGAGGGAGCGAGCAAAGGCCGATGTCCGCCGCCGTCTCGCGCTTCAGCCTGCGTGCTATCTCGGCCAGATTCTCGTGGAACCAATCGGGCGAAGGCGTGCGGGGCAGACGCTTCCAAAACGTAAAGAACCGCCGCACTTTGCGTGACACGAGCGTGAGAACATCATTCCCGCCGACCCAGACGATGACCTTGTCGGGACGACAGGCGAGCACATCCGGCAACCGCTGCAGCGCGTTGTAGGCCAAGTCGCCGCCGACGCCAAAATTCCGGAACTCAAATTGCCCGTTGCCCGGCCGCCGGCGGAGCTCCGCCATCCAATCGAATGCCTGGCCCTTGCCCGCCGTGCTGCTCGATCCGAGGCACGCCACGATTTTTCGTTGAGGACGCACCATCGTAACTCCGCCAGGCCAGAAGTGAGAAATCGTCGCCTTATGCTCTTCCCAAAATGGCTGGCCCAGTCATGAGTTTCAGGTCGGATTCCGCGGCGTTTCCCAACATCCATGGACAGCCATAATAATCTTCGATGCGATCGATGACGCGACCGGCGACATGGACACGAACCGGCCACGCGACCAGCCACCGGTCGCCTCGCTGGAAGAGCACGATCAGGACAGGCTCTCCGTCGATCGCCCCCAACTCCATGGTCCACGTCTCCGGGTTTCGCTCGTATTCGACGAAATAGGGAGAACTTCTGAGCAGGCCGTCGAAGCAGTCGGCGACCCGCAACCGAGCATCGGCGCTGGTGAGGCTCCGCACGCCATCCCAGTCATGGCGGTTGAAGAGGTCAACATAGCGCTGCAAGAGCCGCGCGGTGTCGGGATCAAGCGGACGGTTCGGTTCACCGGCAGGTTCAGGGGGCAAGTCGGCGAGCTTCGCCCGTCCGCGGGAGAGCGCGGATTTGACGCCCCCAACCGTCGAGTCCACGAGTTCTGCGGTCTCTTCCAGCGAATAGTCGAACACGTCCTTCAGGAGGATGCAGGCGCGCTCCTTGGGCGGCAAGCGGCCAACCAGCCGTTCTATGGCGCGGCGTGCATCGGTCGCTGCCGGCTCTGCAGAGACAACGCCGATGTCGTCCGAATAGGCGTGCTCCGCGCGCTCGCGCACATCGCGTCGCCTCAGAAAGTCGATGCAGCGATTGTGAGCGATGCGAAACAGCCAGGGCTTCAGCCGGCGGGCATCGTCGAGGGTCTCAATGTTCGTATAGGCCTCGAACAGTGTCTCCTGCACGAGATCCTCACCGTCGAGGCGTGAGGCCGTCATGCGGGCGCAGTAGCGATGCAGTTGGGCGCGGACGCCTGACACCGTCTCGAGGAAGGCGCGATATCGCGCATCGAACAGGCCGGTCGGTCGCTCGGGCATGTCCTTCAGCTGCCACATCTGGGTTTCAATTTGCCAGTCATGCGACCTCCTGACCTTCCGCGCGTGTTTCCGCGGTTGCGGCCAGACCAAGCTTGGGGCGAACCCATTGTGCCAACCGCGCGATCGCGTCGTCGGCTTCGGGAGCGCGGCCGGCCATCATCTGGAACGAGTGCAGCATCCCCGGAAATACGTCTATGCGCACCTCGACGCCGGCGGCTTTCGCGCGGTCGGCGAGCGCTCGGCTGTCGTCGAGCAGGGTTTCGTCTCCGCCCACTTGCAGATAGATCGGCGGCAGGCCCTTCAGATCGGCAAAGATCGGGCTGGCGAGTGGATGCCGGGGATCGGTCCCTGCAAGGACTTGCGATACCAGCATATCCACGACCGCCTTCTGGAAGAAGGCGTCCTTCTCGCGGTTGCTTTCGTAGGAGTGCCCGCTCGCCGACAGATCATACCAGCCAGAGATGCTGAGGATCGCGGCCGGCAGCGGCCGTCCCGCATCACGGAGTTTCATCGCCGCCGCAACGATCAGGCCAGCACCAGCGGAATCGCCTGCAGCTATGGTGTGCTTCGGCGCGACACCCTGCTCGGCGAGCCATTCGAACGCGGTCACGGCCTGCTCGATTTGGCGCGGAAACTTGCTCTGGAAAACGTAGTCGTACGTAGCGAGCAGAGCGTAACAGCCGATCGCCTTAGCAAGGTGTCCGACCATCTTGCGATGGGTCCAGATCGATCCGCCGACATAGCCACCGCCGTGCAGGTAAAGCATGACCCGGTCTTTGGCTGCCGTTTTTGGCTGAACCCACAGCGCGGTCTTGTCGCCGACGTTCGTCTCGACGTAATCGACGCCGCCCGGTTCTGCCGTCAAAACGGACCACTCGGATGCTTCCTGTGGCGATTCTCGACCGCTGCGGAAAGCCTCCGCGAGCGTTTCGTAGTGTATCTTGTTCGCTAGGCTCTGCTTGCTGTTCATTTGTCACGCTCCAATTCGTCCAGGAGGGCGATGTCAAGGATGACCGTGCCCATGAACAGCTAAGACGGATGAACCCAGCGAAAGGATACGTGGCCGGCAGATGCAACGCCTCGCCGGTGGCAGTTGCCGCGGACCCCGGGTGTCAAACCCAGCAAGGCTTGGCTGCTCCACCCTTCTCTGTGGGACGTTCGTTCCAGACATTCGCCGATCGGCCAGATGCTTCGTCTATGCCGTCGCCGGGTGGCCGGGGGCTGGGACTATTGACTATTATCGCCGAGCCAACATCGCTTTAAACATGCTGCTCTATCCTCTTCTACGCCACAATACGCCCCGTCACTCCCACTCGATTGTTTAAACAGCATATAACTCATTGAAATCACTATCAAATATTTTTTAGCGTCGCGCAAACTCCGACATCAAGACCGTCAGAAAGTTACGCTTTTGATTTTAAATGGAAAATCGCCGCAAAAAATATTTTGAGGTTTCACCAACTATCGGGACCAATCGGGCGATTTTTGCACTTTGTGGCGTTCGACGGCGCGCCCGAGCCGTCTCGAAAAGTACCGTCACCGCTCCAATCATCCAAAGAGCCGAATCGGCTTTCCTTGCGGCCCTTGCTCTTACTCTTCCACGAACGCCCGCTGGAACGAATCCAGGATTGGCCGCGCGAGGTACTCGGCGAAAGTGCGATCGCCGGTGCTGATGAAGGTTTCGACAGGCATTCCCGGATAGAGCTGCTCTGCGGTTACGTTGGCCGGAAGGCTCTCCGCGATATGCAGCTTTGCCCTGTAGTAGGGCTGATGCGTGGTTTCATCGATCAGCTTGTCGGCGGATACCTCTGTAACAGTTGCTGCGATCTCCGGCGTAAGCCTGGCGTTGAGCGCCGAGAGGCGCAACCTTGCGCTCTGCCCGACATGCACGGCATCAATGTCGCGCGGGCTCAATTGTGCCTCGACAATAACCTGCGAACTCGTCGGCAGGATCTCCATCAGCTTTTCTCCCGGCGAGATAACGCTGCCGGGCGAATTGTAGACGGTTGAGACCACGATGCCGTCGCTGGGAGCCTTCACCACCGTGCGGGCCAGGATGGCCTCGGCCGCAAGGGCCTGTTCCTCGACGTCCGCCAGCGAGGTGCGTGTCTGGGACAATTGGCTGACCGCCTGCTCGATGCGCTGTGTCTTGCCGCGTTCGATCTGTTCGTTCGCCTCGACCCGCCGGTTCTCGACGGATCTCGAAACACCGTGACTGTTTCGACCAAGTCGCGCATTGCCTCTGCACATTCGGAATCGCCGGAAGCAATACCGTTTGCGAGCCCGGTCTGAAGTTGATTCAGTTGTTCCTCGTAGCGGGCCAGCACCGCAGGGTGCAGCGCGATCACTCCTGTCGCGGCCGGCACCTGATCCAACTCAGCCAGAATGCACTTGCGCTCTTCGTTCAACGTTGTTGATTGCGGTCCCAGTACGGCTGGATCGCCATGGCCTTTGGCAATGGCGTTGACCAGCCGCTCGATCTCCCGAGTTAGCTCTTGGAGCCGTCGCTCCAAACGGGTGCGCCTGGCATCGGTATCCGCTGCCAAGCGCTTCCGTTCTTCGTGGTACGTCTGGACGTACTGGGCAATCACTTCGGGATGGCGCAACTCGGCGGTAAGGCCATTCAAAACTGCAGTTTCGACCGTATCCAAATAGAAGGTCTTCGGATCAGCGCAAATCCCGCTTTCTGTCGCGGCCGAACAGCGGATGCGAATGCGCCTGGACTTGTCGATGCCTTTTGACGACATCCCCGCGCCACAGGCACCGCACCTCAGCAGCCCAGTCAGCAAATGCCGTGGTCGGCGTTGATGGCTTGAATGGGTCGTTGCACGCGCCCTCTTGCGTGCTTTGCACAGGATCGATTTCCTTTCCCAATTCAAAGAGCAGGGACGACACGCGGTTGCGCACACGCTGGGGAAGTCGCATCAGCCTTTTGATCAAGCGTCTGCCTTCCGCGCTGGCGATGAATTCCAGGCGTTCGTCGACGGGCAGGAGCGGAGCGGTTGCCTCGCCATTGCCCGGCAGACCATCGAAGAAGCGGCTGACAGCGCTGACGCGGTTGCGCGCGCTTTCGTATTTCTGGAGCTGTTGAAAGCTGATGCGGATCGCATGGGCCAGTTGCGCCTGCGAGACGTCCGACTGGACTCGCAGAGTCGCGATCTGCCTGCCGACATGACGGTCGGCCGAATGGGGACCGACCTCACCATTAGGTGCCACACCGCTTTGAAACGATCCAAGATTTTCAACAAGGCTTCACCTGCTCTGTGAGTTTTGCCGATTTTCTGAGCTTGGGTTCGTTGCAGCGTCTAAGCCATAAAGCCGGATGAGGTCATTCAGTACCGAGCGGATGTGCGGCCAGGGGAAATCGTCTGGATGTTCCCAGTGCTCACCGTCACGCAGGATCACCTTGAGCTTGGCCAAAATGCCCTCGATGGACGTGGCCGCTGTCTGCGGTAGATCATCCAGAAGTGCGCTTTCGGCTGTTTCCGATTGCCGGATCAGTTCGTCTGTTCTCGAATAGCCGATCTCAGCATCAGCAGCGTCCCAGCGCGCCTGGTGTGCCGCGAAATCCGCAAGCGCTCTGCCCCATTCGACTTCATTTTCAGGAGAGTGGGCATCATTCAGGCTCTCGATGGAATGGAGCGTCACGTCCGTACCATCGGCAAGCCGCACCTTGGCGCAGGGAAAGCCAACTGTCCTGGCGAGGTGTGTCTCCAACCGCTGCTGTTCGCGGCACAGCGCCAGTGTCTCATCGTGGATTCTTTGCCAGCTCCCACACAGACGAAGAGCAGGATCGGCCGCGCTGCAGTCCGTCAGTTCGGCAGCCAGCGATTTTGCCTGGAAGGGCCATGCCGCCGCGCCGGTGGCCGTTCCCGTCAGCAAGTGCCGCCGGGTGATGAAAAACAAATTTATGCTATTGTCGGAGTCATCCATGATCCGAGCTCCAAACAGCTTTGCTTGGTTGGTGATACAGCCAAACGCTTTGGCGGCCTCAGCCAAATATCTGAATTTAAGATAACTGAAAATCAGATATAAAGGAAGCCCCCATCTGAGTTCAGATGAGGTGATAAGTGGTCGATACACTCGGTACGAATCGGCACAAAGCTTTGATCGCGCTGCTGATCAAAAAACGTGAAGCGGCAGGCCTTACTCAAGTTGAGTTGGCAACCAGGCTCGGCCAATACCAATCGTTCGTAGCTCGACTAGAAAGCGGACAGAGACGTGTTGATGTCGTGGAGTTTATAAACCTCGCCGAGATTCTCGGTTTTAACGCTCCGTCAGCCATCAAGAAGCTATCGGAAGTAACAGGTTGAGCGATGGGAGCGCGTGACCGCGCTAGTGCAAATTGACAATTTGCAGAACCGGCAAGGAAGCCCCAGGTTGTTGCACCTACCCGTTCAATCGGACCTCTTCACCTCAGACTTCGGCCCCCATCGAATGGGATCGTCAACCCAGCGGTTGATCTCGGATTCATGCCACCCGGCGCCATTGGTACTGATCCTCAGTTGAGCCGGGAACGTGCCGTCGGCGATCTTGCGATAGATTGTCGAGCGGGACAGGCCGGTCCTGGCGAGGACTGTTTTGAGACGAACGATACGATCCGGCTCGGACATAGCTTGCCTCCACCTGAATGGTTGTTGCTGATTTCTGTTGGGACAGACAGGACGAACCCATGCCGGAGGCAATCCGATTTTTCGCTTCATCCGCCTGTAGCGTGGAAACGGCCGCAAATCGGAGGGGTTCAGATACCGATTCCGCGACCCTTACCGATGCCATGGCTGAAGGCGAGTTCCGCGCCCAGGCGACGACCCGAATCCACGTTGATGCCAAGCTCGCGTTTGCGGTTTGCCAGTAGGGATTCAAGCTGCGGATCGCGTTCGAGGCTCTTGGCCATATCGGACATGGCTGCGCGGGTTGACTTGTAGCCGGACATGTCGCCGGCCTGATATTGCTCCTGTCCCGTCCGGTCGAGTTTTTGCCAACGTTCCACGAAACGGTTGGCGCGGCGGCCGGGATCGATGTCCATCCCAGTGCGGATTTCCGTCTCAAGCTGGAGAGCAAGCACGATGCGGCTGACGCGGCCGGCGCCCGCCTCACGGACAAGTTCGGGATTTTTCACATAAGCCGCTTCGGCATCGCGCCAGCCATGAGGCCGAACCTTCCCGAAATCGCTGCGGGCATCTCTCAATTCGCGCATTTGCTCGGGACTGCCCTGTCCGTCCGCATTTCCGGTGCGCAGGATCGCGTCGATGGCACGCGCGTGGCGCACAAGCGCTTGTGTACGAGCTCTGCGCAACGCCGCTTCCGCGTCCACCGGCACATTGGTGTCGCGCTGCGCTCCGCCAGCAAAAGCTTCTCTTCCAGGCGTGGTGCCAACATCTCCGATCCGCGCCCCAACACTTTCCCTTCCCGGCCCAGGTCCACGTTCCTGGCTGGGCTCGCCGTCTCCGGGCGAGCGCAACCCGTCCAACAGTCCGCCGATCCTGTCGCGCAGCTTCTCCGGAACGATTTGTCGCACCATCTCGAACACGCGCTCGCGGAACGTGATGCCGCGCCGCTCGGCATAGCTCTGCGCCGGGTCGATCTGGTGGTAGTCCGACGCCATGTCCTTGGCGCGGTCGCGTGACAGCGTCCGGACGAGGCGTTCGCGCGTCGTGAAGTCATCGCTGCCGTAATGCAGGTCCATCCCGTCGCGATGCCGCGACAGTGCGACGTAGCTGCCATGCGCGTCCATGCCAGGTGTTGCGAGCACATGGGTCCGGTCGACGGTCATGCCCTGTGCCTTGTGAATGGTCGCGGCATAGCCGTGGTCGATGTGCGCGTAGTCTTTCAGGTCGAAGCGAACCGACCTGCCGTCGTCGGTGCGCACGGTCATGCTTTGTTTGCTGACTTCCTCCACGATGCCAAGCGTGCCGTTCTTGACGCCAAGTCCGCGCTCGTTGCGCAGGAACATGACGCGATCGCCGCTGGCGAAGTTCCTTGCACCTCGTTCGACATCCACCTGAACCTCGTCGCCGAGATCGCCGGCAGCGCGCATGCGCTCGCGCGCCGCATGGTTGAGCGCACTCACCTCGTCGTTTGTGTGGGTAAGGATGATCCGGCTCGCCTCTGGATGCGCCTGCCTGTCGCGATCCCAGCGCTCGACGAGTTCATTCCGCGCTTCGTGGCGCGTTGCAGCTTGATGCACCATGCCTTGCGCATCGTAGGCGCTGATCGCGGCGCCGATCCTGCCGGTTGCCAGATCGCGCGTGGCCTCACGCTGCCAGTCATCGCGCTGCCGGCGCACCTGACCGATTTCGACGCCGCCATGACGCTCGTGAATCGAGCGGAATGCAGCACCGGCTTCAATTGCCTGCAACTGCTGCGGATCGCCGACGAGGACGACTTTTGCGCCAACGTCCGCCGCATGGGAAAGCACGCGCTCCAACTGGCGCGTGCCGACCATGCCGGCCTCATCGATCACCAGGACATCACGCGTGGTGAGCAGATCCCTGCCCTGTCCCCAGCTATGCTCCATGCTGGCGATGGTGCGTGACGGGATGCCTGAACCGCCCTCCAGATTCTCGGCGGCGATACCGGAGAGTGCGGCGCCTCGAACCTCGTAGCCCGCCGCTGCCCATGCCTGGCGCGCAACGCCCAGCATGGCGCTTTTGCCCGTTCCGGCAAAGCCAACAATGACACCAAGACCGCGACCATCGGTGATATGCGCAAGCGCATCGCTTTGCTCGCCCGAAAGGACAAGCCCGCGTTGCACAGCCCGCGCCAGCGCTGCCTCGCGATGCGCGTCACTCACCGCGTGGCGCTCGTCCAAATCGATACGCTCCGCCGCGTGGTGAAGGCGCTGTTCGGTGTCGATCATCTGCCTTGTGGTGAAACGGTCTTCGCCGCGTCCGTCTTTGCCGAGTTCAATCAGATCGGGTGCATTGGTGATCGCTGCCATCACCTGGTTGAACTGCTCCATTCCATCGCTGTGCCGATGCGAGAACTTCGCGATGTCTTTTCGGGTGAAGGTCGATTGCTGATGGGTGATGGCATCGAGCGCCACGGATGGCTCTGCAATGATGCGCGCGCCATTTTTGCGTGCGATCTCGCGATGCAGTTCGGCGCGATCGGCTTCAATGCTGGCAGTGTCCAGGCCCCTGCCCTCGATGCGTTGGGCTGGCGCACCAATCTGGGTTTGCGGCTCCAGCGCAATGCCTTGCGCTTCCAGACTGCGATGATCGATACGCGCGTCGATGTCGAGTTCGGCCAGGCGCTCATTGGCCAGCTCCGCCCACCGCTCGCGCCAGCGCTCGACGATCTGGGTAGCATTCCAGTCTCGAACCTTTGCCCCAAAACCGTTCTCGTCCACGGACCGCATGGTCAGCATGACATGAGCATGCGGTTTGGGGCTGCCATCCTCCGCCCTGTCCCAATGCACATTGAGGTCCGCAACCATGCCCTTGCTGACAAACTCGACTTGTACAAAGTCGCGCGCCAGTTCGATGCCTTGCGTCTGGGTGAGTTCACGCGGAAGCGCAAACTCGACCTCGCGCGCAAGCTGCGCATCCTTGCGCACCTCGAACGCCTCGACATCGTTCCATAGCCTCTCGCGGTCGCGCCAGGCCTCCGGTGCATCCTCCGGCAACATCACCTCGGAATGAACGACACCGCGTTTGGCTGAAAAATCATGGCTGCGTTCGATCCGCTCGTCACGCAGCCGCGAAGCCGAGCGGTAGGCGGCCGACGCGACAGCACTCGAGCCTGCCTTGCGGCCAATGACCTTGACGTGAAGATGATAGATCGCCATCGGGACCAGATCATTTGCACGTCAAACCGCACGTCGGCACGACGTATAAGCGCGCCCTCCCTCGAAAAATTCTCGGGATGGACCAGCCCGTCCCGGGCTGTCTCGGCAACCCTGAAGCCTTCCGGCAGGCGCTCCCCTATCATCGCCACATCGACAATCAATGGAGACGGCCATGCGCAAACCAAGGGACTTCGACGCAGAACTGAAGGCGCTGGAAGAAAAAGCGCGAGAGCTCAAAAGCCGAAAGGTGCAGCAACTTGGCGAGCTGGTGATCGCCACCGGCGCCGATCAGCTCAATACCGACGAACTGGCCGGCGCACTGGTCGCAATCGCCGAGACGAAAGACGCCGCAAAGCGTGAGGCATGGGCCAAGCGTGGAGTGATGTTTTTCGAGAGCCGGTCCTGGCGAACTGCTCCGGAATCTCAGCGCAACCCACGCGGCGCTCAAGCGCAACCGGGCAGCCCACAATCGCCGGCAGGCGGCACGGGCTCGCAATGACATGCGCGCCTGGCAGGTCGAGCGCCGCAAGCGCACACGGCAGCTCATCGAGCTTGGCGGTCTCGTCGTCAAGGCAGGCATTGTCGAGCTCACTAATGACGATCGCGCTACCATTTACGGCGCGCTGCTTTGGATCGCCGCTAAGCTGCAGAGCGATGAAGGCGAGCATGCGCGTAGCCTATGGAATGCGAAGGGGAAGCTGGCGTTTGCATCGGAATTGCATGAAGACCAAAAGAGCCAGCGAACATAGCGGTGGTCGCCGAGCGGCGAACGATCCAAGCCGCCCATTAAGTCACACTCGGCCAACAACCGCTCATACACGGTCGAGCGGAGCGGATGGAAATTGATGGCCATTGTTGCTGCAGTCGGCCGCTTTGCGAGCCTGCGGCCCTGCTCTGCACAGGCGGCATTGGCGGGGAAGCAAGGCGAAGTTCCTCGCTTCCCATTGGGTCGACAAGGGTATTCGCAGTCGATCGGAACGATCAAAGCGAAGCTTACTCTTACAGTGTTGTGCAAGAGATTTGGATTTTACAGAGAAACGTACTATTTGCCTCGGCGGCGGGACGGGGAAATCAAACGTCGCTCAATTCGTCCGACACAATAAAAGGAAGTTATATGACCACTGCTCTCGAACAAGACGGCCAACTGGATACCGTGTCGATAGCGGCCGACATCGTCGCCGCCTATGTGTCGAACAATCCACTACCGGTCGGCGAGTTGCCGAAATTGATCGCCGATATCCATGCCGCTCTGAAAGGCATCGGCACGCCGGCGGTAGAACCTATGATCAAGCAGGAGCCGGCAGTATCGATCAGGAAGTCGGTGACGCCGGACTTCATCATCTGTCTGGAAGACGGAAAGAAATTCAAATCGCTCAGGCGGCATCTTCAGCATTTTGACCTCACCCCTGACCAATACCGGCAAAAGTGGAACCTGCCTGCCGATTACCCGATGGTGGCGCCGAACTACGCGGCCACCCGCTCGGCTCTGGCGAAGGCATCAGGGCTCGGGCGCAAGGCGGCTGCGCCTCCTGCCGCGGCGGAAAAACCAAAGCGGGATGCTCGCTCGGCAGCAGCGAAAACGGCTGCGGCAGCCATCAAGTCCCCAGTGAAGGCGCGCAAGGCACCGGCCAAAGCCTAGCGCGCGGCACCTGGCGGACGAGCCAGGCAGTGCAGGACTTGAACATGACGAAGCCCCGCCTTGCGGTGGGGCTTCGTGTTAAGTCGGATCACTCTGCGGTGCGGCGGGACCAGATGAGGGAGAAGTCGCCCTCGGTGTCGGTCTCGACCAGGCTCGCATAGATCGGAGCGGGGAAGCTGGGATCGTCGAGCTTGACGGAGTGGTAATCGCGTCCCTCGCGCGAGGTCTTCTTCCATGCCGCCCCGAACTCGGTGGCGCCGGCGAAGATGCGGAAGTCAGGACCCTTTTCATTGTCGCCATCCGCCGGAGAGAACATCACCGTCTTGACGTTGAGATTGAGGGTCTTGACCGAGCCGGAGAAGCCGTTCGCGGTGCGCGAGAATGTGCCGATCGTAGCCATTGTGATGGTTCCTTCTGTTTTTCTCGGGCCGCGCCCATCGCGGCCTCGATGGTGGTCGTGAGACCGGAGGCGATCGGTCCGCACCCCAAAGGGGCTGAAACGAAGTGGAAGACGGCGACGCGAGGCTTTCTTGGACCGTGCAGCGGCCAGGGGAAGAAAACGCAGCGACGTCGTTGCGGGAAGACGATCGAGACTGAATGAAGCGAAGGCGGTCTTCGGTCAGACCCAATCCATTCGAGGACGCCGTGGGCGTGGCTTAGAATTGGCGGAAGGAACCGCCACCAAGCTGCGATCTGTCACAGCTGATGTCGTCCGCACTGTGGCGCTTCTCCGTCCTGTCAAAGAACTGACCCCAAACGCCAGGAGGGTGCGGTCCCTCCTCCAACGGATGAAAAAAGGAACGGCCGATTTCCTTCAGCTTGGGCTGACCCGCCATCGAGCTTCGGGCGGCTCCGAAGACGACCGATTGATTGCTGAACGCAGCGGCTTCCAAGCCGCCAACCCTCGTGACGATTTCGCGTTTCAGTCTCTGGATGCGAGCCCGGTTGAGGTCGATGGCCAGGAACATTTCATCACACCCGATCCTCCACCGCATCGCCGAATGATCCGACTACGCTGACTTCTGCGCACGGTGAGGCATTGCCTGGAATGGGACGCATCCGCACAGGCACCTCATGCAGGGTATCGCGCCACATGGCGGGGCGATGGCACACCGGGGAGATATTCGTGTCGGGGACGTTCTGGGTTCCACCGCTTGCAAAACTTCGTTCTGTCGAGGTGTTGGGGGGGGGGGGGCCGGCGCCGCGCGCGGCGGCGGACGATACCGGGCGCCCGCCCGCCGGGGCGGGGGCGCGGGAGGGGGAGGGGGGGGGGGCGGGGGCGGTGACG